>JBCKZY010000174.1:0-2084 GCA_038918635.1 Thermodesulfovibrionia bacterium | reverse complement strand
GTTGAACCTCAAGATTCTTCATCAGAACACTCCCATGAGCAACCCGATGGGCGAGGAGTTCAACTACGCTGAGGAATTCAGGAAACTCGACCTGGAGGCCCTGAAGAAGGACCTCTATACGCTGATGACCGACTCGCAGGATTGGTGGCCGGCCGATTACGGTCACTACGGCGGGCTCTTCATCCGTATGGCGTGGCATAGTGCAGGCACATATCGCACCGGTGACGGCCGCGGGGGCGGGGGGTCCGGCAACCAACGCTTTGCGCCCCTCAACAGCTGGCCGGACAATGTGAACCTCGACAAGGCGCGCCGGCTGCTCTGGCCGATCAAGCAGAAATACGGCAACAAAATCTCCTGGGCCGATCTCATGATACTCACCGGTAATTGTGCGCTTGAGTCGATGGGATTCAAGACCTTCGGCTTCGGCGGCGGGCGCGAAGATATTTGGGAGCCGGAAGAGGACGTCTATTGGGGGACTGAGCGCGAGTGGCTCGAAAACGAGCGCTACTCCGGTGACCGGGAACTCGAGAATCCCCTCGCCGCCGTACAGATGGGACTGATCTACGTGAACCCGGAAGGACCTAACGGCGAACCAAGTGCGGTTGCCTCCGGCCGCGACATTCGAGAGACCTTCGGACGCATGGGCATGAACGATGAGGAAACCGTCGCTCTCGTCGCCGGCGGACACACATTCGGCAAATGTCACGGCGCTGGCGATGCGGCGCTTGTCGGTTCGGAACCTGAGGCTGCCGGTATCGAGGAGCAGGGTCTCGGCTGGAAGAGCAGTTTCGGCAGCGGCAAAGGCGGTGATACGATTTCCAGCGGCATCGAAGGGGCCTGGACCCCGACCCCGACCCAGTGGAACATGGGCTATTTCGACACCCTGTTCGGTTACGATTGGGATCTGGTTAAAAGCCCCGCCGGAGCCTACCAGTGGATTCCGACCGATCCGGCTGCAGCGAACGCTGTACCGGATGCCCACGATTCGTCCAAACGGCACGCGCCCATAATGACCACCGCTGACCTCGCCATGAGGATGGATCCGATCTATGGACCGATCTCGAAACGCTTCCAAGAGAACCCGGAGGAGTTCGCGGACGCGTTTGCACGGGCGTGGTTCAAGCTGACGCATCGAGACATGGGCCCCCGTTCGCGCTATCTCGGCGCAGAGGCCCCGGCAGAGGAACTGATCTGGCAAGACCCGGTGCCCGCAGTCGATCATGAGATGATCGACGCGCAGGACATCGCGGACCTCAAGGGCAAGATCCTTGCATCGGGCCTGTCTGTCTCCCAATTGGTCTCGACCGCCTGGGCATCGGCATCCACGTTCCGCGGCTCCGACAAGCGCGGTGGTGCGAACGGGGCGCGCATTCGTCTAGCCCCGCAGAAGGATTGGGAAGTTAACCATCCTGCCCAACTGGAGACTGTGCTGCAGACCCTTGAGGGAATCCAAAAGGAGTTCAACAGCACGCAGTCAGGCGGAAAGATGGTTTCGCTCGCCGACTTGATTGTTCTTGGCGGATGTGCAGGTGTCGAGCAGGCTACAAAGAATGCCGGCCACGATGTGACTGTTCCCTTCACGCCGGGACGCACGGATGCGTCGCAGGAGCAAACCGCTGTGAAAGCATTCGCTGTACTTGAACCGGCTGCAGACGGGTTCCGTAACTATCTCAAAGCCAAATACTCCGTATCGGCAGAGGAGCTTCTGATTGATCGGGCGCAATTGCTGACGCTGACCGCTCCTGAGATGACGGTTCTCGTCGGCGGCATGCGCGTTTTGAATGCCAACTTCGGACAGTCCCAACACGGCGTCTTCACCAGGCGAACAGAGACGCTCACCAATGACTTCTTCGTGAATCTGCTCGACATGAGCACGACGTGGAAGGCAACATCAGAAGACGATGACATGTTCGAGGGTCGTGATCGAGCAACGGGCGAAGTCAAGTGGACCGGCACCCGTGTCGATCTCATCTTCGGTTCGAACTCCCAACTCCGGGCCTTGGCGGAAGTCTATGGAAGTGAGGACTCCCAGGAGAAGTTCCTGCACGATTTTGTAGCGGTGTGGAACAAGGTAATGAACCTTG
>JBCKZY010000173.1:0-2084 GCA_038918635.1 Thermodesulfovibrionia bacterium | reverse complement strand
AACACATTTTGACTCAAAAGTGGTTGAGATATTTTTAAAGATGGTTCAGTAACTGTTAATGAATAGGCTCAATGTGTAACTTCACCTGCAATGTACTTTGTCTGCATAATGTCTTGTTATAATGAAAAAATTAATATTGTTTGCTCGCTCGCTCGCCTCGGGCGAAGCACTGGCCTCGGGGCGAAGCAACGGGCCTCGATTCGGCGAAGCGGGCCGCCTTTATGTAATATGCGGGTTAAATATAACCTTCAAACATGAAATCATCACCCACTTTTTCGACCTGAAGGTCTTTTACTTTTAATATTTTGCTGAGAGAAGACGGGGATATTCCTCCTACCGACGGGATGGCGTCAAGACCGCCTATTATCTTTGGCGCGCAGAAGAAAATGACCTTATCTACGATCCCGCTGGAGAGAGCAGAGGCATTAATAGACGACCCGCCCTCGATCATAATACTTGTAATATCCTGCATGGCGAGTTCTTTTACGAGTCTTTTAAGATCGACCCTGCCTTTATTGTCCTTAATGACCAGTACTGTATGCCCGCTTTCGCGCATAAGTTCTGTCTTCCTGCTTCCTGCTTTTCTTGTGGTGGCAATGATAGTCTTTCCGTCATTATATTGCAAAACCTTAGACTTTAATGGGATGCTCAGGTCACTGTCAACAACTATCCTGTAAGGGTTAACACCATCCCTTAACCTGCAGTCAAGGGATGGATTGTCCTTAATGGCAGTCCCTATTCCAACAAGCACAGCGTCTGTATCATTTCTCAGTCTATGTACATACCTACGTGCCTTGATGCCGGTTATCCATTTTGATTCACCCCCGGCTGTCGCGATCTTTCCGTCAAGGCTCTGGGCTATCTTTAAAGTAATAAAAGGTTTCTTCTTTGTTATAAACTTTATAAATGATTCGTTCAGTTTACCTGCTTCATTCTCCATCAGCCCTGCTTCTGTCTCTATCCCTGCCCGGCGAAGTTCTTTTAACCCCTTACCCGCGACCTTTGGATTTGGATCTATCATGGCAACTACCACTTTCCTTATTCCTGATTTGATAATGGCACTTGTACAGGGAGGTGTCTTCTTGTCGGTATGACAGCATGGTTCAAGATTAATGAAGATAGTTGCTCCCCTGGCTTTTGTTCCTGCCTTCTTGAGGGCAAGAATCTCTGCATGGGGCGAGCCTGATTTTCTATGATAATCCGATGCTATTACTCTGTTGCCCTTAATTATTACAGCGCCTACCATTGGGTTTGGACTTGTTCTGCCATTTCCCTTTCTGGCGAGTGTCAGGGCCTTCTGCATGTAAATTTCCTGTTTAATTCTCATATAAAGCAGCGTGGTCTTCTTAATCTGTTTTTGGAGAAATTGCTAAATCAGCATAATAAATATATTTCCGAAAAAAATGATTTCAAAAATATGACAAAATACACTAATTGTTATTATATAATAAATAATAATTCTGATCTTTTAAATAACTATTAATCAATTATGGTTATGAAATATGATTTAATTGTTATATAATAATAATTCTAGTGCGGAGGTGTTCTGTATGTCCACAAGGTCTGGAGAAAAATATAAATGTGTTGTATGCACAAATGAAGTTGTGGTAGCTAAAGATGGAACAGGGACTCTCGTTTGCTGTGGAAAATCGATGGAGATGACAGGCGAAGGTTTTATGGGAGAAACAACGGATTATATAACTCAAAATCATATTGACTGAAGACAAAAAGTGCCGTTTGTTTGAAAACTCCACAAATTATTTTATTATTAAAATGATATTCTTGATTTTACTTAGAGGGAGGGGCATTTATGAATAAGTTTTTACTTGTATTAGCTGTAATCTTTACTGCTTCTGTTGCTTCAGCTTCAAATCATGAAGGGAAGGAGCTCTTTGAAAACCGCTGCGGCAAGTGCCATCTTTTAGAGCGTGCACTGAATAAGACCAAAAGTCTCGAGGCATGGGAGAGAACTATTACGAGAATGGCTAAATATTCCGGCGGGGTTATTAAAGATCCAGAAGTAATGATAATAGCCGGATACCTAGCTGGCAGGGGAGCACCAGCTGTTGCAGTTGAAAAGAGGG
>JBCKZY010000172.1:0-2186 GCA_038918635.1 Thermodesulfovibrionia bacterium | reverse complement strand
TCAGTGACCAATACCCATATCGGCTGGCACGTTGCAATTTATAAAAGCCACTTAATTATTGTTTTCTAACCGTGAACTCTTGAACCGTGAACCTGAGTAATTACAGCTTATTAACCTGATTCCGTAAAGAGAACCCCCGTAGTTCCGGAACACCTTCACCTTTATACTGGATAAGCACCTTATGAGACTCCCCCATCCCCTCTGGCAGTATCAGGTTCTTGATCCTTGAGACCTCAAAAGAATAATCCGAAGAGTCTTGATAAAGCTCCTGTATCATCTCATCAATCCCTGACGCTACAAGATAAGTCCCTTGAGGACAATATCCAAGGGTCTTAAAACCAGACTCTTCGCCCCATGTACTCAATGACGAAAAGTTGACATGTGCCGTTATATCCTGTTCACCTATATTCAGCAGCGGGTCTTCAATAACCTGATGCCTGTGAAAGCAGAGCAGGGTGCCCCCAGATCGTTCCTCAGTATAATACTCGCTTGACGTGTAACCGTAATCAACGGTCAGAACAAATCCACTTGATAAGATTGACGATATTTCTCCTATCCAGTTTTTAACCTTCAGGTTGATCTCAGTCCTGTATCCGTCGGAAAGCTTTCCGATAAATTGCTTAAAGTAATCAATTACGTCTTTAGACCTAACAGGTTGATATTTAAATATAAAATCATTATTGTCCCTGGCTACGCGTACCTCGTTAAGTTCGCCTCTCATCTTAACTATATGGACCGGGAAGGCATCGAGTAGTTCGTTTGATACGATACATCCCCTGATTGAATCAAGCTCTGTCAGTGACTTTACCCATGACACCTTTCCCCTGAAATCTCTTAACAGGCTTTCCTGCTTCTGTTTCATGAGGGGGTTTTGCTCGACTATGATGTATTTAAAGTCTCCGGGGAGGTCTTCTCTCTCAAGGTAATCGAGAATATCTTTGCATAGATAGCCTGCACCCGCGCCGATCTCCACCACGCAGAAGTCGGAAGGACTTCCCATAATGTCCCGCATCTCAATGAACTGCCTTGCCAGCATCGCGCCGAAGACAGGGTGGAGGTGTGAGCTTGTGTAGAAATCACCCTCACGACCTACAGGGGATCTTGTCGATGAGTAGTAGCCCAGCCCGGGATAGTAGAGCGCCATCTCCATGAAGGCCTCGAATGTTATCGGGCCTTCTTTTATTATCCGTTCGGTTATCTTTGGGGTCAAACCTACAATATACATTTTACCCTTCAATTTTTTTCATAATTAAACTTGTTAAATTATTAAGTTTTTTATCTTTATCTTTTCTTCTTTCAATATCTCTTACAGCATTAGTAACTGCCTGCACCGTTATTCCAAATATCTTTCCAACTTCAACATTCTTTTTTCCGCTTAATATCTTGCTTAGATATATTGCAATTTTTCTCTGGTTTACTGTTGCCTGTTTTCTTCTGAGTATATCCTCCGGGTTAATGTCATAATGATCCGCAATCCTCTTTACGATATCCTTTATTTCAAGTCTCTTCCTTATCCTTTTTATATCAGGTATCTCGGATTTGTCATGATAAACTTTTATATGACTAGCGGCTCTCTCAGTAAATGCTTCATCTCCTAAAATGCTGCCGACGGCATTCTCTAAAGGAGAGTTTCCTGTAATACCTGCGGATATAAACTCCTTATACTTTTTTACAGCAACATTGCGTCTCTTTGAAAAGAGGAAAAGAGTGTCATCCATATTGGTAATTGAATCTTCTTCTCCTCTATGTAAATAGTCTCTGTAACTGCTCCATATGTAGTCTTCAGGTTTATTTACTATCCCGGCTCTAACCGGGTTTAAGTGTATATATCGACTTAGCTCGACTAAATAACTCTCCTTGTCAACTATATATGATTTATATCTTCCCTGAAATAAGTGTCCGAATTTTTTCTTCGTTCTGTTTATATAGACTGTGTAGCTGGTATTTATGTTCTGCATTATCTGTTTCAGGTTAGCATGGGGGGTTTCAATAAGTAGATGATAGTGGTTATTCATCATTACATAACCATGAAGAAAGTATCTGTATCTCTCCTTAGTCCTCTTGATTATCTCTCTGAACATCTTTCTGTCTCCATCTTCCCAGAATATTTTTCCCTTCTGATTCCCTCTTGAAGTTACGTGATAGAATGCTCCTTCATACTCTATCCTCAATTGTCTGGCCATATA
>JBCKZY010000171.1:0-2187 GCA_038918635.1 Thermodesulfovibrionia bacterium | reverse complement strand
GCTCCTCTAATCAGTCTCATCAGTACTGTTTCGGACAGTATAAACAGAACCGCTGAAATACTCAGGGAAGAGGAGAAGTACCTCCAGATAGCCACTACAAAGACGATGATGAGGCTAGTTACAAGAAAGTCAGATGATTCAATAGAACTCTTCCTTGTGCCGCTGCTGAATATTGACAGGGCTATACTCAGGAGGATATTGAGAAGGGCGTTGAGCGAGATAGGCGCTGACAGGGGAATCGAACTTGTCCATATTGATGACATTATCCGCCTTATAAATGAGAACATTAGCGGTGACATGATAAACCTTCCAAAAGGCATAAGGGCTGTTAAGGGTTATGCGACACTTCTCTTGACCCGGGAGAAACCAGCGGTTCTGGAGGCCCGTAACATTGATGTTCCCGGCGAGATACTTCTTGATGAAAAAGGTTTAAGTTTAACATCACAACTACTTGATAAATCAATAGAAATTAATGATCGTAATACTTCTGTTTTTGATTATGACAGTCTCACCTCACCCCTTCAGGTCAGGATGAGAAGAGAGGGGGATTACTTCTATCCTTCAGGCTTTGGCAGGAGAAAAAAGCTCCAGGATTTCTTTGTTGACGAGAAGGTTCCCAGAGAGTTAAGAGACTCTGTCCCTGTAGTTGTCTGCGGTGAGGATATTATCTGGGTCGCAGGGTACAGGGCAGATGATCGGTTCACGGCAAAAGAGGGGACGAAGAGGTTTCTGGTGCTGAAGATTACATCTCCTTAGCTACCCCACTTTGGTAAAGGGGGGATAGGGGTATTTTATGATTAACTTCCAATTCTGTCATTCCGGCAATCCTGTAGCCGGAACCCAGTATTTTCAAAGGTTCAGTATGAGAGGCAGGGGATATGAGGTTAATTAATATTCCTTTTCTTGCATTCTTCTATTGACTCATCATCCCAAACGACTGGAATTCCTTCTTCATAAAAATAGATCTTCAATGAGCTTCATGCGGGATTTATTTGTAGGTCTCTTTGGGAAAATGATACCGGGAGATACGCTTTTACCTTCGCCTGTTTTAACATATTCCCCTTTGCTGATTTGTGATTCAATATAATCCCAGACTTGTTTGATTTGCCGGCGAACATTTCTACGGACTGCAGTATCAGTCATTTTGTCCCAATCAGAAGCTTTAATTTCTACAATCGCTATAACACCTTCAGTGTCTTCATCATCTACAAATATATCTACTCTTCCTTTTCGTCCGCTTTGCTTGATAATAGTTCTTTCCGGTTTAACTTCTCCTTCTGCTGTTTTCTTCCAGTCCTCCTGTATTTTCTTATGAAACTTATTCCCACGAATGAGTTGGTCTGGTGGTTTATTTTTACTCATAAGAAGAGAGGTTGTTATCAGTTAAGAGAAACTTCTTATAGCATCCAATAAGACTCTGGTTGCAACACAGTCATCTTCATTGTATTCCAGGATTCTATTTTTAATTGCTTCGTCTTTGCTTTCAACCCATCGATGATACCATTCAATTGATGACGCACCAGAAGGGTCTGAATCTCGCCATGAATAACCAAGGTATGATGCAAGTGTTTTAATTGAGTAATCACGAGTAGGCCATTCTGTTTTTGGTTTCACAACATCATAATATAAATCTACTGAACGCTCAGATGAAAATATATCTTCTATTTCTTCCTCTGAAGCTATATCAGGATAACGTTTTTGAAGTTTTCTCCATATAGTGCGTTCATATTTAGAGTAATAGTAAATCATGCATGGTTGTGAATCTTGAATAAATTTAATAGCGTCTTTAAAAGCTTGTTCTTCTTGCTCTGGAGTTGGCTCATCCGCATAGAACGAATAGAATTCCTCTGTGCTGTTATCTTGGTTTTTTCTTTTAATAAATCCATGTAGATAACAGATATCTCTCATTGGATCAGTTTCGATATCAAAAAATAATTCGACATCTGAAGGTGTTAAATTTACTTTGTCTGTTAAATAAGGCGATGAACCTTTCTGGGTTTGAAGTTTTGCACGTGCTTGGAATTTCTCCAATGAAGCAGGCCCAATACCAGGAATAATAGTTTTTTTGCCTTTAATTAAAGATGTTATATTGATTTTTGCCAGCTCATTGAGATCTTTTATGTGCGGCAGCAAGGCATCTCTTTTAGCTCTTCCTAATTCTGGAATTAAACTCAAATCATTGCTTGT
>JBCKZY010000170.1:0-2190 GCA_038918635.1 Thermodesulfovibrionia bacterium | reverse complement strand
CATGATCAGGTTTCAATTCAAGAGCTTTTGAAAAGTTATTTATTGCTTCGTCTGTCCTGCCTTCAAAAAAGAAAGAGAGCCCGATATCATAATAGTAAAAAGTCCTATCGGGATTTAGATGAATGGCTCTACTGATATAATTGATAGCGGTGTTATTTTGCCCACTCTTACGCACTATCATTCCAAGAAGATACCATGCATCAGATTCTTTCGGATTTTTCTCCAGTATCTGCCTGCATATCTCCCCAGCCTGTTGGAAATTGCCGGATTGAAAATGTTGAAAAGCTGCATCCAGATTTTGCGGTTTATCTGCTTTAGATTTTATCTTCTTTGCCATATCGAAAGACAGTAAAAATCAGGTACCGGTGTAGAGACAGGTATAGGTGTAGGTAAAGAAAAAAAACAGAAATACAAGAAAAATTTACCTTTCCTCTACCTTAACCTGCCTTTTATCTCTACCTTTATCTTTTCTTTTTCCTTTACCTCAGCCTCAACCTTAACCTTTACCTGTTCTTTAGGCTTTACCTGTCTTTTTATATGAATACTTTTCATCAATTCCGGGCATGACTCCAGTTGAAACATATTCCTTAAGATCAGATTCAACACGCTCAAGTACACCATCCCATTCCCCGGGGGAGCGCTGGCGGTAAAGCCTCACGCTTTCATACCACGGCGTGTCCTCAAAATCCTGCATCCACCTCCAGTCACAGGCAAAGGGCAGAAGAGCCCATACAGGCACTCCAAGTGCTCCTGCAATATGCACCGTGGAATTGTCCACAGAGACAACAAGGTCAAGCGCGGCAATCTGTGCGGCAAAATTATCAAGGTCCTTCATGGGGTCGGCATCTTCCCAGTCATGAACTGTTATCCCCGTCTTTTCTTTAAATTCCTGAATCTCTTCCGAACAGTCACCGTATTGAAGGTTCATTAAATATATCTTCGAGAAGCGGAACTTCTTTGTCTCCTCTGTTATAGAAAACGGCCCGGCACATTGCTCAAGCGTTATTGATCTCATACGTTTAATGTCGGCTTTTCTGCCGCCACGCCATGAGATACCAACTTTCAACCCTTCTCCAAGTTCTTTAAACCTCTCTCTCCATATTTCGACCTTCTGTTTGTCCGGAATCAGATATGACTTCTGCTGTGGAAAACTCGAAAGGTCAGGACGGAAATAAAGCGGCAGACTGCCGTTAAAGACATTTAAATCAATATCGGTCATGTCTTCATCTTTCTTTTCATCCTTATCTGGTCTTCTGATTATTGTGATTCCGTGAAAAGAACGGCTAAACAGGGGCATGAGCCGCCTGTCACATTCAAGCACATAACTGCCTCCCTTAGATATCACATCAGGAAGGCAGGAAGCATACATTATTTCATCACCCACCCCCTGCTCAGCATTGATAAGCAGGGTTCTTCCTCCCAGGGGAGAGCCGTCCCAGCCTAACCCTGGAAAGGATTCATATTTATCAGCTATCTGCCTCCATTCATATTCTTTCCATCCTTTAGCAAAATCTCCTGAAAGAAGATAGGTTATTCCTAAATTATTATGTATTAAAGCAAAATCCGGCCTAAACGTCAGAGCCTTTTTATAGGCATCGATTGCCTCCTCTAACATACCCTTCCTAACAAACGCAAAACCGAGATTGTTATATACGTCTTCTGAATTGGGCCATAAATTTAATGCCTTCTCAATATTTCTTATCGCATCATCCAACTGTCCCTTCTCAATAAGTACAGCCCCCAGGTTGTTGTATGCCTCGGCAATATCAGGTTTTAACGTCAGAGCCTTTTTATAGTTATCTGCAGAATCATCTAACAGGCCTTTTTCTCTAAGCGCATTCCCAAGACTTACATATGCTTCAGAGTAACCGGTATCTAATTCTATTGCTATATTATAGTTCACAATAGCCTCGTCAAACAGGCCTTTTTCAATGATTGCGTTCCCAAGATTTAAATATGCTTCTGCGTAACCGGAATCTAATTCAATTGCTTTATTACAGTTCTCAATAGCCTCGTCAAACAGGCCTTTTTCAATGAGTGCGATACCAAGATTTACATATGCTTCTGCGTAGGTTGGTTTAAGTGCAAGCGCGCGCTTAATACTATTTATCGCGGCCTCGATCTTATTCTGCTTCATAAATATCGAGCCCATATTATTATGGACTTCGGCATTGTTTGGCTGAAACATAA
>JBCKZY010000169.1:0-2222 GCA_038918635.1 Thermodesulfovibrionia bacterium | reverse complement strand
GCTTCATGAAAACTGGACGCGCCGACAGGCATGATCATGAATTCCTGAATATCAAGGTTGTTGTCAGCGTGGGAACCGCCGTTAAGGATATTCATCATTGGAACGGGAAGTTCACGGGCCCCTGCCCCGCCTATGTATCTGTAGAATGGCATATCAGACTCTATCGCGGAAGCCTTCGCGACTGCAAGTGATACCCCTAAAATTGCGTTAGCGCCAAGTTTGCTCTTATTCGCGGTGCCGTCCAGTTCAATCATTATTTTATCTATTAAAGCCTGGTCATTACTTTGTAGTCCCTTTAAGACAGACGCTATCTTTCCGTTAACATTCCTGACAGCCTTTCTCACCCCTTTGCCATTGTAACGTTTCTCCCTGTCCCTCAGTTCTACGGCCTCCTTCTGACCAGTTGAAGCGCCTGAAGGAACGGAGGCCCTTCCGAGAACTCCGGTCTCAAGTTCTACATCAACCTCAACAGTCGGGTTCCCCCTGCTGTCAAGGATCTCACGCGCGTAAAGATCTGTTATCTTTCCCATCTAACCTCCAAATCTGCTGAGTTAGTAAATATATATGGAACTGATGAATCTCCTGCAAAAGTATTTATTCGTCATTCCCCGATAAACCGGGACAGGCCCGAGGTCTTTATCGGGAATCCAGTATCTTTCAATATAAATAGAATTCTGGATACCCGCCGAAGTTTATCCCGAACTTTCGGGGCGGGTATGACGGCAAAAACAATGTCTATCATTTGCCTGCCTCTTCACTGACAGGACTTTTTGTGAAGAGCAGTTTCTTTTCCCTATATGCCGCTAATATGAACGATTCAAAGACAGGATGCGGCTCAACTGGTCTTGATTTAAACTCAGGATGAAATTGACAGCCAAAGAACCAGGGGTGGTCCTTTATCTCTACGATCTCAACCAGTGACTTGTCCGGACTGGTTCCGCTTATCAAAAGCCCGTTTTTTTCAAGGACTTCAGTATATTTGTTATTAAATTCATATCTATGTCTGTGTCTCTCATTAATTTCAATCTTACCGTATGCCCTGTAGGCTGCGGAACCCTCTTTCAATAAGCAGGGATACGAACCGAGCCTCATAGTACCGCCCTTTTCAGAGGTGATATCCCTCTTCTGGACACTACCGGTCCTGAAATCAAACCACTCCTCAATCAGGTAAATAACAGGGTATGGCGTATTTCTGTTGAACTCGGTGCTGTCAGCCGCGTCCATTGCACACACGTTACGGGCGAATTCTATAACAGCACACTGCATTCCAAGACAAATACCGAGAAAAGGTATCTTCTTCTCCCTCGCATATCTGACGGCCTCTATCTTCCCCTCAACTCCCCTTTCACCAAATCCTCCCGGAATAAGTATTCCGTCAACGTCGGCAAGATAACGCTCAGCACCAAACTTTTCAATCTCTTCTGAATCAGTCCAGACTATTTCAACATTAACCTTATTGGCTATCCCTCCATGAATAAGCGCCTCGGTAAGACTCTTATATGAATCCTTGAGCCCTACATACTTGCCAACGATCGAGATAACAACTGTATCCTCTGGCATTTTGATGCTATTGACAACATTCTTCCATGTAGCAAGATCGGGTTCAGCGTTGCCAAGAGAAAATTTATCGCGGATAAGTCTGTCAAGCCCTTCTTCGTGAAGAGCTAACGGGACTTCGTATATGGATTCAGAATCCTTTGCAGTAATAACAGAGTCCAGATCCAGGTTGCAATGCAGCGCGATCTTCCTCTTCAGATCAGGCGAAAGAGGTCTGTCAGTACGGCATAACAGGATGTCAGGTTGTATACCAATGGCACGCAGTTCCTTGACACTATGCTGTGTCGGCTTCGACTTAAGCTCACCCGCGGCGCTGATAAAAGGAACCAGTGTAAGGTGCACATAAATTACATTGCTTCTTCCAACATCGTACCTGAATTGCCTTATCGCTTCAAGAAAAGGAAGGCTCTCAATATCACCAATTGTACCGCCAATCTCAATAATCGCTACATCAAAACCATCGGAGACAGACTTGATAACTCTTTTTATCTCATCGGTAATATGCGGGACAACCTGGACCGTATCACCAAGATAATCGCCCTTCCTCTCCTTGTTTATAACGGTGTAGTAGATTCTGCCGGTCGTGCAGTTGTTGGCGCTTGACATGCGGGTAGATGTAAACCTTTCATAATGTCCAAGGTCAAGATCGGTTTCCGTCCCGTCAT
>JBCKZY010000168.1:0-2241 GCA_038918635.1 Thermodesulfovibrionia bacterium | reverse complement strand
AGAAGACGATCAGGATTCTTCATAACCTCAGTTTCATCGAAGACCCGACGAGGGCCTTCAGGGCTATACGCTTTTCCGAGAGGTTCGGCTTCAAACTGAGCAGGCAGACCGTAAACCTCATAAAGACCGCCGTGAAGATCAACCTCTTTGATAAACTCTCAGGCTCACGCCTGTATGACGAGCTCGGACTGCTCTTTATAGAGACAGAACCGGTCAGGGCGGTAAGGAGACTGGCTGAATTCGACCTGCTAAGGTTCATACATTCCAGTCTGAAACTCACAGCTACACTGGAAGATACATTCAGAGCGATTCAGGAGACAATCGTATGGTTCAAACTCCTCTTCTTTGATGAGAAACTGGACCAGTCTCACCTATTCCTAATGGCCCTCTTTGAAGAGCTAAGGGGACCTGAGAGGAAGAAAGCCATTCAGAGGCTCCATGTGCCTCCCGGCGTAAACAGTGAGATTAATACCGGGATTGAAGAGTCAAAGAACGCCCTGCCTAGACTGCGCAAGGCGTCCAACAGCGGGATTTATTTCACACTTAAGCCGCTCAACCTCCTGACCATACTCTTTACAATGGCAAAAGCGAAAGAGAAGGGGCAGAAGAAGGCGATCTCTCTCTACCTCACAAAACTCAGAAGCACAAGTCCGGAACTGACAGGAAAGGACATGAAAGGTATGGGTCTCATACCCGGCCCCTTATTCAAAACGATATTAAAATCAATTCTTGAGGCAAGACTTGAAGGGAAGCTCAAGAGCCGTGAAGATGAGATGGACTTCGTTAAGAAGAAGTTCAAGGGTTCTCAATAAGTGAAGCTCCCCGCCTACAAGGCGGGGCATCAAAAAGGGACAGTATTATTTCACAGATTCATTCCCCCCCTTTAGCAAAGGGGGGCGAGGGGGGATTTGTAAACGTTAGAATTATTCAGGCATTACAAGCGACTTCTTATTATTTATTCATTTGTTGAAGATAATCTTCAATGGCCTTTATGTATTTTGGATATAGGTCTTCTGCTGTATTAACTGCTTCAAGCACTTTTAAATGCTCAAGCACATCATATTCATGCACCAGTCTGTTACGCAAGCCTGCGGATGGGGCAAGTTTAACCCGGAAAATGCATTTGGAATCGTCATGAGACGCTGAAGAAGTGCTACAGGTAAGGCGCGGAAGCAATTCTGGCTGCAGGAATATTGGAATATTTCAATGTCATAATTGATTCCCGCAACGCAGCCTGTGGCGCTGATTTCAAGTCGTAATAGATTTTCAAATGCATTTTTCGGGTTAACTGCAAGATCTTTGGGGATAATATTATATTCCCCTGTTTTGACAAAACTATCAAAGTAATCATCCGGAACTCTTTTGCCTGTTTGAACAATCAGAATGTCGTCATTCCCGATCAACAGACCCCCGATCGGAGTCGGGGGCAGGCTTTGGGAATGACAGAATCGTGTAAGTTTATTTATGAGACAGTACACTAGTTTGCTTTACTTTTTTGCTAAAATAAGGACACGGGCAGTCCTGATACATCTTGACAAGTTCGCTCATATACGTATATTATACGTATATAAAGGAGGGAGTCATGCAGAAGAAACTCACCATAACCCTGGATGAGGAAGTCTATGAAGGTCTTCACAAGACTATAGGACCCCGTAAAATCGGCAAATTCATTGAAGGCTTGGTACGCCCGCACGTAGTCCGCCCCAACATTGAACTTGCTTACGCCCAAATGTCCAAAGATAAAAAGCGGGAAGCTGACGCATTGGATTGGGCTGAGACCACCTTTAAGGACACAGCAAATGAAAAGAGGTGAGGTCTGGTGGGTTAACTTTAATCCTTCCGTAGGAGGTGAAATCAGAAAAAAACGCCCCGCCGTTATCATCAGCAATGATGCATCAAACAAATTCCTCAACCGTGTTCAAGTTGTTCCTCTCACAAGCAATACAGATCATCTTTATCCGAGTGAGGCGATGGTTCTTATCAATGGTAAAGAAAGCAAGGCCATGGCCGACCAGCTGGCAACAGTTAGCAAGTTGCGGTTGTTTAATCGCGCAGGTGTACTTTCAGAAGAAGATATGCTCAGGATCGGAGAGACGGTCAAAATTCAACTGGATATTTACTAAAAAGTCACCTGCCATCTTTACATCTCCGAATCAAACCATGCCCCTTTTCAGACGCATCCCCCTTGTCCTGTTTGAATACCACCTGTAATACCGGACCACCTGCCTGCCGGTCTACGAC
>JBCKZY010000167.1:0-2291 GCA_038918635.1 Thermodesulfovibrionia bacterium | reverse complement strand
CAGGGGTAAGAGCCTTATCGGTATATCAAAAGATATTGCCGAGGGTTATGTTACCGTCAATCCTATATTCCTGAAACCTCTTAATGTCGAGGATTTGGAAGCTCTTTACAAACAGATAGTTAAACTTCAAGTGGCCGTAAGGGGGGAAAAGTTCCCTCACGGTAATGTCAGGGGTATAAGGGAAAGAAACATAAGGCTTCAGAGACTTCATTCATCACTTATTATCATCAGGGCCTATGCAAGGGATAGAGGCATGAAACACCTATTTTAGGTCAGTTCTTGCCGTTTTCCTGTGACTTCAGCCTGTTGAACTTGCTCTCACCGACACACTCTTTTGCAAAGGCGCACCAGTCGATACAGCTTGGACCGAGAAGCCTGGTGTTGAACTCTCCACAGCGGGTGCATTTAGCCTCTGTCTCGTCGCTCCATATCTCAGTGGGCTCCCCGCATTTACGGCATATAATATCTTCAGGTTTGGGCTGCTTTATCTCATTGCTTCCGGGACAGCTGTCTTTTAGCATTGCCACCTCCATACTTATATTATGGCATAAAAATAATAAGGGGTATGATTTAAGTCATAATAGTCTTACAGGCAGGGTTCAAGGGGTCTGGGATTCTTCGCCTCAGCGAATCCGCCGGGGCGGAAAGGGTTCAAGTGTAAAGGCACAAAGTGGCATCCCGTAAACTTCGCCACGGGACAGGAACGCACATAGGCACAAAGTTTAAAAGAAGAGTGACCAATGACCTATAACCTATTACCTATTGCCAATATTTTATTAACCTTGAATCCTTTAGTATATATGTGTTAGAAAAACTTATGAAAAAAAGTCAGCAGCAACTTTCAAAGATCCCTTCTGTTGATGAATTCCTAAAGAGCCAGCACGGTCAGGGATGGCTAGAGTCCTGGCACAGGAGAGTCGTCCTTCGCGCTATCCGGGAAGTCCTTGAGCAGAAACGTAAAGAGGTAATCAACGGCCTGACTCCTGATCTCTCCCTTAAAGCTCTCTCAGGGGATGTCGAGGCTGTAATAACGGGACTTTCATCATACAAACTCAGGCCTCTTATCAACGCAACCGGGGTGGTAATACATACCAACCTCGGCAGGGCTGTCCTTTCTGAGTCAGCCATAAATAACATAAAAGATGTCGCTGGAAGTTACTCCAACCTCGAATATGAGCTTTCACGCGGTAAGAGGGGCAAGAGGTATTCGCATCTTCAATATATTCTGAAAGAGCTGAGCGGAGCGGAAGATGCCATAGTGGTTAACAACAACGCCGCCGCGGTTCTGCTCTGTCTGAATACATTCGCAAAGGACCGGGAGGTCATAGTCTCTAGGGGAGAGCTTGTTGAGATAGGCGGTTCCTTCAGGATTCCGGAGGTTATGAAGTCAAGCGGCGCTGTTTTGAGGGAGGTAGGGGCAACCAACAAAGCTCATCCGGACGATTATAAGAACGCCCTGTCCGGCAGTACGGCTTTACTGCTCAAGGTGCATACCAGTAACTATAAGGTGATCGGGTTTACTGAAGAGGTGACGACAGAGGAACTAGTAAGGCTTGGAAGGGAGTTTAAGGTGCCGGTCATGGCCGACCTTGGAAGCGGTTGTATGATTAATCTGGATAAGTTCGGAATAACCGGCGAACCTACGGTGCAGAGTCTTATCAGGGAAGGGGTGGATATCGTGACCTTCAGCGGTGATAAACTCCTCGGGGGACCTCAGGCAGGTATTATAATGGGCAGGAAGCAGCTTATCCGGAAGTTACAGAAGAACCCCTTACTGAGGGCATTGAGGATAGATAAATTGACCCTGGCGGCCCTTGAAGCGACCCTGATGCATTACCTTGATGAGGATGAGGCCATAAAAAATATACCCGTACTAAGTATGTTGACCCGGTCCGGCAAGCTTATTAAGCGGAGGGCCGGAAGTATATGCTCGTCATTGAAGAGGGCGGTCTCCTCGCAGGCGGATATCACGGTAATTCATGACCAGTCACGGGCTGGAGGGGGTTCCCTTCCTGAAACAGACTTTCCTACATATGTTGTATCCATAAAGCCTCTTAAACTCTCTGTTAATACGCTGGAAGCAAGGTTAAGAAACTGCGGGACGCCCGTTATAGTCAGGATTAAAGGAGATGCCCTGCTTATTGACCCAAGGACAGTGCAGGATAAGGAATTGAAGACCCTGGTGAGCTCTGTAATTGAGTCTTTTAATAATAATTAGCCACAGACATACACAGACTTTAATTAGCCACTGATTCACACTGATTTAAAGAACAAATAATTATAAAAACAAT
>JBCKZY010000166.1:0-2306 GCA_038918635.1 Thermodesulfovibrionia bacterium | reverse complement strand
AACAAAGTTTTTGATATCCCCGCCTTCAGAGATCAGTTTCACTATTGCGCTCCCGACTACTATCCCGTCAGCAATCTCTGCCACAGTTGACGCCTCATCAGGCCTTGAGATACCAAACCCGACTACCACGGGTTTACGGGTGGCCTCTTTTATCAACCCGAGAGTGGAGGTCATCTTATCGTTCAGGGACAGCTTTCCCCCGGTAATGCCGGTGATGGAGACGAAGTAAATGAAGCCTGTTGAGGCCCTCACAACTTTTTTTATCCTGTCCGGTGTACTGGTTGGGGCAAGGAGGAATATTGTGTCAAGTTTGTGACGTTTTGCGGAATCGATAAGATCGCCTGCTTCATCAGGAATAAGGTCAGGCACAATGATACCGTCAACACCGGCATCGACCGCTTGCTTAACAAAGGTTTCAATGCCGAACTTGAAGACAGGATTATAATATGTCATCAGAACCAGAGGAATCTTCACATTCTCTCTTACCTGGCTGACAAGTTCAAGGACTTTTTTAAGCGTTATACCTTCTTTTAATGCCCTCTCTGCAGCCCTCTGGATTGTCGGGCCATCAGCTAAAGGGTCGGTAAACGGGACTCCCAGTTCTATAATGTCTGCCCCCGCGGACTCAAGCTCCATGATATACCTTTTTGTGGCAGTTATTGTAGGGTCCCCTGCCATTATGTAGGCGATCATGGCCTTTTTACCGCTTTTCTTAAGTCTTTTAAATGATCTGGAAATCCTGCTCATTAGTTTTCAATATCCCTGTTTATAATGTAATTTCTATATTTTAAGGCCTTTTATCCCTGCGACTTCCTGCACATCCTTATCGCCTCTGCCGGAGAGGTTTATGATGATGACGGTATCTTTTTTCATAGTTGGAGCAAGCCTTGCCCCTTCGGCGATTGCATGGGCGGATTCCAGGGCTGGAATTATGCCTTCGATTCTGCTGAGAAGCTCAAATGCCTTTAACGCTTCTTCGTCTGTTGCGTATGTATATTCAATTTTTCCGATGTCTCTAAGATAGCAATGCTCGGGGCCGACTGACGCGTAGTCAAGGCCTGCGGAGACTGAGTGCGTTCCGAGAATATTCCCGTCATCGTTTTGCAGAAGAAAACTTTTACAGCCCTGAAAGACGCCCAGTGATCCCCCGGCAAAACGTGCGGCGTGTTCCCCGGTTTCAATACCGTGTCCTCCTGCTTCCACGCCTATCATTTTTATATTATCATTCATGAATGCGTGAAAAAGACCGATAGAATTACTCCCGCCGCCTACACAGGCTATGAGATAATCAGGGAGCTTGCCTTCGGATCTCAGGATCTGCTGTCTGGCCTCATTGCCTATTACCGATTGAAAATCTCTCACCATGAAGGGATAGGGGTGTGGTCCGAAGACGGTGCCAAGTACATAGTGTGTATTAGCTACGTTAGTTGTCCAGTCTCTCAGCGCCTCATTTATCGCGTCCTTAAGAGTTTTTGATCCTACCGGGACATCTGTTACCGTTGCACCGAGGAGTCTCATCCTGAAGACATTCAGGGACTGACGTCTCATGTCTTCGCTGCCCATATATATTTCACAATCAAGACCGGCCAGGGCGGCCCCGGTTGCGGTGGCTACCCCGTGCTGTCCAGCCCCTGTCTCAGCTATTACGCGGGTCTTGCCCATCATCTTTGCAAGAAGTGACTGGGCCAGGGCGTTATTTATCTTGTGTGCCCCGGTATGGCAGAGATCTTCCCGTTTAAGATAGATTTTCGCGCCGCCAAGGTGATCTGTGAGGTTGCGGGCAAAGTAAAGTGATGTGGGTCTCCCTATATAGTTTTTCTGAAGAGATCGCAACTCTTCAATTAAGGTCTTATCTTTAGTGAAGTTTCTATATGCTTTCTCAAGCTCTATAAGGGCAGGCATCAGGGTTTCAGGCACAAACCTTCCGCCATATATTCCAAAATGTCCCTTTCTGTCAGGAGTTTTAGCTGGTCTTTTATTCATTTTGTTTTACCGCTCAATAATTATGTGCAGTTTATAGATGTGAGTTTAATCAATTATTATAGCATAGGCAATTGAATTACAATAGAATGAGTCCCTAACAAAAGTATCGAGAGAATCGCTATTGTTGTCATACCCGCCCCCGATTACGAAATTCGAGGGCAGGCTCCAGCGGGCCTGCCTGCGGTAGGCAGGTATCCAGACGTCGTCCCCGCGTAGGCGGGGAACCAGAGAATTTATTTAATGACTGGATTCCCGACAAAAACCTCGGGCCTGTCCCGCCTGTCCCGATTATTCGGGGATTTATCGGGGAATGACGAATAACG
>JBCKZY010000165.1:0-2328 GCA_038918635.1 Thermodesulfovibrionia bacterium | reverse complement strand
AGTTACCTTACAATTTCCTTTTATAGAACCCTAGGCATAAGCCGGGGGATATCAGTTTTAAAGGAGGTTGTATTATGAGCACATTAAGAGATCAGATGCTGGCAGACCTTCAGTTGAAGGGGATCACCCCAAGGACTCAAAAGACCTATCTGAGGGAAGTAAGTAATTTTGCGAAGCACTTTGGCAAGTCACCGGAAGAACTCGGAGAGAACGAGGTCAGGAAGTATCTGCTTTATCTGTTGAATGAACGGAAGCTATCAGAGGGGACCTTAAGGTTCTATTTAGCAGCCCTTAAATTTCTCTACAAAACGACACTGAAACGGGATTGGATAGTAGATAAGATTCCGACTCCCAAGCGCAAAAAGAAACTTCCCGTGGTTCTGGCCCTGTCAGAGGTTAAAGCCCTCTTTTCAGTTACCACAAACCTCAAGCACAAGGCGATGCTGATGATAACGTACTGTTCCGGGCTGAGAATAAGCGAGGCAGCCAGCCTGAGGATAACAGATATTGACAGCAAGCGTATGATGGTAAGGATACGGCAGGGCAAAGGAGGCAAAGATCGATACTCCATTTTGTCACATACCGCCCTTAAGTGTTTGAGAAGGTACTGGAGGAAATATCACCCCGGAGAATGGCTTTTTGAAGGAATGGATAAAAAAGAGCACATATCAACAAGTACGATACGGGAGGTATTCTACAGTGCGAAGAAACGGGCCGGTATCACAAAGCCGGCAAGTGTACATACCCTCAGACACAGCTTTGCCACCCACCTTGTGGAAGCAGGGACAAGCCTTCACCATGTGCAGCTGCTTCTGGGGCACAGGTCACCAAACACGACAACCGTCTATCTGCATGTCAGCAGGTTAAACATAGCGCAGGTAACCAGCCCCCTGGACAGGACACAGGCTTAACAGCCATAACCTGAAACCCGGTGTGTGCGTCTGAACGTATAGAGGTGGCGGATATATTCCGTCAATTTGGTCCTGACTATAGAGAATCCCATAACTTGCCTCGCCATCAATTGCGAACCATGCATGCTATTGAGGTATGCAGAACCGCTGCTCTTGGCGGCCATGTGGAACAGTGTGACAGCTGCGGCCAGCTGCAGATATCCTATAACTCATGCAGAAACCGCCACTGTCCAAAGTGCCAGTTCATGAAAAAAGAGAAGTGGATCGAGCAGAGAACTCATGATCTGCTTCCCGTAGAGTACTTCCATGTGGTATTCACCATCCCTTCAGAACTGAACCCCCTGGTTCTGAGAAATCAGAGAGTTATGTACAATCTTCTCTTCCGCTCGGTATCAGAGACGCTTATGGAATTGGCACAGAACCGTATCGGTGCGCGTATAGGTTTTATCGCCATTCTTCACACTTGGGGACAGAACCTGATGGAGCATCCCCATATACACTGCATTGTTACCGGCGGAGGGCTCTCTCCTGATGCAAGCCGCTGGGTTTCCTGCAGAAGAAGCTTCTTTCTGCCGGTACGGGTGATGTCTGCTCTGTTTATGGGTAAGTTCCTGGATTATCTTAAAAAAAGCTGCAAATCAGGAAAGCTTCTATTTCCCGGTATCATAGGTCCCCTTGCTCAACCACATGATTTTGAGACATTCAGAAGACAGTTATATCGTAAGAAGTGGGTGGTATATTGCAAGCCTCCCTTCAACGGCCCTCGTGGTGTACTGAAGTACCTTGGAAGATATACACACAGGATAGCCATCAGCAATGAGCGTATCCTCAAGATTCAAGATGGTAAGGTCCCTTTCCTATGGCGTGACTACGCTGGTGGTGATAAGAAAAAGGTCATGACTCTGGAGGCCTCCGAATTCATTAGAAGGTTCCTTCTGCATGTATTGCCGGACCGCTTCGTTAAGATACGCCACTTCGGTCTTCTGTCAAACAGAAAACGCAGGAACAATATCGCGTTATGTCGTGAAGTACTCGGAGACGACACACCTGAAATGAATAACGAAGATATTACCCAAACCTGGCAGGAACGTTTGCTCAAGGTTTCTGGCGTTGATGTTACAAAGTGTCCTGTTTGTCAAAAAGGCGAGATGTGCAGGATTGAGATTCTGCAGCCAACACGATGCAATGGCCCTCCGGTTGAATATTGATGAACACCGAAAAGAAAAGAAATATGATATGTCCTAACCCATGCGAAAAATTTAGAATTTTCCGTAACACTATCCTTGTGTCTACAATCCTGTTTTTGTCTGTGACGAGAGCTCCATGGAGACGCTTATACGCTCTGCTTTTGTCTTCTGCCCGTCAATTTCCCTCCAAAAGTCCCATCACGATATCTAAACTATACCCATTTTAATAA
>JBCKZY010000164.1:0-2352 GCA_038918635.1 Thermodesulfovibrionia bacterium | reverse complement strand
AGACTGAAGAGATAGAGAAGCAGACACTTCATCCAGAGGCGTGTCTTAGTTCTGAAAGTAAAGGCAGACAGAGGAAAGAGAGGGAAGGAGACATAAGGACCTGCTATCAGAGAGACAGGGACAGGATTATTCACTCAAAGTCATTCAGGAGGTTAAAACATAAGACCCAGGTTTTTCTGGCGCCAAAGGGTGATCATTACAGGACACGATTAACCCACACCCTTGAAGTCTCTCAGATTGCCAGGACCATCTCAAGGGCACTCAGGCTGAATGAAGACCTGACAGAGGCTATTTCATTAGGGCATGATCTTGGACATACACCATTTGGACATGCCGGAGAAGATGTCCTTCGTGAGATTTATCCCGGCGGGTTTGAGCATTACAAACAGAGTCTGAGGGTTGTTGATGTACTGGAAAGAAACGGAAAGGGACTGAATTTAACGTACGAGGTAAGAAACGGAATTCTCAAGCACTCAAAGGGCAGGGGCGATATTCTTTTGCCAAAGGGGAAAAGCGATACTCTGGAAGGACAGGTAGTGAGGGTATCCGATATAATTGCTTACGTCAACCACGATCTTGATGATGCTATTCGTGCGGGAGTGCTTAAACGCTCTGGTATCCCGCCTGAATTTTTCAGTATAGGTGACACTCAGTCAAAGAGGATTGACGTAATGGTTAAGGATGTAATATATACTTCACTCTCTTCAGGTCTTAAGAATATTCTAATGAGCAATGAGGTTAAAAAGATAACCTGTGCCTTAAGGGACTTTCTTTATGATAATATCTATGAGGGTGAGATAACGAAAAGAGAGTTTAAGAAGGCGAGGAAGGTACTCCTTGATCTTTATGATTTCTATATGGAACATTCTGATGAGGTATTTAAGGAGTTCCCCAGGGCGGCGGTTGTGAATAAGCGCAGGATGGTTTGTGATTTTATTGCGGGAATGACTGACAGGTTTGCTCTTATGATGTATGAGAAAAACTTCCTGCCTCAACCATGGAAGGTTTTTTGAAATTACTCTTAATCTGTCACTTTACACCTAAGTGGTTATATTTAAACTGATTTATCTTGACATAGGAGCTATCTCCCCGTATAATTTAAAGAAAACCAGCAGGAGGCATTATGACAAAAGCGGATCTAGCAGAAAAGATGTATGAGAAGACAGGTCTTTCAAAAAAAGAAGCACTCGGGATTGTAGAGTCACTATTCGATTCCATAAAAGGTATACTGGCGGAAGGTGAATCAATAAAGATTACCGGATTCGGAACCTTTCTTGTCAGAAAGAAGAGCGCTCGGAAGGGGAGAAACCCCAAAACTGGAGAAGAACTTCAGATAGAGCCCAGAAAGGTGGTTACCTTTAAGCCTAGCCAGCACTTTAAGGCGCTTGTTGAAAAATCATAACATGGGAATTCATAGCTGTTAAGGAGTGTTATCTGTCCATGGGCAGAAGGAAATTATTATGGGGTCTTCAACCAGAACTAAAACGATTCCTGACAAGATGTTTTATAAGATCGGAGAAGTAAGTGATATTGCTGACATCGAGTCTTATGTACTGAGATACTGGGAATCTGAATTTCCTTTTCTGAAACCTCGAAAGAATAAAGCCGGACAGCGTGTTTATGCCAGAAAAGACCTGGAACTGGTTATACAGATAAAGAATCTTCTTTATAAAGAGAAATATACCATTGCAGGAGTCAGGAAAAGGTTTTCTGATAATTCCATAAAAAAGAGCAGCGTCTCAATCGAGACTATCAGGAGTATTAAAAAAAGACTTAAGGGAATATTGAATATTCTGAAATAAATACTAATTCTATTGTTACTTTAATAATCACGAATAGAGTCCTTGCATCTTATCTGTCATGCCCGAAGTCTGTAATCGGGCATCCAGTGGTCTTTCAAATCATTGCTTCTGGATTCCAGCTTGAGAACTGCGGGCCTGTCCCGCCTGTCCCGATTCTTCGGGGACATTATCGGGGAATGACGTTTATTTGAAGTATAATTATTGAAATTTGAGAATTAAAATTTAATAATTGTTTTATGTCGGGGCGTGGCGCAAGCGTGTTAATGAGACTTTAATTTTCGTAGCGGAGCGTATGAAAGTTAATAGTCGATATTAATCCCGTTTTTTCGGGAGTAGCGTGGTTTTAGGTCAGTTTTTGGTTTTTTATTTTTTTATTATATATGTCGGGGCGTGGCGCAGCCTGGTAGCGCACTGGTCTGGGGGACCAGGGGTCGAAGGTTCAAATCCTTTCGCCCCGACCATTTTTTTATTGTGTTTTTTTGCAATTATTGTCGTTTTATGTTAGATTTATACACAAATTTTCTTTCATATATATCATCGCAGATCGCCC
>JBCKZY010000163.1:0-2358 GCA_038918635.1 Thermodesulfovibrionia bacterium | reverse complement strand
CCTGATCTTCTTCAGGTTTCTAATATACTATATTTATGTGAGGTGCAGATGAAAATAGCAATCGGTTGTGACCATGCCGGGGTAGATTTAAAGTATCAAATACTCCCAACTCTTAAAGAGATGTCAATAGAATGGATAGATGTTGGGACTAATGAAGACTTATCTGTCGACTATCCTGATTTCGGTGAAAAGGTCTCTGAGATGGTATCAAATGGTAAAGTGGAGAGAGGCATATTAATATGTGGAACAGGAATAGGCATGTCTATTGTTGCGAACAAGTTCCCCGGCGTCAGGGCATCGCTCTGTAATGACACCAATTCCACAAAAATGAGCAGACTGCATAATGATGCCAATCTCCTGATACTCCCGGGCAGGATCATAGATAATGACAGAGCGAAAGAGATCGTAAAGATTTGGTTTGCAACGTCTTTTGAAGGCGGGAGGCACCAGAGAAGGATAGATAAAATAAAGGCCATTGAGGATAGACTAAAGTGTCAATGAATATAAAACCGCTTAAAAGTACCGACCCAGAGATATACGAAGCTATAAAGCAGGAGACTGAGAGAGAGAAAAACAAACTTGTTCTTATTGCATCTGAAAATTACTCAAGCATGGCGGTTCTTGAAGCTCAGGGCTCAATATTTACAAACAAATACGCGGAAGGCTACCCCGGTAAGCGTTACTACGGAGGATGCGAATACGCGGATGTTGTGGAGTCCCTTACTATAAGCAGGGCAAAAGAACTCTTCGGGGCTGAACATGTAAATGTCCAGCCGCATTCAGGCACTCAAGCCAATATGGCCGTATATCTTTCAGTGCTCAAACCCCGTGACAGAGTGCTTGGCATGAACCTCAGCCACGGAGGTCACCTGTCTCATGGCTCTAAGGTGAATTTTTCAGGGACACTGTACAAAAGCTTCTTTTATGGTGTGGGCAGAAAGACCGGTCTTATTGATTATGACCAAATCAGGAGACTGGCAAAGAGACATAAACCTAAGCTGCTCATTGCCGGCGCAAGCGCGTACTCAAGGATAATCGACTTTAAGGTTCTTTCTGAGATAGCAAAAGAAGCCGACGCGTATTTTCTTGCCGATATTGCTCATATTGCAGGGCTCGTTGCAACTGGTCTTCACCCTTCGCCTTTTCCTTACGCTGATTTTGTTACAACGACTACGCATAAGACCCTACGCGGCCCTCGGGGCGGTATGATCATGTGCAGGTCGGAATTCGGCAGGGCCATTGACAAGATGGTTTTTCCGGGTATACAGGGGGGCCCCCTTGTGCATATTATCGCGGCAAAGGCTGTTGCCCTAAAGGAAGCGCTATCGCCTTCTTTTGGCAAGTATCAGCTCCAGGTACTGAAGAACTCAAAAGAACTTGCAGATGCTCTTATGCATAAGGGTTTCAGGATCATATCAGGTGGAACCGATACACATTTAATGTTAATTGACCTTACAAATAAAGGCATTACCGGCAGTGACGCGGAGACCGCCCTTGACAAAGCAGGGATTACACTGAATAAAAATTCAATCCCCTTTGAAAAGAGATCAGCCGCGGTAACCAGCGGTATCAGGGTAGGGACGCCTATAGTGACGAGCCGCGGGATGAAGGAGCCTGAGATGGTTGTTATAGCCAACCTTATATCATCAGTAATTAATAATATTGAGAGTTTAGATACTATAGACCGTGTCAGGAACAGGGTCAGAGCCTTATGTAAAGAGTTTTCTGTTTACGAAGAGATGGAATAATGAACCCTGCTCTTATTTATGAAACTTATTAATCTTAACTATATTTTTTACTTCATATTTTATAATTCACAATGAGATGTCCTTTCTGCGATCACATTGAAGACAAGGTTATCGACTCTCGTCAGAGCAGGGACGGAGACGTAATCAGGAGAAGACGGGAGTGCCTTAAATGCGATGCCCGTTTCACCAGCTATGAACGGATAGAAGAGGTTCTCCCCCCTGTTATCAAGAAAGACGGCAGAAGAGAACCCTTTGACAGGGTAAAGATACTGCACGGACTTGAAAAGGCCTGTGAAAAGAGGTCGGTAAGCGTTGAATCAAGGGAGTCGCTTGCTGCGCGTATCGAGAAGAGCCTGCTTGAGTTGGGGGAAAAAGAGATCCCGAGTTCCTGGATAGGCGAGCAGATAATGAAGGAGCTTAAAGATATTGACGAAGTGGCTTATGTGAGGTTCGCCTCGGTATACAGACAGTTCAAGGATATAAAAGAATTTATGGAAGAGATTAAAGGTATAGTTTACAATAAATAGCCGTTACAACTAAGGTTCACAGTTCCAGTGTTCAATGTTCAAGGGTATAAGACAATGAGTATTCTGTGGCTTGAAGATATTGC
>JBCKZY010000162.1:0-2408 GCA_038918635.1 Thermodesulfovibrionia bacterium | reverse complement strand
GTGAAAGCAACAGCCTTGAGAAAGCTGAAAAAAAAGTAAAAAAACTTTTTTTGACAAAATGTGCTTTTCCACTATTGATACGCACTTTTTATTGACCTGTCCGGTCGAATGGTTCCCGGGTAATAATTCTTCTGTTTTGGCAGAAGAAATAACGCAACTTCCCATCTGAATAATTTCAGACAAATAGTATAAAATGTATCTTATAAATGACCAGTAAAAAGAGCAGACGGAAAAGGTTGATGAAGCGATTGAACTATATAAAAATTATATGTTAGAGTTAGATAAAGGAAACAGGAATGAAGAAGCAAAAGACTCAGAAGAACATAGTGGAGCAGTGGAGAACGACCCTCACACCGGAAGAAAAACGGAACAGGTATCTGGAAAGCATTCCCGAGCAGGTAAGCGCGTCCATGGCGTTCGAGGGCGAACACGTAAGCCTGAGGATGCTGAAAGAATATCTGAAGACTCTGAAGAATACCGCTCAACACGTTACACGCGTTACATAGAATCAAGCCTCGGCATTAAATCCTATTCTGAACTTGCCCCTCATCTTGCAAAAGGGGTTGAACGCGTTATGGCTTCACTCCTTGAACAGGCTCCCGATGTAAAGATAACCCCTGAATTTATCTGCAAACTTCATAGCGACGCTTTTGGCGAGCTTTTCCCCGTATGGGCGGGACGTTATAGAGACAGGAATGTGACAGTTGGTGCATACAATCCCCCGCCATTTTATGAAGTGCCTGTTTTAATGCGACAGTACTGCGGCGACATTGAATTCCGTCTCTCTTCCCTCGGGATAAAACCGCAAGTTACCGATACGCTTTTTGAAACCCTTTCTTTTACAGAAGGCCGTCTTTTGAGCATACATCCTTTCCTGGATTTCAATGGCAGGGTTACAAGAATGCTTCTTTTTGCTCTTCTCTACAGGCTCGACCTTCCGCCTGTGCAGCTTGTCCCTGATGAAAAAGATGGAAAGGGGAAAAGGGAGTATCTTGATGCCCTTGCAAAAGCGGACATAATGGACTAGCAGCCGCTAAATGAGGTCTGGAGAAAAAGATTCGGAAGTGTAGAATAACCATGAATCATAATAATATCTTAAAGTGGGTTGATAAAGAGCTTGCCGCAAACAGAAACGACACCGTTCACGATTTCCTTGCCTATCTCACGGAACAAATGATCGAGTTGAACAAAAAGAAGAACGAGGAGATTAAAGGCTTTCTCAAATGGCTTGAGCGTGAGATCGGAGCAGGAATTGAAGAACTAACAAAAAAAACTGCAATCAAGGAATATCATAAGCATAGCTTTGATCACCTTCTTGAAGTCTTCAAGAGAAATCGAAACAGACTTTCCATAGACCCTTCCGGCAGGAAGAAGCAGGAGTTCCTTGAGAATCATTTCACAAAAAGCATGTCTCTTCTTGAGCCGTTGAAAGAGGAAATTGTTTGAGTCACCCTCCCCTGACCCCTCCCCTCCCGAAGCGGGTCGGAGTTTACTCGTATCGAGCGAAGGGTCGCTTCGACAAGGGAGGGGAAAGCTGATGGTTTTCCACACAAAAGCCTGATGAGCCATAAAAACTCATTCGTCAAGATCAATAATAAGGGGAATTTACTATTTCAGGCGGTTAAATTGAACAAAAGGCTTCTTTTTGTTTACAGGAAGAGCAAGATTCTTTCAAATTTGAAAATCCTGATGTGATGACTCCCGCATTCTCTCCAAATAACCAAATAACCGAGTCACTGTCCTCAGCGTACGCAGCGGACATGTAAGTCGTACGACTTACCGTAGCCGTCGACGTACCCATTGCTGAAGCCCACGTACCACGCGTCCTCTGAACTGTCAGCGGCGGTAGTAGACGACCAGTAAGACCAATCTGTATTCGGGAAGTAATTACTATCTATTGCAGGTTCATATGCAGTATTATCTACTATCGATCTCAGTTCCTTAATATTCGGCAGTCTCCAGTTTGAATATCCTGCGAGCGGGAGGCTTTCACAATATGTCAGGGCCTCTTCCCATGTACGTCCTATGTCATCATCCTCCTGCTGCCACATGAGCCCGGTCACATTGTCAGTCACTGTGCCGTTAGATAGTCGGACTTCCCCCATAATCAATTGCAGCTGTTTCATAAAGAGTTTCAGTATATTCGACAATAGTTTCATCCCCGCTATAAGTGTCATATTCAAGCACTTTAACGGTAATTTCAAATACCTGACCATGTAATGAGGGATAATAAAAAAAAGTCCCGCTGACATCTATTGGAATTTCTTCGTTATGACAAACTTCTGTCGGTATTATCAGGTTGGGTGCACTATAGTATTGCATACCCCAGGAGAAAGCATTACTATTGGTTAAGAATATGATTGAACAGATGAAGGAAATGATAAGAAGCGGTTTATTGAGATGATTGG
>JBCKZY010000161.1:0-2422 GCA_038918635.1 Thermodesulfovibrionia bacterium | reverse complement strand
GGCCGAGACAGCCAGAAACTCGCCGAGTATTACGATCTTGCCGAACTTCTTGAAGTCATGAAGATAGTAAGGTATAACCAGCATAACGGCTGATGCCGCTACACCAACCAGAAAAGTGAACTGGGAGATATAAAAACCCCAGGAGACATCCCTGCTCATACCGGTCACTCCCAGACCATTTTTGAACTGATAAATATAGGCGATGGTTCCTGCACCGATAAAGCCAAGCAGTATAAAGACCAGTGCCCAGTATCTTTTGCTTCCAGATAGAGCCTTATCCAGCATTTTCATCACCTCCGATTATGTAAAATACGCTTGGAAGTGTCCCAAGAGCCGGTTTACGCCGAAGCGTATAGCTCCTGTTCAGAACCTTCCTCACTTCTGAACCCGGATCCGCGAGGTTCCCGAAGACCATAGCGCCGTTTGAGGCCTCAACACAGGCGGGTTCAAGCTCCTTTGCAAGCCTCTCAACACAGAAGGTGCACTTTTCTACAACACCCATTGTTCTGGTCGGGAAATCGGGATTAATCTTATTCATATCAAGGTGTTTTCTCGGGTCCACCCAGTTGAAGCTCCTTGATCCATAGGGGCATGCCGCCATGCAGAACCTGCAGCCTATACAGCGATGAGGGTCCTGCGCAACAATTCCGTCTTTTCTCTTGAATGTAGCCTGTGTCGGGCATACCCTTACACATGGCGGCCTGTCGCAGTGGTTACATAGCAGCAGGAAGGGCTTCTCAAGCAATCCGCCGGGAAGGTAATCATTCATCTGATCAGGAAATGTGTGTTCAAACTTATCGGTCCATATCCATTTAACTTCGTCCTTGGGGTTTCCTATATCAGGGACGTTATGTATACTGTGACAAGCCTCTATCACCCGCCGGTAGTCCTCGTCCATCCACCGCCGCCGTGTGTCTATCACCATGGCCAGCCTCTTGCCGGAGGAGGGCAATGAATTGGCTGATGAGGCCTCAATTGCTCCTGGCTTCACAAGCTCAAAGCCAGACAGTCCCAGTCCTACACCGGTAAGGCCGGCCATCTTCAGGAATTTTCTTCTATCTATTTTCATATCTGGCCCCCCTCTCTGACATAGTGGCAGTCCCAGCAGTAAGGGTCTACACCGGCATAACTATGACACTCATCGCAGAACTTCTTCTTGTTAGAATGGCACTGCAGGCATCCGTTCTGCAGGCTCTTCTCAAATACACGCCCACCAACATTTATTAATTCCCTGTTTCCCTCACGGACAACTTCGTCTCTCCACTGGTTCAGTATCTTCATGTGACCGGCTTTCATCTCAGACTTCGGCCTGATACACTCTTTCTTCTCCAGTTGCTTAATAACAGGGGTATCAAGACTCGGTTCTGCCTTTTCTATAGACTTCCCTTGATTTATATAGAAAGGGAAGGTCAATAAAGCGACAAATATTATTAGCCCGGCTATAATCTTGCCTCCGTTATACATTATTCTCCTCCCTCCTCCACATTCTCATTCTCTTCCTCTTCCGCTTCAACGCCCGGAAGGTCTTCTAGCCGCAGGTCCTGGGTCCTCTTCTTCTCGCCCTTCATTACAAGTGCGTTTGCCAGGAGTTCATGCGTTCCGCACACGTCCACTCCCGGCACCCAGTACTGCATAAGCGGGGGCAGTGCCGCCCTGTCAATGGCGCAGATATTGGCCAGCATGTTAACGTCATACTTCTCATGCACGCTCTTAACCGCGTTTGCTCTCGGCAGGCCTCCTCTCATCCTCAACTCCATGTTCTCACCGGCGTTCAGGCCTGAACCGCTCCCGCAGCAGAAGGTCCTTTCACGAGTGGTCTCCTCAGGCATCTCAAAGAAATTGTTGCAGGAATTATTAATAATGTACCTTGGCTCGTCAAATATCCCCATTCCCCTCGCGGTATTACAGGAATCATGAAATGTGATCCTGAGATGGTCATTCCTGCTGGGGTCAAGGTTCAGCTTGCCGTTCTTTATCAGGTCAGCGGTAAACTCGGCTATATGTACCATCTTCGTAGAACTTGCATTCTCAAACCTGGTCCCTGTGACAGGGGAGACTGGGGCCTCCATGAAATCCGCCGGGCCGTTCCAGGTATCCATGAACTGGTTCAGCACCCTCCACATATGCCCGCACTCACCGCCAAGTATCCACTTGACGCCAAGCCTCTTTGCCTCGGCATATATCTTGTAGTTCAGTCGCTTCGCCATCTCCATCGATGTAAAGAAACCGAAGTTGCCGCCTTCAGACGCGTAAGTGCTCCATGTGTAGTCGATTCCCAACTCGTGAAAGAGCATGAGATACCCCATTGCAGTATATGTTCCGGGATCGCCGAAGAGGTCGCCCGATGGAGTCACAAATAGTATCTCAGCGCCCTTCCTGTTAAAAGTAGGCTCAACTTTTATACCGGTTATCTCCTCTATAT
>JBCKZY010000160.1:0-2434 GCA_038918635.1 Thermodesulfovibrionia bacterium | reverse complement strand
ATCCTCTAAGTATGACGGAGACCTATGGTACTGATGCCGTCAGGTTTACACTTGCCGCGTACGCTGCGCAGGGTAGGGATATAAAGTTTTCCGGTAAGAGGGTTGAGGGGTACAGACATTTTATTAATAAGATTTGGAACGCATCAAGGTTTATTTTTATGAATATAAGGGAAGGTGAGAAGATTGTTCCTTTGTTGGAAACTAAAACCTTAAGTCTTGCTGACAGGTGGATACTCAGCAGACTTTCATCTGTTGCCGTGGAAGTAAACGCGTTGCTTGAGGAATACAGATTTAATGACGCCGCTGGTGTTCTGTACCAGTTTGTCTGGCATGAGTTTTGTGACTGGTATCTTGAGATGGTTAAGCCCGTGCTTTATGGTGATGATGAGGGGGCAAGAACTTCTTCAATCAGCACCCTTGTTCATGTGCTTGAGACCGCGCTTAGCCTATTACATCCCTTTATGCCCTTTATTACGGAGGAGATATGGCAGCAGATACCGGTTAATAAAGAGGTCGACAGCATCTGTATAAGCAGGTATCCTGTTGCCGGTGACGGAATAGAGGATGAGGAGTCAGAGATTAATATGGGGGTTATTATGGATGCAGTCCTCGGTATAAGAACCATTAGAGGTGAACTGAATATTTCTCCCTCTATTGAGATAAAGGTTCTGATAAAGACACAGAACGGTGCTGAGGATATCCTGAAGAAGAACCTTCTTTATATAAATAAACTCGCCCGGGTAGGAGAGATTGAGATCGGTAATAATATTGAGTTACCAAAGAATTCAGCTACGTCAATCAAACCTTTAATGGAGATATGCGTTCCTTTAAAGGGCCTGATTAATGTTGAGTTGGAGATTGACAGGTTGAACAGGGAGGTAAAGAAGCATAAAGAGGAACTTTCTTTTATAAGTAAGAAGCTTTCAAATAAAGGTTTTATAAACAAGGCACCTAAAGCTGTTATTGAGGAAAATAAGTCCAAATATTCTGAAATAAAGGAAAAAATAGATACGATTACAGCCAGTATTGATAAGCTTATGAAGATACAGGAAGAGGATACTGAAGTATAAAGGAAGTTCACGGTTTATAGTTCACGGTTCACAGCCACGAGCCTCGCCAAAGGCGGGTTGAAAGATATAATTAGAAAAATACTGTAATCTTTAACTTATGGGTTAATTAATATTTGAGTTGTCATTCCCCGATAAACCGGGACAGGCCCGTGATCTTCTGGGCGGGAATCTAGGGTCTCGGGTACTTTTGTCACTCCCGCTTAGCCTGCTCCGATTTTTCGGGGTCGGGAGTCATCATGCAGTATGATTCCGGACAAGTTTACCCGCCTCTGGCGGCGCCTAAGGCGACCAGGGCCGGAATGACAGTTGTTCCCAGTCGTCAATTTAAAACCCCGGTCAAGCCGGAATGTCAGACAGTTACCACCAATAAGTGAGGGATACAAAAGAATTCAGATTCAGTATGCAGAATTTCTAACGGATTAATTACCGGAAATTTAACCAGAATGAAGAGGGACAACATATGGCAGGTTTTAAAACTTCATTGAAAGATATCAATATCGACTCATTGATAAAAAACGCGCTGTCAGAAGATATCGGGAATGGTGATATAACAACTTCAGCCATCATTCCTGAGGGTCACTCTTCAAAGGCTGTTATTATAGCAAAAGAGGGCTTCATTCTTGCCGGCATACCATATGTTGAGAGGACTTTTAAACTTATAGACAGCAGTCTGAAATTCAGGACAAAGAAGAGAGACGGCAGTATGGTAAGGAGCGGGGCATCTCTTGCTGAGATAAGTGGAGATACGGCAAGCCTGTTGAAGGCTGAAAGGGTAGCGCTGAATCTTCTTCAGAGACTTTCTGGTATAGCTACCATTACCCGTAGTTTTGTGGAGCGAGTAAAGGGTCTTTCTGTAAAGATCTTAGATACCAGGAAGACCGCTCCGGGCCTGAGAATATTTGATAAATACGCTGTCAGGGTTGGAGGTGGTTACAACCACCGTTTTGGGCTTTTTGATGGTGTGCTTATAAAAGACAATCATATCTCAGCCTCCGGCGGGTTGAAGAAGGCTGTAAAGCTTGCCAGGCTGAATACACACCACCTCACTAAGATAGAGGCAGAAGTTAAGACCATAAAGGAAGTAAAGGAAGCTTTATCAGCAGGAGTCGACATTCTCATGCTTGACAATATGTCTATAGAAAAGATGAAGAGGGCTGTGGAGATAATTCGATCAACCGGCACTGACAATCTGATAGAGGCCTCCGGCAATATCGGTATTGAGAATGTGCGTGCGGTAGCCCTTACAGGTGTAGATTTTATTTCTATCGGTGCAATCACCCATTCGGTCAGCTCTGCTGACATCAGCATGAGGATTAAATCCATACATGCTCCTTAACCCAAAAACTGCAATTAACCACAGAGCC
>JBCKZY010000159.1:0-2497 GCA_038918635.1 Thermodesulfovibrionia bacterium | reverse complement strand
CTTTCTACTGTGCTATAATTCACATTATGAAACCTCGTGGAGACATATTAAAACTTATTGGAAATACCCCGATCGTCAGGCTTAATAACATGCCTGATAAGGATGGTGCTGAGATATGGGCAAAGCTTGAGGGGTTTAACCCGGGGGGCTCTGTAAAGGACAGGATAGCCTTTTCAATGATAGAGGCCGCTGAAAGAGATGGTCTTCTGAAGCCGGGAGGGACGATTATTGAACCTACAAGCGGCAATACGGGGATTGGCCTCTCTCTAGTAGCCGCGGTTAAGGGTTACAGGCTTATCCTGACGATGTCTGAGTCCATGTCTCTTGAAAGAAAGCAGATCTTTGAGGCCTTTGGCTCTGAGGTTCTGCTGACAGAGGGTTCCAGAGGCATGATGGGAGCTGTGGAGGAGGCTGAGATCATTTTAAAGAATAATCCTGACTATTTTATGCCGATGCAGTTTGAGAATCCTGCCAATCCTGATATTCACAGGAGAACGACCGCTATCGAAATTCTGGATGCCTTTGGCCCTGATATTGACGGATTTGTCGCGGGGGTTGGTACGGGCGGCACCATTACAGGAGTGGGAGAAGTCCTGAAGTCAAAAAAGGATGACATATGGATAGCGGCGGTTGAGCCCGCGGGATCGGCTGTTCTTTCAGGCGGAGATTCCGGACCTCACAAGATCGCTGGAATAGGGGCAGGATTTTATCCCGGCATACTGAATACAGGGATTTACAACGAGGTAATCCCGGTAACAGATGATGACGCTGCATACATGACGCGCTCTCTTGCAAGAGATGAAGGGGTTTTTGCCGGCATATCATCAGGTGCCGCGGCATGGGCGGCGCTAAAGGTGGCAAAGAGGCTTGGAAGAGGCAGAAGGGTTGTTGTTATCTTTCCAGACCGCGGCGACAGGTACCTTAGCACAGGGCTCTTTGGGGATAAATCCTGATAAAGAAGAAGATAAACTGCTAGCGAACATCATTAACTATCAAGACTCTCTGCAGGAAGCCTTAACTATAAGCCGTGTGCCTTTACAAGGTCAAGATATGATTGAGGGATATTGACAAGTTTAATGCCCATTCCATTCTTGAAACTGGTGCTCCCGGTTTTAAGCGACCACGCAACCTCTCCTTCAAGCTCTATCGTATTGTTATTGTCCGCTTCAAGGGAGATCTTTAGCTTGGTTCCAGGGGGATAGGCCTTTCTTGTCCTGATGAATAGTCCGGACTTGGAGAGGTTCGAGGAGAATGCGATGGATTCAGCCCCCCCGGTAGAAAATTTCAGGGGGAGCCTTTTTGTCATACGGGCCGTTTCTTTATCTCGTTTTATACCTGCCATATCCCATTAATACCTTCTAAATAACTTTACCTTTTTTACTTATGAAATGCAATAGTTATTTGTTTTATTGTAGCGGGTGTTGTGGAAAAGGATGGTATGGTTGTGTAGCATTATGACTAATGGCTGAGAGGGTTCGATTCCGATCAGTATGCACTGCGTATGAGATATACATGAAACACGGCTTAAGTCTGGCGGTGCCATGCACCATACGGTACATGGCGGGGCGGACGGGACTCGAACCCGTCGGACCTTCCCGACAAGTCGGGACGTTCTAACTCAGAACAGATCGATTCAGATCGGAATTATTGATCAGTTCCATTGAAAGGTCTTTTCTGTGAAGTGACTTCAATGATTTCTCTCTTTTCATAGCTGAAGACCTGTTCGGAAATGGTTCAGAGTACATGAGCTGCCAGGGGCGTTTAGACTTGGTGTATTCAGACCTACCCTGATTGTGTCTTTTTATACGATCTGCGAGGTTGCCGGTATGACCGATATAAAGGGAACTGTCAAATTCACTGTGGATTATATATACATAAAACATGGATTAAGTCTGGCGGGGCCATGCACCATACGGTACATGGCGGGGCGGACGGGACTCGAACCCGCGACCTCCGGCGTGACAGGCCGGCGTTCTAACCAGCTGAACTACCGCCCCAGACAAAACCGCATAAAAAAACATATAAAACAGTGACCTTCCCGCCTGTCCCGATTCTTCGGGGACTTGTCGGGACGTTCCAACCAACAGACTTTCTGCTCAATACCTATAGGGCCCAGTGTTTAGGATAAAGGGTACAGGGAAATGTAAAGAAAGAAATTAATCCTTCTTCACTATTCCCTATAGCCATCTTTTTCATGGTAGGCGGAACAGGGCTCGAACCTGTGACCCCAGCCTTGTAAGGGCTGTGCTCTCCCAACTGAGCTACCCGCCCGACTTTATGTGCGGCTGTAACAACAGATTAATATAACAGAAATGCGGGTTAAATGGAAAGCGAGTGTAATCCCCGTGATTTTTACCACGGGGCCTAACGAGTGAATATAATAATAAAAGTCATTACATTAGATTCCCTTTGGTCTTGCCACAGGGAAGATCAATGGAAAGCGAGTGTAATCCCCGTGATTTTTACCACGGGGCCTAACGAGTGAATATAATAATAA
>JBCKZY010000158.1:0-2618 GCA_038918635.1 Thermodesulfovibrionia bacterium | reverse complement strand
TCCGGGCTGCCAATCCTTACAGGCAGTTCAATTATATTTTCTGCCATAACATCCATCCCCTTCATCATAGAGGCGCCGCCTGTCAGAACAACCCCGGAGATAGTTATGCCGTCCTCCCCCCCGCTGGATCTTATCTCATCCCTGATAAGACCGAAGAGCTCTTCAGCCCTCGGCTGTATTATCTCAATAAGGTAATTTGCTGGCACCTTTCTGCACGGCCGTCCATTACCATATTCTATCTCTATCTCCTCGTCCTCCTTTACCAAAGATATCATGGAACAGCCATGCCTCAGCTTCATCTTCTCTGACTCACTGACCGGAATTCTTAAACCTATCGCAACATCGTTAGTAAAGTTGTTACCACCTATGGTGAGGACAGACGCGTGGCAGATACTCCCCCCTTTAAAAAGCGCTATATCCGTTGTTCCGCCTCCTATATCAACAACCGCGACCCCAAGCTCCTTTTCATCACCGCTGATTATAGCCCCGGCAGAAGCAAGTGGTTCAAATACAAAATCAATAACCTCAAGTCCGGCTTTCTGACAACTCCTGATCAAATTATGCATGGATGTTGCAGCCCCTGTTATTATCTGGACGTTAACCTCAAGTCTTACCCCACCCATACCTCGCGGGTCACTTATACCGTTCTCACCGTTAACAGTATAGCCGACGGGTATCACATGGAGCACCTCCCTGTCGAAGGGGATCGCTACCGCCCTTGCCGCGTCTATTACCCTGTCAACCTCCTTCTGGTTAATCTCCTTCCCCTTAACAGCAATAACCCCGTTACTCGGGTCGCTCTTTATATGTCTCCCGGATATCCCCGTGTAAACTGCCTTAATGTTGACGCCTGCACTCATCTCCGCACCTTCTACAGCCTCCCTTATCGACTCCACCGCCTCTTCAATGTTCACGACAACTCCCTTCTTTATCCCACGGGAATTAGAGATGCCGGTCCCTATAATATCAACCATGCCATCCTTAACCTCACCAACAACTACGCAAACCTTTGTCGAGCCCACATCAAGCCCTGTAATCAGTTCACCGGTTTTTAAACGCATAATGGTCCTTCCCATTCAGACATTTCTTCATTATCCTCTTGAATTAACCTTCTTTCTGACCAGCTTCAAAGGTTTTACTATCACCTTATTCTGAAATCTCAAGTCTATATACTTTGCAGCGCCTACCTCGTTCATCCGTGATTCAAAATCCTTCCATCTGTCAAGTTTCTCATGGTACTTTCCGTATCCGACCTTGATCATCTCTCCATCAATATTCATATCCAGGCCATATGACCTGAGACTTATCTCAACCGATTCAATGCCAGACATGACATTTCTCTCAGAGAGGGCATCTATCAATTGCAGCGCCTCTAAAAGTCCCTTCCTGTCTTTATCGGGTTCAATATCCCTGATCACAGGAAGAAACTGGGTGCCCTCATTACCTATCTCCTCAAGAATGCCGCCTTTCCCTTCAATAAGATAAGTATGCCCGTTCAGGCTCAGCAGCGCCTTTGGTACAGCCTCTTCAATCCTTATCATAAGCGTATCAGGCAGCTGCCTCTTTATTGAGACCTTCTTTACCCACGGGCTGTGTCTCAGGGGCTCGTCAACATCCTTATAACTGAGACTTAATAAACTCGTGGCTTCTCCCATATTTAACCTTCTTACAATATCCTCTTCCTCAAGGTGATAGTTGCCGGACACCACGATATTACGCACAATGAAAGAACGGGTCATATACTTTACACCGAGTGTTAAAATCATAATCAGGACAGCTAAAGAAATAAATATTATCCCGCGCCTGAGAAATATGATCGTCTTATCCCCTCGCCTGAACGCTGATTTCTTTTTCTTATTTTTTGAGCGCAAGCCGTATAATCTCCTCTACAATGTCATTAAAACTCATACCGGCATGTCCGGCTATCTTAAGAAGGAGGCTCGTGGAAGTCATCCCCGGCAGTGTATTGACCTCAAGGATATAAGGGGTGCCGCCCTTATCAATCCTGAAATCCACCCTGCTTGCCCCTGAACAACCGAGCGACTTATGGGCAGACAGCGCCATATCACTGGCCTTCAGGTAAGTCTCCTCTTCAATTTCAGGAGGGATTACATATTCAGTAAGTCCTGAAGTATATTTAGCCTCGTAATTATAAAACTCCAGTGAGGGCCTCACCTCCACTCCACCAATAGGCTTATCACCAAGCACTGCTATATGTACCTCACTGCCATCTATGAACTTTTCGATCAAAACCCTCTTACCGAAAGAGAAGGCATTATCAACCGCTGCAGGCATATCCTCCTTCTGTTTTACAATACATACGCCTATACTCGAGCCCTCAGACACAGGCTTAACAACCCATGGCAGAGGAAAATCGATCTCAGGGATATCTGACTCAGCCGTCTTCTTTCCACCGGACTTTGACTTACTGCTTATAACGATATACGGAGCTACATTAAGTTCACTGTGAATGAATATTTTTTTGGAAACCTCCTTATCCATTGCAATGGAAGACGCCATTACCCCGGAGCCGGTATAGGGAATACCGAGGACCTCGAGCATCCCCTGTATGGAGCCGTTCTCTCCAATCCCTCCATGAAGGGCGAGAAAGGCTAATT
>JBCKZY010000157.1:0-2655 GCA_038918635.1 Thermodesulfovibrionia bacterium | reverse complement strand
AACACATGGACATATCTCCAATAAATTGGAGATATGTCCATTATTATAGAGTTTTATCTCCCTGCGTTTAATCTTAGAAAGATTTGGTTTTGCAGGAATTCACTATATGCATTTTTTGAGTTGACAGCGTCCTGTTGATGGGAAAGATTCTATTTTAGTAAAGACAGGAGATTAGAATTATGGAAAACTGCAGATAACCGGCTTAATTTGCCTTGTTAGAAGCGGTCTGTAAATTTACTTCTTCACGCATTTCATGCAACGCGTATTCGTTGGGTCGGCGGAAAGCCGGCGAACGTCTATCTCTTCTCTGCATACAAAGCAGTAGCCGTACACGCCTGATTCAATGCGACGCAAAGCACCCTCGATCTTTAAGAGCTGATGCTGACGTCGCCTAACAGCTTCCAGCGCCATTTGCTGTGCCTGCATGGCATCCATCCGGGAAAGCCTGCCAACGCTGGACTGGTCCAGTTCTACGGGCTTGCTGGTCTCCCTGAACGTTTCCTCCAGTTCTTTAAGCTCTAATCTCATAAGAAGTAGTTTTTGCCTGAATTTTTCAATCTCTGCATCGTTCATTTGGCCCTGGCAAGTAATTATATTGTTTTATCAGTTATATCAGGACAGGGTGAATATATCAATAATAATAGCTAGATCAAATGAGGCTATAATTATTGACTTCACAAATATCCTATTTGAGAGTTCGGGATATATAAGGATTACTGGTTAAATATAGAGAATTTGAGGCACGCTCAAATAGCCAGATTGCAATATTATAAATAGCACGAATTACTCGGGGAAGGTCACAGCCATATAATCTTAAATCATTCCAAAGTATTAACTAAACTTTTATATGCATTCGGAGGATTTATAATTTTCAAACCAAGGAAAGGATGAGATGAGTCACTTGAATGACTATTAGTCCATTTTATTTCATAATCTAAATTAATTACATAATTATTTGAGGTTTTCTCAAAAATAAGCTCAACTTTATTCTTCGGAGTAATCCCCTTATAATCACAAAAAAAATCTAACATGCTAAGATATCCGACGCCTTCTTCTGAGATATTTTTTATTTGTCCAACATAACTTTTCCCATCAATAACAATCACTCCAGATAAATTAGTTGGAAATCTTTTGAATTTTCTTTTCTCCATTTGTTATTACCCCATCAACAAAAAAACCCATACCAATAATGGTATAGGCCATAACTACTTCGGCAGCCTTGCAACCCCGATCCGTCGGGGCCAATTAGCTTTGCGCCCCATCTTTTCAGATGGTTTGCCATTATCGATAGTATTGCTTATTTTGTTATTAAGTCAATATTATCAGAAAAAAAGAACCATGTCAATAAAATTAACATTTTACATAATAAATGAGAGCTTATTGTTAAAAGTCAAGGACTTATATCGTTACCTGTCAGTTATGAACATTAAACTGTCCTAATCTCCGTTATCCTTTGACTTAAGCCCCGTAACTTCCGGCTTACACACGTCTATCTCTTTAGAATAATTCGACCTCCTCATAAAAGTTGGGATCTCAAAAACTTTATCATCGTCCTGAGCAACTCCTTTTGAGAGTATCTTGCCGGAACCTTTCAGGGAAGTAACATCCCTGGCCGGCCTCCATTTTTCATATGTAGGCATTGTCTGCTTTGGCTTGTCGTCAAAACCGGTTGCGATCACAGTGACTATCATCTCATCTTCAAGTTCAGGGTTTATAACAGAACCGAAAATAATCTCGGCATCTTCATGTGCTGCATCCCTGATAAAGCTGGCCGCCTCGCTAATTTCATGGAAGGAGAGGGAGGAGCCTCCAGTGATGTTGATCAAAACACCTCTGGCGCCATCAATGGAGGTCTCCTCCAATAGGGGGCTGTTTACAGCGGCCTTGGCAGCTATTACCGCCCTGTTTTCACCTGTGGACCTGCCTATTCCCATGAGCGCCTTGCCGCTGTCTGTAAGGATTGTCTTGATATCAGAGAAGTCATGATTTATAAGGCCAGGAACAAGTATCAGGTCAGTAATACCCTTTACCGCCTGCCTTAAGACTTCATTCGCGATGTTAAGCGCCTCAAGCCATGGTGTCTGCTTTTCTGTCACGCTGAGAAGCCTGTTGTTATGAACTATTATTATTGCATCAACATGTTTCTTCAGCTCCTTTATTCCCAGTTCCCCGTTCCTTGACCTCTTGCTACCTTCAAACAGAAACGGTCGCGTCACAATAGCAGCCGTAAGTATCCCCAGTTCCTTAGCCACCTCTGCAACTACAGGAGAAGCGCCTGTTCCGGTTCCGCCTCCCATACCGGCTGTTATAAATACCATATCCGCGCCTTTTATGACGTCCTCAATAAGGTCTCTGTCATCCTCTGCCGCCTGTCTTCCGACCTCGGGGTTTGCTCCCGCGCCAAGCCCTTTTGTCAGGGCCCCCCCTATCTGCAGCCGCTTGTGCGCCAGGGATGATTCAAGAACCTGGGCATCGGTATTAATAACTATAAACTCAACACCCTGAAGGTTAGAGACTATCATGCTGTTGACGGCGTTCCCTCCTCCTCCTCCAACCCCGACAACTTTGATCTTTGCGCCCTTGCTTTCAACTTCCTCAAGCTCAAAAAACTTCATATCAGCCTCCTTTCTTTTTAAAATTATTATATTGTTTTAT
>JBCKZY010000156.1:0-2669 GCA_038918635.1 Thermodesulfovibrionia bacterium | reverse complement strand
TAAAAAGACTAAACCTAAAGAAATAAGAAACTTACCCTGCCTATCGGCAGACAGACTTACTTTTTGCCACGGATTTACACGGATTTAAAGAAATAAAAAGCATATTACTAACAAAGGTATTCAAATCCCCCCTTCCCTAAAGTGGGGTAACAAATGAGTATTTGATTGATCACGATGCAGAGTAGATAATTATTCTGTTATGGTCTTCTTTTTTACATCTGCGAAAAATCTGCGTGAATCTGTGGCTAATTATTTACCTCGATTATACCAAACATCGTCATCAACCTGTTAAAATATAAGGATGTCAATTAATGAACTCATAATTGAAGGGGCAAGACAGAACAACCTCCAGAATATAAGCCTCAGGCTGCCGCACAATAAGGTCATCACGATTACCGGTGTTTCAGGTTCAGGGAAATCATCACTCGCCTTTGATACGATCTTTGCGGAGGGACAGAGACGCTTTATCGAGTCCCTCTCAACTTATGCAAGGCTCTTCCTTGAGAAGATTGACAGGCCTGACGTTGAATCGATGAAGAACGTAAGACCGGCCATCGCCCTTGAACAGAGAAACCATGTCAAGGGTGCCCGATCGACCGTTGGTACGGCAACTGAGATGTATGACTACCTGAGACTTCTTTATTCAAAGATCGGACGTCCGCACTGCCCTAAATGCGGGGAACCGTTAAAGGCATGGTCTCCTTCATTAGTAGTGAAGGAGTTGCTGAAGGACCATAATGGAGAGAAGGCGCAAATCATATTTGACTCTAATGATACTGCTGAAGACCTTGCCGTGAGGGGTTTTCACCGGGTCAGGGAGGTGAAGGGTAAGAAGGGGAAAATACACCTCGAGGTGATCGTCGACAGGCTCATAATACGGGATGAGCCGCGCTTCTCCGACTCTCTTGAGCTGGCCTGGGACAACGGCGGAAGGAGCGTGAAGATTGAGATTGTACCCGGAGATAATAAAAAGGAGAGAATACAGCTCAGCTTCTATTCGGAACTGAGATGCGACGTGTGCGGGATCGAGATACAGCGACCCCAGCCGCTCCAATTCCTCATTTCTCCTGGGAATCGAGCTTGTCATTAGAAGAAATGTCCAAATCAAAGTATTTGCATTTTGATATCAAGTCATTATTCCCGGGTAAGTTTTCATATCCGTATCATTTTCATAGAAATGCTGAAGAATTATTTATTATTTTAGAAGTAGAAGCTACCTTGCGTTCACCAGAAGGATATCAGACAATATCAAAAGGAGACATTATATTCTTTGAGGAAGGCCCCGCTGGTACACATCAACTTTACAATCATAGTGATGGTCAATTAATCTACATAGACTTACGCACTAAGGCTAATGTTGATGTATGTGAATATCCTGATTCAGGGAAAATCAACATTCTACCAGCATTGGACATATTTGAGGAAGGATCGAAGGTATCATATTATTCTGGAGAAGAAGGTATAAAAAATAAGTGGCCAGAAGAACTGTTAAAGAAGGAATAAAACGTTAACAATCAAATGCAGCGGATGAAAAAACCCGCCGCTGTTTTGAACCGTTAGGGGATGAAAGGCAAAGATGGAAGCAAGAATAGTATTATAGATAGGCAACGGAGGAAGTGGAGAATACTATGAATGAGACCCTGAGGAAAATGTTCAAGATTTTCTTCCATCCCAAATCACCAGCTAATGTGTACCGAAATCCTAAGCGTCTGCTGACTAATCTTGTAGCTCGCTCACTCAACTTTTATTTAAGATTTCTCAACCGCATAAGACCTGGAGAGCAAGCGAAATGCAACATCTGTGGCTGGGTCGGGCAGCGGTTTGGATACACCTCAGCGATATCGGTGGATAATTATAGGGCAGATGAAATCTGCTTGAGGTGTGGTTCCAATCGTAGAACGCGGATCTTGGTGAAAGTGTTTGCCCAAAGCCTTGAGCTGTCAGATGGCCGTCTGACTGTCGTAGATGTTGGTGGTGCAAAGTCGACCCAGAAGTTTTTTGAGCGATATGCAAACCTCAAATACCTTTCTGTAGATCGATACAAGGGTGCTAATGTCAATAGTGATATTACTGATATAGATTTGCCAAGCAACAGTGTGGAGGGGGTGCTGTGTTGCCACGTGCTAGAGCATATAGATGATTATCTAAAAGGGATGAAAGAACTCTATCGGATCTTGAAGCCAAGCTATTACGGGGTCATCGCTGTTCCCCAAACTCCAAGGCTCAAGCAGACCCGTCGAACGGGCGAAGAAACCTATGAGGGATATGGACATGTATGGGAATTTGGGGAAGACTTTGCCAGGCATTTGAAGGAAGTGGGGTTTCGGGTGACAACAGTCAATATACTCGAAGATGAATGTGATGAGCAAAGTAGAAAGTTGCCCTATCATGTGGTCCAAAAACCGTACCCAAACTGATGCTAAAGCGCAAGTGAAAGTGAAAGAGCCAGAAGCGTAAAGCGAGGGGTCTCACTCTTGACAGTAAGCGTATCTATCAAGCTCCCCCTAATAAGCCGGTTCAAGCCGACGCCACAAAGCCGGCCTGAAGTTGATTGCGCCACTTTTAGAGCGTTTTTAATCGAGGGGATTTTGGGCACGGCTAACTGGAGGTCTTGCTAACAGTACAACTTTTCTATTATTAACCAGCTACGTGTTCCACCAAATAATAAA
>JBCKZY010000155.1:0-2680 GCA_038918635.1 Thermodesulfovibrionia bacterium | reverse complement strand
CAAAGGGGACCGTTTATGTTGTTGACAGCCTCTTTGATAATATCCAGTTATTTAACAGGGATGGCAGATTACTCCTGACAGTCGGTCAGCAGGGGACAGGCCCCGGAGAATTCTGGCTTCCTTCAGGTGCATTCATTGATGACAGAGGCTATCTGTATGTTTGTGATACATATAACAGGAGGGTGCAGGTCTTTAAGATTCAGGAGGGTGTATTTGAATGATGTTAATAATTAGGGTTCAAGGGGTCCATGGGTCGAGTGAAATGCTCAAGAATTATAAAGTTTAAAAGTCTGGCAATAATCTTATCAAGTATGTTTAGATATTTATAAAATAAAATGGTAATTATTCAGGTTTCCCCCTTTTTCTCCTCGGCGAATCCGCCTGAGGCGGAGGAAAAGGGGGATGGAGGGGGATAAAGAAAATATACCTGTTGGTTTCATAAAATGTTTCTATATAATTGAGATTATATTTTTTACTTTTATTTTACAGGGATACATTATGCAAAAAAATAGCGTTTATCAAAGCATTGCTCTATCAGGCATTCTTCTTTTTGCTCTTATGATATCAAACAGCGGTGCCTCGATTGTTACCAGCAAACATAACCTCTCGGTATCAGGACCCGGCGAGTTGAAGGCTATATCTGAGACACGGATATGTGTGTTTTGCCATACTCCTCATAACGGCTCTCCTCAAACCCCTCTTTGGAACAAGGAGCCCGGACCTTTGAATTACCTGCTTTATCAAAGTTCGACTCTCCTTACTGTCCCTTCCCAGCCTTCGGGATCTTCAAGGTTATGTCTTACCTGTCATGATGGTTTGATCGCCCTTGGTTCTCTGCTGACCGGTGATGTCGTGACAACTGGCGAGATATTATCCGGAAGGAGTTCTTATATCGGTGTTGACCTTGCTGATGACCACCCGGTCTCAATCTCATATATTGATGCCATGTTTGCCAACCCGGAGATCGTCTCTCCTGTACCCTATGATCCAAAGATGATCTTTTACGACCCTGTAAACGTCAACATTGAGTGTTCAACATGTCATGACGCCCATAATGATACCCTCTGTGCAAGGGGTTTTGACTGCAAGTTTCTGGTTATGGACAATCAGTATTCGACATTATGCCTGAAGTGTCACAACATGAATGGATGGGTTAATTCTACCGAGTACATATCTGTTGAGACATGGAATGGGACCCCTCCGAACCCCTGGCCTTATACTGAATGGGATACCGTAGCTGAGAATGCCTGTCAGAACTGCCATATGCCTCATTCAGCAGGGGGGGCTGAGTGGCTATTAAATTATCAGGAAGAGGAATCAAACTGTTTCCCCTGTCATAATGGTAATGTTGCTTCAAAAGATGTTCAGGAGGATTTTGAGAAGATCTCACACCATCCTGTTGAAAACACCACTGGAGTACATCGACCCGGGGAGATTGCCATGACATCAGGACATGTGGAGTGTCAGGATTGTCACAATCCCCACGCGTATAATCAGGACCCGGCGGTTGCGCCGGATGTTTCGGGTATGATTGATAAGGTTAATGGAGTGGACCGTTTCGGGCTCTCCAAGTATGCTAAGGACGGAACCCCGGCCCGGTACGAGTATGAGATATGTTTCAGGTGTCATGCCGAGACCAATTCAGGGATACCCTATGTTCCGAGGGTTCTCGATGAGACTAATACAAGGCTGGAATTTTCATTGAATAATCCTTCATATCATCCGGTGGAGGGGATAGGAAAGAACTTTGATGTGCCGAGTATCCCATCTACACTTGAGCCCACGCTTTCAGATTCAAGTATTATCTACTGCATGGATTGCCATGACAGCGATACCAGTTCAGAAGTAGGCGGTGCAGGGCCTAAAGGCGTTCATGGATCATCCTATGCCCCTATCCTGAGAGAACGTTACGAGACAGATGATAATACCGTTGAAATCTATCAGAACTACGCCCTCTGTTACCGGTGTCACAACAGGACAAGTATACTGAATGATGAGAGTTTCCAGAAGAATTTATCCGGTAATGGCGGTCATAGCGGCCATCTAGCCGCGGCAGCGCCGTGCTCCGCTTGCCATGACCCACATGGAGTACAGAGCGATGCCGGGACAGGTGATCATACCCATCTCATTAATTTCGATACAAGGATAGTAAGTCCGCGGGCGGGTGATATATACCCGATCTTTACTGACAACGGCATATTGTCGGGCAGCTGCACCTTGATATGTCACGGTGTTGAGCATACAGGCGCGGGGACTTATGAATATTAGTTATTTTTTACGCGTATCCGTTTTTTGTCATTCCCGAAGTTCTTAATCGGGAATCCATAGAGAAAGATTGAATTCTTGATGCGAGTCGGAGTTTACCCGCCTCCGCCAGAGGCGGACAAGTCTGGCGGCGCCAAAGGCCAATTGCTTCGCCCCGAGGCCCGTGCTTCGCCCGAGGCGAGCGAGCGACCAGGGTTTGCTCGTATCGAGCGAAGAGTCGATTCGACCGGGTCCCCGATAATATCCCCGAAGAATCGGGACAAGCGGGACAGGCAAGCCCGGAATGACAATAATATATGAGAACAGGACATTAAATTACAGGTATAAATAGTAATTATTTATGCGTATACTGTATAGTGAAAATGGCAAACGTTATTGAATATTCTATTTTCAGGAAGGTATAATTATAAATGTA
>JBCKZY010000154.1:0-2725 GCA_038918635.1 Thermodesulfovibrionia bacterium | reverse complement strand
TTTACTATGTGACCTGTATCACATAAAATAATATTTACCATATTATTGAGCAGAACAGTAACACCTATGCAGAGCAGAGAGGAATTTTTTTCATCAAAAGCTGTACGCCGGGGGAACCCTTTAAGCAGACCTGGAAGTTATGATTTGTTTAAGGTATAAATTTCTTCAAATAATGGAGATAGCTTAATAAAAGCCTTCAAAATATCAGGGTCGAAGTTTTCAGGCATCGTCCTTCCATCACCTTCTGTTAAAATCCTGAAGACTTCATCATGACTTAACGCCGGCTTATATGGTCTTTTGCTCATCAGCGCGTCATACTGATCACAAATGATTATTATCCTTCCCTCAATAGGGATATCTTCACACTTCAAACCATTGGGGTATCCGGTGCCGTCCCACTTTTCATGGTGGTTAAGCGCGACAGAGGCGGCAAAGTCGAGAAAATCATGTGAAGATCCGCTCAGCATTTTCTCGCCGATCAAAGTATGAGCCTTCATGATTTCAAATTCCTCAGCAGTATATTTGCCGGGTTTCAGGAGTATTTTGTCAGAAATCCCTATCTTCCCGATATCATGAAGAGGACTCGCGAGGGTTATCAGGTTGATAAATTCCATTGGCATATCCAGTTCCTCGGCTATCTTGTTAGCATAAAGGCCCATCCTTGAAATATGTTCACCCGTTTCAGTGTCCCTGAACTCAGCAGCAGAGGTAAGGCGTTTTATAAGTTCTCTGCTCAGAGAGTGTATCTCCTTTGTCTGTTCAATTATTGTCATCTTAAGCTGATGTTTGTAGTTCTTCTCTAATTCTATAAGTTCTGTATGTCTGATAGCCTTTTTAATTGCGTGTATAAGATATTCCGAGTTGAAGGGTTTTCTTATGAAATCAAACGCGCCCAGTTTTATCGCTTCAATAGCGGTATCAAGTTCAGCATAGCCCGTCATCAGTATAACCGGTATTTCAGGATTATCAGAATGAACAATATCAAGAAGCTCAATCCCTGTCCTCCCCGGCATTTTGATATCTGTTAATACAAGAGAAAATTCATTGCTCTTCATTTGATCCAATGCATCATTCACACTGTTACAAGGGACTACAGCATACCCGTACTCCCGGATCATTATTGAAGTAGACTCAAGTATATAAGGATCATCGTCAACCACAAGCAGGGTAATCTTATTATTCAGACTCATCTAATCCAGCACCTCCCTTATTTTTAATAACAGTTCGTTAGGTGATACAGGTTTTGAAATAAAGGATAAACCCTCATCAAGTATTTCCTTTATCTGTAATGTGTCAGCTGTGTAGCCGCTGATAAATATTACACTTATATCAGGCTTAATTTTCTTTATCTCATTATAGGCTGCCTTCCCGCTCATCTTTGGCATAATCACATCAAATATCATAAGCTTGATCCTGTCTTTATTCACTATAAATTTCTCAACAGCATCCTTCCCGTCAAAAGCCTCTATAACCTCATATCCGAAATTTTCCAGTATTATCTTCAGAGGTTCCCTTACCTCATCCTCATCCTCCGCAAGAAGGACTATCTCATTGCCTCTTGAGGGTTCAATATCTTCCACCGCATCATCAACTATAGATTCCTTTACTAATGGGAAAAATACCCTGAATGTCGTTCCCCTGCCCTCTTCACTGTAAACAACTATATACCCTTTGTGCTGCTTCACTATGCCGTATACTATTGATAGCCCGAGCCCTGTACCTTCTCCCATCTTCTTGGTCGAAAAAAATGGTTCAAATATCTTCTCCCTGATATCCTTATTCATTCCCGCGCCAGTGTCAGTTATTGATAATAGCACGTATTCACCCTCTATTCCAAAACCATGGGTCTTAATATATTCTGAGTTAATCTTAATTTTTTCGGTTTTAATAGAGAAAGTTCCCCCGTCAGGCATGGCGTCACGCGCGTTTGATGCAAAATTCATCATTATCTGTTCAATTTGAATGCTATCAGCCATAATAAGAAATATCTCCTCCGAAATCCCGGACTTTATTTCTATATGCTCACCTATAAGTCTTGGTAATATATTTATTGAGGTTTCCAGAACTTTATTGAGATTTACAGGCTTGAGATCGATTATCTGTTTTCTGCTGAAGGTGAGCAAGCTATGGGTAAGGCCGGCGCCACGTTCAGATATCCTCATTATCTGTTCAACATTATGTTTAAGCGGGTCGTCTTTCCTGAGTTTCATATTTAACAGGTTGCCGTAACCTATGACCGCTGTAAGGATGTTGTTGAAATCATGGGCAACACCGCCTGCAAGCTGTCCTATCGCCTCCATCTTCTGGGCATGACGCAGCTGCTCCTCGAGTTTAAACTGATCGGTTATGTCCCTGACAACATGGATTAAACCTGTCAAATTATGATGCTCATCAAACTTTGGCATCACCCGAACCTCAAGATGCATATTCAGATAGGGTTCAAAAAGTGTAAAAGAAGCAGGTTCTCCTGTTTTATAACAATCACAGCTTGGACATGCATCGGGGATACAGTTGAGACCATGGTAATACTCAAAGCATTTGACTTTTTTTGTAACCTCTAAATCAGGCAGTCTGAGTATCTTCTCGGCAGCCTTGTTTGAATGGATAATGTTGAAGTCCTTGTCATGAATGGTGACTATATCGGTAATGTTGTTAAAAGTATCTTCCAAGTCGTGTTTTGACTGGTAAAGAAGATCTTCATAAACTTTCCGCCTGATCGCGGAGC
>JBCKZY010000153.1:0-2725 GCA_038918635.1 Thermodesulfovibrionia bacterium | reverse complement strand
TGTATATCCGTGGCAAAGGCTGTGTTTATTTTATGCATGTATCGTCAAACTCCCTGATCTTGGGGATAACATCCAGAAAAAGATTAATTACAGTGTCCGCGTTCTTCTTCATAGTCTCAAGTATCATCTCCCATGTAACAGATTCCTCACCCTCACGCCAGCAGTCATAATCTGTAGACATCGCGATAGCGGCGTAATGCATCTGCTTTTCCCTGGCAAGAATAACCTCGGGAACGGTACTCATATTTATAACATCCGCGCTCCAGCTCCTGAACATGTGGCTTTCCGCCTTAGTTGAAAACCTGGGGCCCTCAATCGTGATAACGGTCTTGTTCGAGTGAAAAGAGACCCCCATGCCTGACGCAGATGACGAAAGCAACTTCAACATATCAGAACAGAATGGTTCCGCCATGGCGGTATGAACGACAACATCTTCATCAAAGAAGGTCGTCTCTCTCTTCTTCGTATGGTCGATGAACTGGTCAGGAAATACTAAATGTCCCGGCTCTATCTCTTCCCTTAAGGAACCAACAGCCGTTGAAGCAAGGATATGGGTGCATCCCTGCTCCTTGAGAGCAGATACATTAGCCCTGAAATTTACCTTTGAAGGGTATATTGAATGGTCCTTGCCATGCCTGGCAATTATTACGACCTCAACACCCTCTATCTCCCCGCATGTAAGCGCCGATGTGGGTGGACCATAGGGAGTTGAAACCACAATCTCTTCTGGATCCTTTAGTATCTTCGGGGCATCAAGCCCTGAACCGCCTATGATACCGATCTTTATCATCTATTACTCCTTTATGAAATATGCGGGTTAAAATGCAGTTATAAAATTATAGACTTTATGATCCGTAATATTCAATAATTGTATATCAGGGTTTAAAATCTTAATGCTATATTCCAAATATCGGGAGCTGCGGCTAATATGACGGACAAGCTGGTTCTTTTTGACATCGACGAGACACTTATTGATTCCGGCAGAGCAGGAACAAGGGCGCTTAACAGGGCATTTATTGAGCTCTTTAATGTAAATAATGCCTTCAAAGATATAAAGATGGCCGGAATGACCGACCTCCAGATAATCAGAGAAGGCCTCAGGATTCAAGGCCTTGCGGACAGGAATGGAGAGGTTGACATGGTGGTGAGAAGATACCTGGAACTGCTTGCGAAGGAGATAGAGAATCCCTGGAAAAAGGTGAAGCCCGGAGTATTTGAGATCCTTGACTCCCTTGCCGGAGAGTCCGTCCCTGTCGGTCTGCTGACAGGGAATATGGAAGAAGGGGCAAGAATTAAATTAACGCCCTTTGGTCTTAACAGGTATTTTGCCGCAGGGTCATTTGGAAGTGACGATGAGGACAGGGATATGCTCCTTCCGATAGCGATCAGGAAATTCTCTATATTAGGGATCAATACAATACCTGAAAAATGTGTAGTTATAGGTGACACGCCAAGGGATGTGAGGTGTTCCAAGGTTCACGGTGCGCATTCCATAGGCGTCGCAACCGGTCCTTATAGTAAAGATTCCCTTAAGGATGCCGGAGCAGACATCGTGGTTGATAGCCTGGAGGAGAAAGACTCATGCCTTGGTTTTATTCATAGCCTCTAAAATATTAAAATTAATATTAAGGGTTCGAGGAGTCCAGGGGTCGAGGAGTCAAGTGAAAAGATTAAGACACTTATAAATCGTATAATACAAACACTTGGGCCCGTGACTCTACCTTCGGTAGACAGGTGCCGACCCGCTTCGCCGAATCGAGGTCCGTTTCTTCGCCCCGAGGCCAGTTGCTTCGTCCGCTACTGGCGAGACAGGCCCCGAGGCGAGCGAGCTAACAGGCAGATTATATCTTATATTTTTGATTTTTTATTTTGTAACACTCGAACCCTTGACTCCTGGAATCCTTGAACCCTGTTTTACATAGGGTATTAATTACAAGTTATATATTTAATTTGAAATCATCAACTACAACACAAAAAAAAGCTACTATTTTAATAAATTCTGCTATAATTACAGTAATTGAGATAGTTGGACTTTGAGCCGTGGTACATACATATATGAAATGAAAAAGCTATTAGTAACAAACGATATCAAGCCGGTATTAGAAAAAGAGGAAAATATTCTTTCGAGGCAGAAGATAGAAGTATTAACCACTTCGTCCGGGGAAGATATCCCGAGGATTCATGGTGATGAGAAGGTAGATCTCATAATCATGAACCTCAAGATGTCCGGAATGGACGGAGACGAAGTATGCACAAACATAAGAAATAATGACTCTCTGAAAAAGGTTTCAATCATTATCATCTGTGATGACGATAAATTAGAGATTTCAAGGTGTCAGGCATGCGGTGCAAACGCCTTTATAACAAACCCGGTAGATAACGAAGAAATATTCCGTCATATCAAAAAATTCCTGTATGTAGCAGAACGGAAGGATATAAGAATTATCTTTCAGGTTTTCATTAAGGGGCAAAATAAGGACAGGTTCTTCTTTGCAAATTCAGAGAACATAAGCAATTCAGGGATTCTCATTGTAACAGATGAAGTTATCGAAATAGGGGATACGGCCATATGTTCGTTCTTCATGGATAAAGAATTGATAACCCTGGACGGGAAGATCAAGAGGGAAATCGAGAAGGAGAACAAACTGTTCAATTACGGCATACAGTTTATTAACATAAACATGAAAACACAAAAAATGCTGGAAGAATTTATTAACAAGAGCTG
>JBCKZY010000152.1:0-2822 GCA_038918635.1 Thermodesulfovibrionia bacterium | reverse complement strand
AGGGGAAAGCTGATAGTTTCCCACACAAAAGCCGGATGAACCAAAAAAAAGGGGTCTAAAAATGAAACAATACAGAACACCGAAAACCATGAAGAAGAGGCTTACCGAGATAATACTTTCGAGTACATTCAGGTTCTCAGAAGAACCGTCGTTCAAGCTCGCTTCAGGCAGGAGAAGCAGTTTCTACTTTAACTGCAAACCCACTACCCTGAACTCCGAAGGCATGTTCCTGATAGGCAACCTTCTATACGGGATGATCTGTGGCGAGAGAAAATGGCGGGTAAAAGGTGTGGGCGGGCTTACTCTTGGAGCCGATCCCATCGCATGCGCTATCGCATATACCGCTCACACAAAAGGAGAACCGCTTGAGGCGTTTGTTGTAAGAAAAGAACCCAAGAAACACGGTACCATGTTGTGGGTCGAGGGGGGAGTTGATAAAGGCGACCGGGTTATTATAGTAGAGGATGTTATTACAACCGGGGATTCTTCAAAAAAAGCCATTGAAAGGGCTGAGAAATGCGGCCTTAAAGTGATGGGTCTTCTTGCGCTTATCGACAGGCAGGAAGGCGGCAGGGAGGTTGTCGAAGCCATGGGTCTGCCATTCAAGGCACTATTCACAAAAGAGGAGATATTTAAAGCTTATAAAAAACAAGGGCCAAAGGGAAAGACAAAAATAAAACATGCGAAATAATATTTACTCTGTGCCTCTGCCCCTTTGAACCTTTGTGCCTGTCCTACTTTCTTTCACTTTCCCACAACCGAGGGTCAAACGCGTCTCTCAGACCTTCACCGACAAGGTTATAACCCAGGACGGTAAAGAGTATTGCAAGTCCGGGGAATAATGACAGCCACCAGGCTATTTCAATATTATCCTTACCCAGAGTTAGCATATTCCCCCAGCTTGGGGTAGGAGGCTGGACCCCGATACCTAGAAAACTCAGAGCAGACTCGACAAGTATGGCGGCGGCAACTCCAAGCACAGCCGAGACAAAGACCGGCGACATACTGTTAACCAGGATATGTCTGAAAATTATCCTCAGATCACCCGCCCCGACCGCCCTTGCGGCCAGGACAAATTCTCTCTCCTTTAAAGAAAGGAATTCCGCTCTTACAAGTCTCGCGACCCCCATCCATGACGTAAGCCCGATAACAAGCATGATGTTCCATATGCTCGGACCAACGAACGCTATGACAGCAAGTATCAGGAAGAATGTAGGGATCGAGAGCATAATGTCAATAAACCTCATTATAAACCTGTCGGTCCAACCCCCGTAATATCCTGAAACTGCCCCCAGTATCACCCCGATAAGAGTGGCAAGACCTACCGCAACAAAACCTACGGCAAGGGAGATCCGGCTCCCATAAATCATCCTTGAGAGGACGTCCCTTCCAAGGTCATCTGTCCCGAGTAGATGACTAATACCGGGAGATTCAAGTATCTGGTTCCTATCAATATCATTAGGGTCATAAGGTGATAATAAAGGGGCAAGTGCCGCGACAAGAAAGAGAACCAGCACAAACAGCCCTCCTGCAACCGCCAGCTTATTCCTCTTAAACCTCTTCCAGAATATTTTCATGATTTCTTACAAATTTCTAGCCACTGATCTGCACGGAAAATAAACAGATCTTCCTCATTAGGATTCGGCGACAGATATTTTAGTTTATTCATTACACTTAAAACGCTTTGAGTCTTTGTGGCTTTCTTATCTTTGTCATTTCTCCAAATCTGTGTAAATCCGTGGCTAAAAAGCCGTTCATTTTGCCCGTATTCTAGGATCTGCAATCATATAACCGATATCAGCCAGAAGGTTCCCTATCAATGTTAAGGACGCCCCTATTGTCAATATTCCCATTACAAGAGGATAATCCCTTGACATAACACCCATAAAAAAGAGCTGTCCCATCCCCGGGATGCCGAAAATATTTTCAAAGATAACGCTTCCTCCGATAAGGCCCGGCACCGACAGGCCAAGCAGTGTGATAATTGGGAGGAGCGCGTTCTTAAGGGCATGTTTGTATATAACCTTATTCTCTGAAAGCCCCTTTGCCCTTGCGGTTATAATATAGTCCTGCCTTATCACCTCCAGCATGTTGCTTCTCATATACCTTGACAGACCTGCAAAACCCCCTATGGAAGAAACAAAAACAGGCAGTATGAGGTGACGTGTCCTGTCCCATATCTGGCCTGACAAGGATAGTGATTCATATCCCATGGACTTAAGGCCTGAGATAGGGAGCCAGTCAAGATAGATACCAAAGAACATCATCAGCAGAAGCGCAAGCCAGAACGAGGGGGTAGCAAAGCCGATAAAGACAGCTATTGTTGTTATCTTGTCGTAAAGCGAATAGCGCCGTACCGCGGATGAGATCCCGACAGGAATAGCTATGACGAGAATGAGCAACATTGAAAGAGCGTTGATAAAAAAAGTGATGAAGAGCCTTCTCTCCATCAGCGGCTGTTTATCGTCCCATATCTTCTCCATTACCGGCCTTCTGTCGGTTGAAAACGATTCGCCGAAATCAAGGCTGACTATCCTTTTCAGCCACACTCCATACCTTGTGCTTTCAAAAAAATCCTGAATCCTGCCTTCCGGCGGGATGAAGAGCGGTTTATCGAGTCCGTACAGTTTTTCAAGCCTCAACCTTGCCTCTGGTGTGATCTTCGGGTTCATCTCGGTCAGAACATCGGTCGGTTTGCCCGGCGCAAGATGTATTATCATGAACGAAACGAGGGTGATCCCAAATAGGGTAGGGATCATCTCAAAGAACCTTTTAAGCAGATATGTCAGCATATGTTATTTGATGGCGTCGTAAAAAATCCG
>JBCKZY010000151.1:0-2841 GCA_038918635.1 Thermodesulfovibrionia bacterium | reverse complement strand
TGAGTAGAAACCGCCCTTTGAATTTATTATATATATTTTTCTGTTTATATGAAATAGCTCTTTAACCATTCTCATATAATCCCTGAACCCACCGCGAGTCGTTGACTTTGCGCTTTTGGCAATTTAATAATAGAAGCACATAAATAATAATTGAACGCTGACGGAATTTATTAAGGGAGTAATAATGCAAAGAAGTATTAAAATTTCAATTGCAGCCGGGATCTCTTCCGGCATTTTATCTGGAATAATATTTTCGCTGTATTACGGTATGCCGGTGGGGATTGCTGGAGGTCTTTTGACCGGTTTAATTGCAGGTGCGGCGCTTTCTTTTATTATGGGTCCTCTTCATGAAATGTCTGTGAAAAAGATAACCGGTGATGGTTCTGAAGGGTCAACCGGGGTTAATCACGTGCGTGAGATCGAAATACCAATGTCTTTTGATGAGTCGTTTGATCTCTGTATCAGATCTCTACAGATGATCAGCAGGTGCAGGGTCAAAGAGAAGGATCATCCTGGTGGAAGGATTATTGCCGGGGCAGGCCTTAACTGGAAGACATGGGGGGATACTATATTATTTGAGATAAGTGCCGCAGGAGAGGGAAGTTCAAGGATAAGGGTTTCAAGCAGGCCTACCGCAAGGACTACAATCGTTGATTTTGGAAAGAACCTTCAGAACGTTCATAGAATAGTATCATTTCTGGAAGGAGACGACGGGACGAATCGCAAAGCGCAAAGGGCATAGAGTATAGGGCATAGCGCAAAGCACAAAGGACAATTCACAAAACAAAGACAGTTCACCTTTCACTGTCATTATGACTTTTACTTCTTAATCTTTGATGCACTCGTAAAAAGATGTCATACCCGTGACCCGTTCTCCGTAGTACTACGAAGGATGAAAAACGGGTATCCAGGGAATATGTAACTACTTAAAAATACTGGATTCCCGTTCCCTGCTTACTACCTGCTGGGACAAGCCCTGAACCGTATGGTACAGGGCAAGCTTCACGGGCCTGTCCCGATTATTCGGGGATGTATCGGGGAATGACAAATAAATGCTTTTCAGGATTTATTACGAGTTTGTCTTATAAGATTAAAGCTGATTTTGGAGAATAGATATGGTTGAGGAGATCTTTCAGGTAGATGCGTTCACGGATACGCCTTTCAGGGGGAACCCGGCGGCGGTATGTTTATTAACGGAGTCCCGTGATGAAGGCTGGATGCAGAGTATAGCCGGAGAGATGAATCTCTCTGAGACCGCGTTCCTGTACAGGAACGATGACGGTTTCAGCCTAAGGTGGTTCACTCCTTCCGTTGAGGTTGATCTATGCGGCCATGCAACACTGGCAAGCGCGCACGTCTTGTGGGAATCCGGGCGGCTGAATCCTGACAGTCAGGCGCTGTTTTATACCCGCAGCGGTATTCTGACAGCTGAAAAGAAAGAAGGTCTGATCCAACTTGATTTCCCAGCTGAGCCGGAAGATGAGGTTGCTGTCTCTCCAGAGATTATCAGTGCGCTTGGAGTCACTCCCCGGTATGCTGGGAAAAACAGATTCGATTATCTTTTAGAGGTTGAATCTGAAGAGGTTTTACGAAACATAAAGCCTGACTTTGCCCAGCTTGGAAAAATACCGGTACGAGGTGTGATAGTTACGAGCATCTCTTCTTCAAAGGATTATGATTTTGTTTCCAGATTCTTTGCCCCTGCGATCGGGATTAATGAAGATCCTGTAACAGGCTCCGCGCATTGCTGTCTCGGGCCTTTCTGGAGAAAGCGGCTGAAGAAAGACCGGTTTACCGCCTACCAGGCCTCATCTCGCGGCGGCGTTGTGCATGTTCGTTTAGATGGTAATAGGGTACATCTCGGCGGCAAGGCGGTAACCGTCCTTCGTGGTAATCTTTTATAGGTGAATAACAATTTGAGGGGATATCAAGTTTCTGTATAACGTTACAATTTGCATATTATTGAGTTAAGAAATGGACAAAAATACAATAAATAAGAAAATGAGTCTTGTAAATTGATCATATTGTAGGGTAAACTCTGCGGAAGTACAGAAAAACTATATAATCTCTTGTTGAAACCAAAGAATATGAAAGAAATATTTAGACAAGCAATTAATTTTGCCAATTCCAAATTAGCTTTCATTCCATTCATTGCGCTCACCGGAATTATTTATAATCCATCCAACATTACTTTATTTGCAGGCATTATCATGATTCTGAGATCTGTATTAAATATTATTCTTTATTCTATTGTTTATGGCAATTGCACAGAGACAGTCACTCAGTCGAAGACATCATCGTGGCGTACTCTTGTGAGTATTTATTGGCGATACTATTTTCTGGCTGGATTAACGATTGCATTAGTAGAATTAATATTGTATTTGATCTTATTTAAACATTTGACTGGCATTTTGATCGGCTGCTTGACTATATATGTATTTCCTTTAGTATTTCTCAGGCAAAAGGTACTGTCTTCGATTTATTCAGCTGTTAAAATCGTATTTCAAAAGTTTTCTGTTAGTTACCCACTTATGATATTAGTTGTATTAATGTACGCGATTAAATTTATCACCGCGGACAGTGCATTTAATCTTGCATCAGGAAACTCTTTAGCAACATATGGAATTGGGTATATTGAAAATCTACTTACCACATACATACATATAATAATTTTTAGCGCAGCAACAATTATTCTTGTGGAACAGAAGTTATGGATTGATGACAACATTGCTGAAGTAAATGGAATAAATTCTCACCAGTCAGCGCAGTAAAATCAAACCAGCGATGATGATTTAGATGTACGATATTTTTTTAACTTCAAATCATCATTTATCAGTTTTC
>JBCKZY010000150.1:0-2875 GCA_038918635.1 Thermodesulfovibrionia bacterium | reverse complement strand
GGGTTTCCCATGAAAATGGGAATCTATCTCCTTGCTCTGGATTCCCGCCCAACTGACCGCGGGAATGACAAACAAAGGTGTATATGATTAACCCCGAAGCAGAGCTTCGAGGAATTATTTAATTAAATCACAGAGTGCACAGAGGTATGTACCATACGGTACATACCAGAGAAAAGCTCTGTGTTCTCTGTGGTTAAGCCCTGATAATATGAATGGATAATGAAGGAGAGGGGATGAAAAAAAAGGGACTGTGCATTGCAGCGGTGTTTTTCTTAGTATCATGGATGATCTTTCTTATGCCGGAGGCTCTCCATTCCGCTGTGAGCTCTCATGCCGACCCGAGAAACCTGCCAAAGGGGTGCGCGAGCTGCCATACCGGCCACGGTGTACTGAATACGCCTATGCTTCCCGACGATAAGGAAACCTTCTGTTACCGATGCCACGGACCTCTCTCCAGGGTTGAGACTGCGAAGGGCGATAGAATATTGGGCAGGGATGTGGAAGTAGTGGACATCCAGAGGGAATTTGAAAAACCTTACGGTCACTACGTGGAGAACAAAGGGGTCCACAGGTACGATGAGATACTACCGGAAACAGACCCGTCCGCTCCGAGACACGTGGAGTGCGGTGACTGCCATCACCATCATCTCGTCTCCGCCGAGAACAGGATGGCGGGGGTTAGCGGGATTGCAGTCGACGGGTCCACCGTCCCGGAAGTAAGCAAGGAGTACGAGCTCTGTTTTAAATGTCATTCAAAGAGCGCAAATCTTCCGGGAGACCAGACGGACAAGGCTGAAGTTTTCGACATCTCCAGTCAGTCTTATCATCCGGTCATGGCGCCTGGTAGAAATTTCGATGTGCCGAGCCTCTCTTTTCCTCTCACTCCTTCGAGCATGATAAAATGCACCGATTGCCATAACAACGAAGATGCTCTTGGTCCCCGGGGACCACACGGTTCCCGTTATGAACACATTCTGGCAAGGAATTACTATGACAATGACGGTCCTGAAGGCCCGTCGCGGTACGCTCTTTGTTACGGATGTCACCGGAGAGAGAGCATTCTCGGCAATGAAAGCTTTCCCTATCACAGGGAGCATGTTTCAGTTCTTTCCGTCTCATGCAGGACCTGTCACAATTCCCATGGAAGCCTGATGAATAGCCACCTCATCGATTTTGATAACATCTCAATCCGGCCAAGCGGCAGCGGTATTCTGGAATTTATTGATTTTGGGGAGAAAGCCGGGCAGTGTTTTCTCACTTGTCATGGAAAAGATCACGATCCCGCGACATATCCGGGTGAGCCATTCCTGCCGTCGCTTGAATCCACCCCCTAAGGTATTATCCGTTTGATGTCGACTGATGTAAGCAACGGATGATACACTCGTAATAATTTATGGCATGATATGTACATGAGAAGCTCACGATGAAGGACCTTATATTATTGATTGATGACGAGAAGCTGATGAGGGTCACCCTCGAAGATGCCCTTGTCTCGGCAGGATATGACGTCCTCTCCTTAGAAAGCGGGATAAAAGCGCTCAATGCATTCAGGGAGAACACAGTAAGCGCCGTTGTCACGGATATCAGGCTGCCCGACCTTAACGGAATCGAAATACTCAGAGAGGTCCTCAGGGAAGAGGCAGACGCGCAGGTGATCATGATGACCGGCTACGGGACGGTTGAGAGCGCGGTGGAGGCCATGAAGATCGGGGCCTTCGACTATCTCACCAAACCCTTCGTCCTGGAAGAGTTTCTCTTAACAGTAAATCGCGCCCTTGAGGTGAGGAATCTGAGCTCGGAAAACCTCAGGCTCAGGAAGGACCTTTGCAGGGGCCGTATCTCTTCTTTAGGTATCGTCGGTGAAAGTGAGGCCCTGACAAGGGTGCTCTCTCTCGTGGAAAGGCTCGCATCTTCCGGTTCAACTGTTTTGATCCTCGGTGAAAGCGGCACCGGCAAGGAAATGGTGGCACAGGCGATCCATCGTCAGAGCATGCGCAGTGAGAAGCCTCTTATTAAGGTGAACTGTGCCGCCCTGACGGGAAGCCTTATTGAGAGCGAGCTCTTCGGCCATGAAAAGGGCGCCTTTACAGACGCCATCAGGATGAAACCCGGCAGGTTCGAAATGGCGGACGGCGGAACGCTCTTCTTTGATGAGATAGGAGATATCCCTCTCTCCACTCAGGTGAAAATGTTGCGGGTACTGCAGGAGATGCAGTTCGAAAGGCTTGGCGGCACTGAGAGCCTGACGGTAGATGTCAGGATAGTAGCAGCCACAAACAAGGACCTTGAGAAGGAGGTAAAGGAAGGACGGTTCAGGGAAGATTTGTATTACAGGCTCAACGTCATACCCGTGACCCTTCCTCCCTTAAGAGACCGCAGGGAAGACATTCCCGCACTCGCGGAGTTGTTTCTTAACAGGCACCGGGTAAATATGGGTAGGGAACTGAGTCTGGCAGAAGAGACGTTGAAGGCACTTATAGATTACCAGTATCCCGGAAATGTCAGAGAGCTCGAGAATATAATAGAGAGATGTGCAAGTCTCGCCACATCCGATATTATCCAGGAGATTGATCTGCCCCCCTATCTTCTTCGTGCCGGCAAAAAAATGAAGAGTTTCCTGCTTTCCGAAATATCCGCAAGGGCCGAAAAGGAACACATAATTCGTTCGCTAAAAGCGACCGGGGGAAATAAGACCCAGGCTGCCGAACTTCTCGGCATTAGCCGCAAGACGCTTTGGGAGAAGCTGAACATTTATGGCAAATGATGTGTGCCTGTAACAGAGCGCTGCCGCAACGATACGTAGGGGAGTATCTGCGCAAAATGGTCGGAGGCATATAACGTGGGGGTAATGGGTAGTTTGATCTAGGGTTTATAG
>JBCKZY010000149.1:0-2912 GCA_038918635.1 Thermodesulfovibrionia bacterium | reverse complement strand
AAACAGGTCCGCAAACAGGGGGGAATGCACAAATTCATGCAGGTGGAACTATGCTCTTATGGAAGAGAAACGTCAGGGGGAGTTTTCTCCTGTATATGAAAACGACCGGGGGACGTTTATACTCAGTTCGAGAGACCTGTGTATGATTGAGCACCTTGATAAGCTTGCTGAGGCAGGAGTTAACAGTTTCAAGATCGAGGGCAGGACCAAGGGAGTAAATTATGTTGCCGGGGTTGTAAAGACATATAGAGAGGCTATCGACAGTCTCGGGAAGGGACCTTACATTATAAATGGGGATTGGCTAAGGGAACTTTCCATGTTTTCTAATAGAGGTTACACAACCGGTATGTTCTTTGGACCCCAGCCTGATGAAGGTTATAACCATGATGAGGAAAGCATTTACTCTATGAGTCATGAACTTGTGGGTGTCGTCAGGTCGGTCAGTAATGGAAAAGGACTTGTTGCCCTGAGGAATACATTGAAGCTGGGAGATAACATTGAGTTTCTGTCTCAGGGACTTGGGAAGAGCATCTTCGAGGTCAGGGAGATATTTGACGAGAACGGGCGTCCTGTAGACTCAGGAAGGAACGAAGAGACGGTTTTGATACAGCTTCAGCCCGGGGTTAAAGAGAATGACCTGATTAGGAGACCCAAATAAAAAAGAGGGTTCAAGGGGTCAAGGATTCGAGGTTTCGAGTGAACAAATAAAGACAAAAAAGATTAAGAATTTATTATTTTGAATCAGAATGTTTTATATATTATCTCCGTTATCAATGTTTTCAACTTGAACCCTTGAACCCTGGAATCCTTGGACCCTGTACTTTAAGAAACTATACCGCCGCTTCCGGAGCCGCTCCCATATTACTGCCCGGTTTAGCCGCGTCCGGTTTACCTTCTTCTTTTTTAATACCCTCTGTTTTAGTGGGGGTGTCCTTATCAGTTTTTATCGGTTCAGGCTTGCTAATCTCCTTTCCCGCGATAACTGCATCAAGATCGGCGGCGTCGATCGTCTCTCTATCAAGCAGTAAATCGGCTACTTTAAAAAGAATATCCTTGTTGGCGATAAGCAGGTCTTTTGCGTATTTGTATCTTTCGGTAATTATATTTTTTACTTCATGGTCTATTTCTTCAGCGGTCTTTTCAGAGTAGTCCTTATGCTGCGCAATCTCTCTGCCAAGAAATATCTGTTCCTGTTTCTTACCAAAGGTAATTGGACCCATCTTATCGCTCATCCCCCACTCACATACCATCTTTCTCGCAAGTTCTGTCGCCCTTTCAAGATCGTTTCCGGCGCCCGTTGTCATATGGTCAAGGGCGATCTCTTCAGCCGCTCTTCCGCCCATAAGCACTGCAAGTGTGCCCAATAAGTGCTCTTTGGAGTAGGTATACTTATCGTCAATCGGCAGCTGCTGCGTCACCCCAAGCGCCATGCCTCTCGGAATAATACTTACCTTATGTATGGGATCTGTGCCAAGAGTCAGTATTGCCACAAGCGCGTGACCAGCCTCATGATAAGCGGTATTCTTCTTCTCTTCGGGCGATATTATCATGCTCTTTCGCTCTTTACCCATCATTACCTTATCTTTTGCATTTTCAAAATCGATCATCTCAACCTTGATTTTGGACTGTCTGGCAGCCAGCAGGGCGGCTTCATTAACAAGGTTGGCAATGTCAGCGCCGGAAAAACCTGGCGTACCCCTTGCAAGAACCTCTAAATCAACATCATCAGCAAGGGGTACATTTTTTTTATGTACCTTTATTATCTCAAGCCTGCCTTTTACATCCGGAATTGAGACGATAACCTGCCTGTCGAACCTGCCGGGCCTCAGCAGTGCCGGGTCAAGAACATCAGGCCTGTTTGTAGCGGCAAGGACTATTACCCCCTCATTCGAGTCAAAACCGTCCAGTTCTACAAGCAGCTGATTGAGTGTCTGTTCGCGTTCATCATGTCCTCCCCCTAAGCCCGCACCCCTGTGGCGTCCGACCGCGTCAATCTCATCTATGAATATAATGCACGGCGCGTTCTTTTGTGCCTGGACAAAGAGGTCCCTCACCCTTGAGGCGCCAACCCCGACAAACATCTCAACAAAATCAGAACCGCTGATGGAGAAGAAGGGGACTCCCGCCTCACCGGCTATGGCCCTTGCAAGCAGGGTCTTGCCTGTACCGGGCATACCGATCAGTAGAACACCCTTGGGGATTTTACCGCCCAGCTTCTGGAACTTCTGAGGGTCCTTAAGAAAATCTATCACCTCCTGAACCTCTTCCTTTGCCTCTTCAACACCGGCTACATCCTTAAAGGTTATCTTGACAGCTTTTTCAGAAGCGAGCTTTGCCTTGCTTTTACCGAATGAGAGAGCCTTGTTCCCTCCGGCCTGCATCTGCTTCATGAAGAATACCCATAGCACTACAAGCAAAAGAATGGGCCCGAAATTAAAGAGCACGCTTATATACCAGGGGGTTTGATCGGGCTTTGCACTGATCCTGACGCCCTTCTCCCTCAACTCCTTTACAAGATCCGGGTAATCAGGCGCATATGCCTTGAATTTCTCGCCACTTTTAAGAGTACCGATTATCAGGTTCTCGGGTTGCTGTATAGTTACATCAATCACCTGCCCATCTTTAAGGTTCAGCATGAAGTCGGAGAATACCATCTCTTCTTCCTGCTTTGATGTATCGAGCATGTTGAAGGCCAGGATCATCATTAGGCCGAATACGACCCAGACTATAATGCTTCTATTCAAGTATATAACCTCCTGAAATAGTTTGGTTTATTCTTTAATAACAAGACACAAGGTATTATTAAAAGATTAACATATTTCTCCCTGTATTTACAATGAGATACGATAGTTACCGCCAGTCATTTATAACAAATATCGACTATATCCTTGACACCTTACTAACTAAGATGT
>JBCKZY010000148.1:0-2923 GCA_038918635.1 Thermodesulfovibrionia bacterium | reverse complement strand
TATCTTTGACTTGAGCTGGGCCTTGGGCACTGCTCCAACGATCTGGTCAAGCACCTTACCGTCTTTGAAGAATATAAGTGTCGGTATGCCCCTTATATTGAAACGGCTGGCGATATCAGGGTTCTCGTCGGTATTAACCTTTGCAAAGTTCACTTTCCCCGTGTATTCCTGTGCCAGTTCTTCAACAACGGGGGCTACAATCTTGCAAGGGCCGCACCACGTTGCCCAAAAGTCAACCATAATCAGATTAGGCGACTGGATGACAACCTTTTCAAAAGTATCAACTGTAACACTTGTAACTGCATCAGACATTAGAATATCCTCCCTTAAAGATATGTTTGCTATGAATAAATTATATTTCTTATATAAAGTATTTGTCAATTTAATATGCTAAAATAACATGTTTTCAATAGAAAAGGTCCACCCAGGAGGCAGTAATGGCAGAAATTAAAAGCCGCGACAACAACCCGGTTCCCGGAATAGATCATTCGGAGATCCATATCCCTGATGAGAATAATTTAGGGACCGGCACTTTCATCACAGTTCTTGAACCTAACGCGATGGCCAAAATAAACCCCATCATAAGCAGTATCATCAACGAGCCGGTTTTTCAGTTAATTGTAAGCATCAACCTCGCCATAGAATCGGTATCCGTTATGATCGGCAAGGCCGACAAGACCCCGCCTGCCTCAAGAAAGGTCTTTAAACTGCCAAAAGAGATCGATCTGCCTGCAACCCACAGATTTGACGTTAGTTTTGGAGAGTGGAAGATCGAATCGCTCAGCATGGACGGAGAGAGTCTGGTAGAAGAAGGGTAAATAACTTCCAGAGCATATCATTTCATCATGCAATGGGACAAACATTATCTCACCCGGAGATATTTGCTGGAGCTTGGGATAATTTTTCTCATTCTCATCATCAACTTGCTATCCCTTTTATCTCAACTGCCTGAGCGTTTCGGCCTATAGTCCATATTTGCCAATGCTGTAATAAGCGCTTCGCAGTGATCGCCCTGGATCTCAAGAGTCGAATCCTTGACTGTGCCGCCGGTACCCAGTCCGGCTTTCAATCGTTTGAGAAGCGCCTCCATATCTTTTACTGGGATAAGGAGACCCTCGATCACTGTGACAGTCTTCCCACCCCGCCGTTTCCGGTCAAGACGGACGATCACCTTCTGATGAGAAGGATTAAGCATCGGCTTAACGCTATCTTCAACAGGTCTTTCCTTTCTGGAAATAGACTTGCCGGTGGAGTAAACTAATTTCGTTTTATCTTCAGACATAAAATCATGGGGCACCAAAGGGTTCTCCGACCTTCGACTAAGGTATAATAACCCAAAGGAGTGATACTATGAGAACATTAAAGAATATACATCCGGGTGAAGTGCTTAAAGAGGAGTTTCTGGAGCCGATGGGGATATCTGTCTATCGTCTGGCTAAAAAGACTGGCCTTTCGCAGACAAGAATGGGACAGATATCAAAGAGCGGAAGAAGCATTACAGCTGAGACTGCAGTTAAACTGGGCAAATTTTTCAGTGTCCCTGCGGGATTCTGGATGAACCTACAGACGCTTTATGACATAGAAGAGGCTCAGAAGCGGTATAAGAAGGATATTGAATCCATTCACACAATACGTGAACTTCAAAACTCAGCCGTATAAATCGTATAATATAAGCCTTATAGGGCATAGTCGCAGGGATTTTATTCAATTAGTCAAGCTGTTGAAAATCTATTTTCATCCAATAATAATGTCATACCCGCATACAAGGCGGGGTTTCAAAATAATATTTTATTAATGACAATTCAATCTGTTTTCCCCTCTTTGACAAAGAGGGGTTAGGGGAGATTTTTAAAAGAAATCATTCGTAAAATCCCCCTTCATCCCTGCCTACCGGACAGGCAGGCCCGTTTACAAAATGGGGTTTTTATGTTCTTTTTTCATAAAAGGTCTTTTTCAATAGCCTATGAAGTCTTCTTCCAGAAAAGTCATTTATGCCGCGCTTATCGGTAACAGCCTGATCGCCGTTACCAAGTTCTTTGCCGCAATGATGACAGGAAGTTCCGCGATGCTCTCCGAAGGGATCCACTCTGTTGTCGACACCGGGAACCAGGTCTTATTGCTATACGGGCTAAAACGGGCTGAAAGACCTGCCGACAAAAACTTCCCCTTTGGCCATGGCAAAGAGGTCTACTTCTGGAGTTTTGTGGTTGCAATACTTATCTTTGCCGTTGGCGCGGGCATATCAATATACGAGGGTATTCACCATATTCTGAACCCCTCGCCCATTAAAAGCCCCGGAACTAACTATATTGTTATCGCTCTGGCCATGGTCTTTGAAGGCGGCGCATGGTACTTAGCTTTTAGGGAATTCTCACGGACCAAGGGCAGTAGGGGCTACATAGAGGCTGTCCGACAGGGCAAAGACCCGTCGATATTTGTTGTCCTTTTTGAGGATTCAGCCGCCATGCTGGGGCTCGCTGTTGCATTTATCGGTATCTGGCTCAGCCAGCTGACAGGGGACCCCAATTTTGACGGCCTGGCCTCTATAATCATAGGCCTCATATTGGGAAGTACTGCCGCCTGGCTTGCCTACGAAACAAAAAGCCTGTTGATCGGAGAGAGCGCTGATGAAGAGGTTGTCCGGGGCGTCCGGGAACTGGCAAAGTCCTTTAAAGAGATAGAATATGTAAACGAAGTCCTGACCATGCACATGGGACCGTCTTTCATCCTTGTAAATCTGAGCGTTGATTTTAATGATAATGTCTCAGCTAAAGAGGTGGAGGAGACTATCGCGCTACTGGATAAAACGATCAAGGAAAAGTTTCCGAGAGTGAAAAGGATATTCGTTGAGGCCGGGGCACGGCAGGTCAGTAAGGATGAGACTCCCGGATAGAGCTTTGGATGCGGACCATTAATTAACAAT
>JBCKZY010000147.1:0-2930 GCA_038918635.1 Thermodesulfovibrionia bacterium | reverse complement strand
TATGCGGGGATAATTCTTTTGAATGTAATTTACAAAGGTATTGATTATCTTACTGTTATATAGAGGAGTATCTTCCCTCATTGTTTTTTCCTTTTGAAAATTGAGTACATAAACTTATAAAACTTGTCAACGGCCCTGGGTACATCCAGCACCCAGAGGTTGTAAGTTTTTTCAAAGCATATCTCTTTTTTTACTGCATATTCTAAAGGGTAAACCATTGCCTGAATATCATTTTCTATATAATCCGGCTAACTCCTGAAGAGCCTCTAAAAACTCTTCCCGTGAAAAGTTATTCTGGTCAATAACAAAAAAGTATATACAGTTGGTAAGGTTGGACAGGTTTAGCCCTGCATCAGAGATAGAGACCATCGCTATTGCTTTAAGTTCACCGTATTTCTTTACGGATAACCATTGTATTTCTCTCTTTAAACCAGCCTTTTTGTACTCTTCGCTCAGAAAACTCTGTGCTGAGGAAGGCAAAATATCCATAGCAGAAAGCATGATACCGTCTGATTGACTTATGTACATATCGATTAACTCTGCAAGATCTTCCTTGCCGGATCTTGTGATAATCTGTCCTGGCATGTTTTTTGTATTCCTTTGTATCTTAGGGAATGTCAAAAACGCAAACGAATCTACAGAACAGCCCTTACGGTCGTTAAGCTTCTTCGTGAAGCCGCCAAAGAAACGGCTCGGGAATTTGTTCTGGGGTCTGAAGAAGCTTATTATGTAGCGCATATTTGTAGACCTCAGGTTGTAAAAGTCGTTTACATAGTTGCTTATCTGATCCAGCACATAATACCCTGCCTTTATGTTCTTTAAAGCATGTGCAACGTGATGATGAAATAGCCAGGTCTTTTCGTATGCCCTGACCATTGCAATGTGACCAAGTATTTCACCATTTTCCTGGTATATGAAATGTCTCGCTATGTCAGGCGCGTGCAGATAGAGCTTTTCATATGTCTCTTTGTATTTTTCTATATTCTGACTGATGTGTGAATATTTTCCAGGATATATAAATCCGGTTTCAAAAAAGAATTTCCATAGGTCATCCATATCAACTTTAGCGCATACGCTGCATTTTTCATGTTTGGCCTTGTGTAAAATATTCGACAACCTTGCCTGATCAGGAAGAGACATGTCAATAACCGCAATGCCGCATTTTATTTGAGCATTTCCTGATTCGCCGTCCTGCTCGTTTCTGTATAATACCTGTCCGGTAAACTTGATACATATGCCTTTGGCAAATTCTATGCTGAGGTTCTTGATAATCATTCCGGGAAGCAGCACTGATCTGTCACGGTTTTCAATAACGGAAATGCCGGAGCCGGCGATCTCCTCTATCTTCAGCGTTTGTATTTTCCGCGTGACAGGATGAGTAAATACCGCGTTAGGTAACGGTACAAGCTTGTATCTTTCACTCCTGAATTCCTTTTTACGAAACCGCTGTATTCCCTTCTTCGTCAGCTCAAGCACGTATGTATGGTTCAAAACATTGTCCCTGTAATGCGTAACTCTGCATTCACCGAAATAGATTACCTCTTTGTTCTGATCCCTAAGGGCCACAAAGATCGTATCCTCCTTATTAATATAAGAGACCGGGTATTTCTGATTAAGGGAATACTCAACTTTCAATGAGTCTCCACTGAAATCCAGCAGAGAAGCATCATACATAAGTCCGTTCTGATATATTTCAACCTCAACTCCTTCAATCGCGTGTCTCTTGCTTTTACGGTCTCCTGTTACACGTACCGCTGCTTTTGATAAGTCGAATACTGCAATGTTATTGTCTATAAACTTAAGCTCAGGTGAAATAGTAGTCAGTTTCAGGCCATCACTTATGGAGATGCAATCAAACTCATATGATTGAGAGGGGGGGGTATCTACTGCCCACGAGCATTCCAGTCGGTCTTTGACGCATGGCTCAGGATTGGCTTTTACTGAAACCAGTCTTCCACTCGTGTTGTGCCTGAATATTATGTTTAACTGCTTATCCTGAAAGTTTATAAAATTGATGGTATTTACGATTTTATTCAGGTCTTTTCTTGATATCTTCTCAGAAGTGGAGTCAACTGGCAGGACTGTCTGGTTATTATCTTGTTCTGTTTTCTTTTCCATACCTTAATATTCTAAAGGAATATAGTTAATTATTATACTAACTTAACGATTTATTATACATCTTTCCCTTAAGTTAAACCTCGTAACCAAAACATTTGGAAGCCGCCACACATAAATGAACAGAGAAATATTGGAGGTCCCGTTTAAGATAAATACAATATAGCCCTGGAGTTTTTTTAACTTAAATATTGTTAAGATAGAAAAGATGTGCAGGCGATGCTTTAAATTACTTAAATAATAAAAAGGAAACCCAGGATTCCTGATATTCTCATATAACTCTAATTAATGGAGGTAAGAAGATGAAACATTTCCGTTTGTTGCTGTTTTTTGTTTTTTTTGTTTCCTTGACCGCTTCAGCGAATGTGTACGGATCCGGCTTTGCCCTTTTTACTGATGGTTCAACTCCCCTCGGCCAGGGTAATTCTGTAATTGCTCACACAGAAGATGCATCGACTGTTTTCTTCAACCCCGCCCTTATCGTCACACTGGATAGTACCCAGATCGAAGCAGGAACAATTTTTCTACTGCCCTCAAATGATTTCGACAGTGACGTTAATAGCATCGGATCGAGTACAAAGGATAATGTATTTTACCCATCTACATTTTTTATAACCCATAAGTATAATGACGAAATCAGTTTCGGTTTGGGTATTTTCAGCCCTTTCGGTCTTGCAACTGAATGGCCGGATACGTGGGAGGGTCGTTATATTGCTACAAAGTCGGAGCTTACAACTTATACCATAAACCCTGTTGTAGCTTTTAGAGTTACGCCTAATGTGGCAGTGGCTGCTGGAATCGACATCCTGTTTGCA
>JBCKZY010000146.1:0-2944 GCA_038918635.1 Thermodesulfovibrionia bacterium | reverse complement strand
GGGGTGCTGTTGAGCTTGTAATTGCATCAATCGGGCTGGAGATGGCGATAATTAATGATATCCATTTTTCAATCCTTGTTGTCATCGCCTTTATCACCACCCTTATGCCCCCTGTTTTGCTAAATGAGTTATTAAAGAAAGTAAAACTCGTGGAGAGTAAATAAGTACATGAAGGAAGGAGAACCTTACCCCAGTAGTTTTTGTTATAATGTCCGGTAATGGCCAGACATCCTCAACCATCAGACGGACGCGGTAGTTTGCGGAACATTCAGGTTCTTGTTAACCGGAACCCTGCCCTGTTGACGGACAAAATCAAAGAAAGACTGAAGATTGAATTATCTGATATCACATGGGTATCACCTCTCAAAGATGATGAATATGCTGAATACAGGGATGGGGATTTCTTAAAGCGGCTGGGGCTGGGTGAATTAAAGGTACCTCTAAATCATTTCTGGCCGGAAAAAGGTCCGCAGTGGGATGCACTTGGCAAGGGCAGTGATGGTGAAGTTTTTATTGTTGAGGCTAAAGCGAATATCCCGGAACTACTGTCAAGCTGTGAAGCAAGAGCCCCGAAATCCCGAAGACGTATCCAGAGACGTTTTAAAGAGACAAGAGAGTTCCTGAAATGCAGGGCCTCAATCGACTGGACAACCGGGTTATATCAATACGCAAACAGGCTTACTCATCTCTACTACCTGCGGCACCTTAATAAAATAAACGCTTATCTCATTTTCGTCTACTTTGTGGATGATACCACTCATATCCCTACATCATTGAAAGAATGGGAAGGTGCGCTGCTGCTGGAGAAGAAGCTCTTAGGTCTTAATAAACATAAATTATCGAAGTATATCGCCGAGGTTTTTATCAGGCATGACCCATGACCCCGCCTCTTCATATGACCTCCTCCATGAATAGTTCTGATCTCAAATACAGCGGTCTTCATCTCCAGGAAGACCGCCGAAGGCATTATTACATTGCTGTGATTATAGCTGTTGGATTTCTGTTGAGATGGCATGGTCTGACCGGTCAAAGCATCTGGCTCGATGAGGCATTCTCAATATATAACAGCCAGCAGTCTTTAAGTTATATCCTGGGGCAAAAAGGCAATACCCCCCCGCTCTATTACCTGCTTCTCCATTTCTGGATGCTGATCATGGGCAATTCCGAATCCGGCACACGTCTCCTTTCGCTGATACCGGGAACGATAACCATATTTGTCATATATAAACTGGGATCGCTGATCTTCAATACAAGGACAGGGCTTTTTGCTGCACTTATGCTGGCAATATCCCCTCTTCACATCTACTTTTCACAGGAAGCAAGGCCATACTCCCTGTTATTGCTCCTTGCATCACTCTCCATGTACTTTTATTTGAAGCTGAAGGACAATCCATCAAAAGGGGCAGCGGCCGGTTATCTGGCTGCAAGTATATTTCTGATATATTCCCACCTCTATGGTCTGCTGATTCTAGTTGTGCAGAATATTGACCATTTGATCAGACATAAAGCTAAAGCAGGGAGATCAGGATCGTGGGTCCTCCTCCAGTTAATCATTGTAATTTTTTTTATCCCCTGGATTATCAGACTGCCGGAGATAATAGCCGTCCAGTCGCATTCCTGGATTCCGAGGCCCAACCTGTTAAGCCTGACCCCGGTATTTTACAAGTATGTCGCCGGGGAGGTCTTCTCATTTTACGGGTTGATCGCTGTCCTTATTTACATCAGCCTTATAATTAAATATCCCTTTAAGTCAAAAAAGAATGAATCACTCTTCCTGCTGTCATGGCTGCTGGTCCCCATAGTACTACCCTTTGCCTTCTCTGTATTTTTTACTCCTGTATTTACAATAAGATATACCCTTACCGCGTCACTCGCCCTCTTCCTGATCGCCGCATACTCCCTTAATAATACAGACGTATTTAAAAGATCTCTCCTGCTCACCCTTATCGTAATCTTTTCATCCCTCGCCCTGTATGTTCAGCAGAGCACGACGATAAAGGATGCATGGAGAGAGACCTCTGATTTTATTCAATCGAACATCGCGGAAGGTGACCAGGTTATATTGATAAACTCTTATGAAGTGTTCCCATTCTCTTATTATTTCGATCCGGACTGTTTTAAGAGCACTGATATATATAAATGCTCAAACCTTAAGAGTGTATTTCCTGCTGATTCCATTGAAGATGTAAGAAGAATAAAGGCAGAAAGGGTCTGGCTGGTTCTCTCAAAAGATCAGTATATAGACGACATACAGGATATACTGGATCTTATTTACGAAGAGTACATGATGGTAAACTCAAGAGAATATCTGACGAATCAGAATTCGGCCTTCTTCAACAGACTCCATCATTCCCTGACCGAAAAAGGACTGATGAGAGGCAGATACAATAAAATAAGAATAAGATACTTAGTCAGAAAACCAATTTCATAGAGGTTTCTTTCAGCCATAACCTATTACCCATGACTTATGAACCATTTTCATTTGAGTTGTATACGAATCTTCTCTTTCCTAAACTCTATGATATCGCCTGAAACAATCTTTTTTCGTCTTTTTGTTTCTACCGTTCCATTTACTAAAACCCTACCTTCAGCGATTACAGACTTCGCTTCAGCTCCACTGGAGGCCATACCTTCGAATTTCAGGATTTTATAGAGTTCAATAGGCTCCTTTGAAATTTCGACTTCTCTCATTATGATAGAAGGTTAATTCTCAATGTTATTTGAATACGTATAACGTTTAAGTAAACAGGCGCGCTCCTTGTACTGTACTGGTCTGTTACGTAACCTTGACCGTAGCTGGTTCGCTGATCCATCTGCCGTGCAGATTACAGTGCTCTACCGCCTCCAGTGCTGTTGCTTTTATCCAGACTATTTCGTCGTGATGGGTGGCATAGAAATGCCTTCTACCCGAGTTGCCATTAGCAGATGAGGCGTCGCACTACGA
>JBCKZY010000145.1:0-3072 GCA_038918635.1 Thermodesulfovibrionia bacterium | reverse complement strand
ACTCAATCCTTTGATATCTCCTGTTACTAATAAATTCATAAATAAGACCTCGATCTACGTCATTCCCCGAAGCTAAGCTTCGAGGAATTCTTTTGATCAACCGGGCCCGGACCAATCAAATTTGGTCTGCACCATCTTATTGTCTATCATGCACTGAAGGATCTCAAGTTCATCATGGTCAAACCATGTGACCCCGCAGGAACTGCACCTGTCAACCTCAACAAGGTATGTATAGGTATAAAATACGCGCCGCATCTTTTTGCCGCACTCAGGGCAGTTAAGAAGAGGTATAACCCTGTTGTCGGAATCCATTCTGGCATATCCCTTTTTATGGTTTAACTCCTGCATAGCCCTTGCCAGCGCCTTTATCCTTTCAGAGCACTTCACATCCTTCCTCGCAATTATCCTCGGCATCTTATTGTCATTAACAAGAAGACCCCCGCAGAAGATGCATTGAAGAACAGATGTCTTCTCATAAGACTTCTTGACAAGCGGGGCACTGCAGGTGTGACAGACAAGTCCTGAGACATTATCCGCCTCCTTATTAACCCGTTCCTTGAAGAACGCGTTCATTACCGGCACCTCCGAAGCCTTCATAACTGAGCCTCCCTGACCACTTACCCATGTAAGTGTTGACATCCATGGGAGGGCTGCCATCTCAAAAAGTGTAAACGGCCCCTGCCACATATACTTGCCATCAAGTGCGAAAAACAGACCTTCTTCAGGTTTTCCCTCCTCTGCTTTCACCTTCTCTTCAGCTTTTCCCCTGTCAAATTTCTTCGCAAGCTCCGTTACACTGGCCCGCGCCATGTCAAGGAGGACCTTTATCCTCTTTCTTATAGGCGGGTGCGTTGAAAAAAGATCTGAAAACCAGCCTTCCTCCTCATCAAGCCTGCTGACCGTTGGGCTGACAAGGCAGAGGTTCTCAAGCCCCTGACCTATGAACCTCGCGCCGCCCCTGTTTCTTGAGAGAAAATACAGCACCTCGGCAAGCGCCATGGGGTTCCGTGTCAAGCGGACCGCTCCCGCGTCCGCGCGGTACTCACGCTCACGGGAGATAAACATATTAAGCAGGTTACTGAACTTAACCAGTATCCATAAGAAAGTAAATACAAAAAAGACCGGGACTGAGATTCTAGGGTCATAAAGCCTCGTGGGTTCAGAATAAATCTGCTTTATCTTCTCAAGAAAAGAAGAAGGAATTCCAAACAGTGTTGAAGCTACAGTAGTCTCAAGGCAGTCTCCCGAGATAATATGATATGCTTCATGCGCCATAACGGCCTCAAGCTGGGACCGTGTGATCCTTGAGATGAGACCCTCGGTTATCGCTATGACCGCACTGCCCTTAAGATCAACAATTGAGAGAGCATTCAAAGAGAGCGTCGGGACAACCAGGCACTCTATCTTCATCTTATTGCCGGTTACAACATGTATCTCATCCAGTATGTTCAACAGACTTTTATGTATGCCGTCTTCCGGGTCAGGTTCAATCGCCTTAAGGTTCTTTTTGACATACCGGACCGCTGAAAATGTAGAGATACTAAAGTGAATGACGGCGATGATCAGCGAGAAAACGAACAGGACCGATAGATGAAACAGACCGGGGAACAGCCCTTTACCTGAGCTGAAGAAAAAGGCATAAACCGTTACATAAACAGCAGAATTAATGAGAAAATAGAGAAGAACAAGAAAGACAAACATAACACCGATCCGCCATGTTTTACGCTTCTCTATATCATAGAAAGTAAGAGGCATTTATCAGCTTCTTATGCTGAGATCCGCCTTCGGGACAGCACGGTCAGCCGCCTCGGCCTCAAAGTACTCCTCTTTTACAAAGCCGGGAAATACGGAGATTATGATGTTGTTGGGAAATACCTCCTGCTTTGTCCTGTAGTTTGCCACAAGGTCGTTGTATAGCTGTCTGGCAAAGCCCAGCCTGTTCTCTGTGGAGGTCAACTCCTCCTGAAGATGCATCACATTCTCGTTCGACTTGAGTATCGGGTAGTTCTCCATGACAGCGAAGAGTTTCCCCATCGCGTCTGTAAGCATATTTTCTGCCTGGGCCTTATCCTGAGTTCCGCCGGCTGCTACCGCTTTCGCGCGGGCGCTTATCACCTTCTCAAGAGTATCCTGTTCAAACTCCATCGCCCCCTTAACTGCTGAGACGAGGTTAGGGATTAGGTCATGCCTTCGTTTCAGCTGTACATCAATCTGCTTCCACGCGTTATGGACATTATTCCTCAGAGATACGAACATATTGTACGTGACTATCGCCCATATAAGGATTAATACCGGAACCGCCAATAATATCCATCCGATCATATTCCCTCCTTCTCCCTAGGGGTTAACCTGCTATAAAATAACCGTCTATTGATTATAGCAGATAATCCTCATTTAATCCTGTGTTATCAACGAATTATGTAACATGAAATAGATGGAGATGTAATGAAAATTCCCCGCCGCAAGCGGACTGGGTATCAACTACAGTCATTCCCAAAGCCTGCCCCCGACTCCGATCGGGGGTCTGTTGATCGGGAATCCGGAAACCTCTTGGCACTTTACATTTTTGAATACCTGCCTACTGCAGGCAGGCCCGCTGAAACCTGCCCTCAATTTTTGTAATCGGGGGCACGTATGATGAACGTGGCAATCCACGAGGTATTTATCCAGAAGATAAAATAAAACCGTCAATATTCTTTAATTCTGAAACCAAGCCGTTCTATGCTCTCCCTTACAATCTCTTTAAACCTGTCTTCACCGAACTCCAGTTCGGAAGGTTCGTATTCAATAATAGCACTGTCATTATTCTTGACGCTGACTGAGCTGACCCCTTTCATTTTGCCTACAAATTTCCCTACCGCCTTTACGCAGTCATAGCAATAGACATGTCCCACCTTAAACGATAAAGTTGCCATCAGTTCCTCCCATATTGATAATTTCCATTTTTCACGTAATCTATTGGTGCAGTTTTCAAATCCCCCTATATCCCCCTTTGCAAAAGTGGGACTTTCTTTATTCCCCTCTTTGACAAAGACCCGTTGCTCCGCCCCGAGGCGAGGGGGTTAGGGGAGA
>JBCKZY010000144.1:0-3242 GCA_038918635.1 Thermodesulfovibrionia bacterium | reverse complement strand
TTCTATCCCTGCTGTCAGGGAAGGGCTTACAACGTATTTTGAGTTCTATAATTGTAAGCGCAGGCATCAAGGCCTTGACCGAAAGACACCGGATAGTGTTTACTGGAGCATACTACCTCAAAAGCAGGTAGCGGTATGAGCAGGCAGCTTATCACTTATAAATCCCTTTTGCCTGTCCAAACAAACCCGGCCACTTCTGACAATGACTGCTGAGAAAAACAAAATTAGTTTGAGAAGCAAATGTATTAACTTTATGTATAAACTGTCCAACGTTTTTTTTATCAAAAAATGAAATTAACTATCTTCTCCCGACTTGTTATTGGATATTTAGCAATATTTATTTTTGCCGCAGTTGTAAACGTCTACTCAATAATGCAGTTCCACCGGTTGAAAACCGTGACCAATTCCATTCTCATGGTTGATAATCGTTTAATTGAAAATGAGCAAAAGCTTACAGACTTGTTTCTGTCAATGGTTCGGAACGAAAGGAAATTTATCATTATCAAGGATAAAGAACTATATGACCTTTTTCTCCTCGCAAAAAATGATTTTGACGAACTCCTTAATGAAACAATGCTCATAGCGAGCACCGGAGAGGTCAAGAACCTGATTGAGAGCATTGATCAGCGCTATAAACGCTATCAATCACTGTTTCAAGAAGAAGTAACATACCTGAAATCAGACCAGGATTACCTCGCTGATAATTATGAGCGGGAAAAAGAAACAGCAGTCAATGGAATAACAGATGACCTGAAAAAAATAGGCACTATAAGTCAGCATTACACTTATAAGAAAATCATTAAATTAAACAAGTCCGAAGATACCGCGATCAAGGCTGCAATGGGAATGACCGCAACCTCACTTGTTTTTATTCTCATTATTTCTATTTTTATTACTATAAACATTACCAGACCGCTTGCCGCCATAAAGAGAAAAACCAGAGAAGTTGCGGGAGGGAATTTTGAGAGTGATTTAAAGCTTTCTTCTCCACCTGAAATAAAGGACCTGGCAGTAGCGTTTAACTCCATGTGTATAAAATTAAAAGAGATAGACAGGATGAAATTAGATTTTTTCTCGCTGATGTCTCACGAGTTGCGCACTCCACTTACCTCAATCAAGGAAGGGACAAACCTTTTGATAGAGGGACTCAGTGAGGGAGAAATAGCTGAAAGACAAAAAAGAATTTTAAAAATCATGGCAGAGGAGAGCACTCGATTAATAGACATGGTGAATTCCATCCTGGATATATCAAGAATTGAAGCCGGGATGATAAAATATCATTTTACCCAGGCAGACCTTATTCCCATGATCAATAAGGTTGCCCGTGAAATAGAGCCCCTGGCAGAGACAAAAAACGTAAAGATAGAACAAAATATCATCAAAAAATTACCGGTTGTAAAAGTTGACATCGAGAGAATTCTCCAGGTTTTGAGAAACCTTATAGGAAATGCCGTGAAGTTTACGCCTAAAGGCGGTTATGTGAGGGTCTTTGCTGTGCCTGTGGAAAAAGGGGTAAAGGTCTCTGTGAAAGACACCGGAGTTGGTATATCAAAGGAAAATTTAACATTAATTTTTGACAAATTTCATCAAGCAATGCTAACAAGCACAGGTAAGATAAAAGGATCAGGTTTGGGTTTGTCTTATGTTAAACATATTATTAAGGCTCATGGAGGTGAAGTTTGGGCGGAAAGCACGCTGGGGCAGGGAAGCACTTTTACCTTTACGTTGCCTGTCTGATCTTTTTTACATTGTTTGGATGCGCGACCCCTGAAGAGACGGGTAAAAAGGATATCGCAAATATAAACCTTCTCTACAGTAGAGCACTTCTTACCACTGGTGATTACAAAGGAGCACTGAAGGAAATCCAGGGCATATTGTCTCTATCCCCGAATAAACCTTTCAGGGATGAGGCACTCTTTCAGGCAGGGCTTATCTACGCTCATCATATGAACCCTGAAAAAGACTTTAATAAATCTCTCGGATATTTCACTGAATTAATTAAAGATCACCCCCAAAGCCCTCTTGTTGAGCAGGCAAAAATATGGGTGGGCGTACTTGATGTCATTGAGAAGTCAAAACAGGTTGATATTGAAATTGAAAAAAAGAGGAAGCAATTAACTCAATAGGAGTATTAGTGACTACAGGGAGAATATTAGTTGTAGATGACGACAGCAATCTTTTAGAAATAATAAGACTGCGACTTGAGTCAGCAAAATATAAGGCAACTACGGCTTTAACTGGAGAACTTGCAATAGAAGCAATCAAGAAAGAAGTATTTGATCTTGCAGTTATAGACCTTCAGCTTTCCAACATGAATGGAATCTCGCTTATGAAAGATATTCATCTCATACATCCCGATATCCCTGTCATTATTCTCACCGCGTACGGGACTATTGAAAGCGCTGTAGAGGCAATGCAAAAAGGAGCTTATACTTATCTCACCAAACCATTTGATCCCCGGGAATTGCTTTTCCAGATTAAGAATGCTCTTGAAAAGCGCAGACTTACCTCGGAAATCAGAAGACTCAAGGGGCTTCTGGAAGAGAAATATGATTTTGCAAACATAATAGCAAAGAGCGAAAAAATGCAAATTGTACTGGGTCAGGTTACTCATATTGCCCAAACCGATTCCACTGTATATATTTATGGGGAAAGCGGTACGGGAAAAGAACTTATTGCCAGAGCTGTCCATCTAGGCAGTAAAAGAAAAAATAAACCTTTCATAGTTGTTAATTGTGCTGCGATTCCAGAAACTTTACTCGAAAATGAACTTTTCGGACATGAAAAAGGGGCCTTTACCGGAGCGGCACAGAGTGCAAAAGGATTGTTCATCGAGGCCCACGAAGGAACCATCTTCCTGGATGAGATTGGGGATATGCCCCTCTCTCTTCAGACAAAAATATTACGGGTACTCCAGGAAAGGCAATTTTATCCTGTTGGCGGCAGCAAACTTGTCAAGGTGGATATAAGGATAATTACTGCTACTAATAAAGATCTGAAAATAGAGGTGAAAGAGGGGCGTTTCCGTGAAGACCTCTATTACAGAATTCATGTCATTCCTATTAATCTGCCGCCTCTGAGAGAAAAAAAAGAAGACATCCCTCCTCTGGTAGAATATTTGTTAAAGAAATTCAATAAACAAATGAGAAAAAAAGTCAAAGGTTTAACACCTATGACTATGCAAAGACTTATGTCCTATAACTGGCCCGGTAATGTCAGAGAGCTCGAGAACACTATTGAGT
>JBCKZY010000143.1:0-3251 GCA_038918635.1 Thermodesulfovibrionia bacterium | reverse complement strand
GCGCTATCGTCCTGTTCAGTCCTGATACTCTGGTAGAACTTGCATTTTCTGCAGTCCTGGTACTTTTGTGCGAAAGTCCCCTGCACCTTACCTTCGCAAAATGTGCCTGCTACTGCCCAACAGACCCTCCCGAAATCAGGATACGCAGAGCATTTAATTGAATCATCTTTGTCTCTTCCGCACTTCATATATTCCCAGCACTTTATTTTTGAAGATTCCTCTTCACTCTGATAAGGGAAATAGAGGCTTATCGTTGAACCTTCTCCCGGAGTACTTTCAGCTCGAATAAATCCGCCGTGCTCTTCCATGATCTTTCTGGTAATGGAGAGCCCAAGCCCTGTCCCGTGTATCTCCTTTGTGGAAAAGAATGGTTCGAATATTAAAGGCAGCTTTTCTTCTGGGATGCCCTGGCCGGTATCAGAAACTTTTAAGAATATATACGAGATGAAATGAAAATCTTCCTCTCCGGCTGTTACCGTTAAGGTGCCGCCGTCAGGCATAACGTCAATTGCGTTGGAAACCAGGTTACTTAAGGCCTGCCTTACCTGATCTTTGTCTATCATCGGTGCAGGGAGATCTTCTTCTTTTTCCAGCTTTATTTTTATCGACCGCTCATTACACAGATCTTTAAAAAAATTAAAGGTGTCAAAAACAACCTCCGTTATGTCATGCCTTTCAAGATGAAACCGCGCGTCCCTTGAAAATGTCAGAATATCGCTTAATATCCTCTCAAGCCTGTTCACTTCTGTGATCACGATTTCTGCGCATTCTTTTTCTTTCTCACCTCTCACTATTTTGTATAACCTGCGGGCAAAGCCTCCAACTACAGTAAGGGGGTTCCTGATTTCGTGAGCAATATCAGATGTAAGCCTTCCCAGCGACGCTAGTTTTTCAGCCTGAATCAATTTTTCCTGTGACCGCCTCAACGCCTCGGTTTTTTTTGCAACCTCCTCTTCAAGGGTTTGAGTCCATTTCCCCATTCTCTCCCTTGCTATAGCGAGATCCCTGGTCATGATATTGAACGAATCGGCAAGCTTTGACATCTCGTCATCTGAATTAATTGTGACTGTATGATTGAGACCTCCATCCGCAACTATTTTCATAGCATCTGAAAGGTTTGATACAGGTTTCACAACCAGCCTCATCAGGATAAAATACAAAATTATCGAGCTTACGAACATAAAGACAATGGCATAAATAGTTGTTTCAATGATTAGGGATTGAATGTTTGTATCAACTGAATGAAGGGAGATATCCGTCTCGAGGACACCTAGCACTCTATGTTCCCGGGGGTGGATATGACAGACTGCCGTATAGCAGGAAGGCTCATTCAGGATCGGGGTTACAAATGTCAAAACCCTGTGTCCATCTTCACCTCTGTTTATAGTCCATTGTCTCCTTTCTGTCAGAGTTTCCAATGGATTGTCAGGGTCTGTATGACAGCCTGCACAGACAAAAGAAGCGCTGTCAACCAGTTCCCCGATTTCTTTGTATCTCGAGGAGTAGAAAACCTTTCCCCTGCCGTCAAATATCCTGATTCTTTCTATATCCTTTTTTGAACCAATATTTTCAATTGTCTGCTGGATGGCGTCCCGATGAAAAGTAAGCATACTGTAACGTGTACTCTTAATTATAAGGTCAGAATAGGCCGCTGTATGTTCAATGGCACTGTTTATCAGGTTGTTCCTGGCCTTGCTGATTAACACATACCATGATATCCCTCCGCCTATCATGATAATCATGGTAACAGCAATAATGAGTTTTCTGGCAAGGGAGCCTTTAAAGATATCAGGCGGTTTTACCATATCTCTATTATACCAGCAATTTCAGAGATAGCATTGTAAAACAATATGGGATGATATCCTTATTGCCGTGATATTAAAAACAGGCAGAACAGAACTGACAGTACCAAACTCCCCGGCGCACAAAGATAGCGGGAGACCAGTAAATAGCCTGAAATATGAAGTGCCCTTTTCTCAAAAAACTGTGTCCATCAGAACTAGAAGATTTTTCTGGATAGGAGATTTTGACCATCCCCTGTGAACTATTCCACCAGGAGGTTAGGGGATATTGCCTTCTTAGAGCAGGTCTCTGAATCTTTCCGCATATTCATGCGGCGTTAAGATCCGTTCGGTCTTTCGGTATTACACTGAAGAGTTCACAGCAATGTATTTCATCTATCAACTACAATCTGTGAACCATCAACTAAACAAAATGGGGTGAGTGAGGGGATTCGAACCCCCGGCCCTCTGAACCACAATCAGATGCTCTAACCAACTGAGCTACACCCACCGAACTAGCTTTTTGCATATAGCGTGTAGAAAATAGTCAAACAAAAAACCATATAAACAACTAACAACAAACTTTGAAAAAAATAAGCTTACAGCTATTAGCTATATGCTAATTATGGCGTTTTTAGAGAGTTTTTAAAAGACCTTATTCTTTTTACAAGAACTTCAGCCTTATTATACATTTCTTCTCTTTTTGGTTCTTCAATATACTTTCTTAACTTAGCAAAATGTAAAATATTCACTGTCTCAAAACAAGCGCTTACACTGATATCCAGATAAGAAGAGAAGCTTTTTTTCGATGTTGCTCCTGAGCCTTCAGCAATATTATTTGATATTGATAGTGATGCTCTCCTTAGCTGATCTGCTATGTTATACTTTTCGCTCTCTGGAAATGTTTTAATAATATCATACATCTCGTCAGCATAGCTTATTGCCAGTTTCCATATTTCTAATTTCTCAAACCGAAACACCGTATTCAGCTCTCTCGTAAAGCACGTTCCTGGTTGTTACGTAAAAAGTTAACCGCCTAAAAATTTGCTACGCAAATTATAGCTAATAGCAGATTACTGATAGTACAAATTAGCAAAAAACAGCTAAATGCCACAAGCTATAAGCCACGTGCTAAAATTTCACTTAGTGAAATATTATGGCGCGCCTGGAGAGATTCGAACTCCCGGCCCGCTGCTTAGAAGGCAGCTGCTCTATCCAACTGAGCTACAGGCGCAATTTAGCATATAGTACTTAGCTTATGGCAAATAGCAAACAGATAAAAATGATAAAAGCATATACCTAATTGCTTATGGCTACTAGTTAATATAAACCAAAAATATATAAACCCAACAGCTTATATTTAAATGTAAAACCGTGATGTAATAATATTTATACTATACGCTACAAACCATACGCCATCAATTTTGGTAAGCAAAATTGATATGGTCGGGGCGAGAGGATTCGAACCTC
>JBCKZY010000142.1:0-3319 GCA_038918635.1 Thermodesulfovibrionia bacterium | reverse complement strand
TCCCCGCGTAGGCGGGGAACCAGAGAATTTAACAAAAGACTGGATTCCCGTTCCCTGCCAACTGCCTGCTGGGACAAGCTTCACGGGCCTGTCCCAATGTATCGGGGAATGACAAAAAACTGCTTTTCAGAACTTTTTACAAGTTTGTCAAACTTCGGTTAATAATCTTAAAGCCTCCCTTACTATATCTTCAATAGTAGAGAAACCGTTTTTAACCGATCTGGAAACCGCATCTTCAGATAAAGCCTTCCTGTATCCGAGATTAACAAGGGCCGAGACAGCGTCACCCGCGGCGCGGCCTTCAGTGTATATATCCGTCCCGTCTGTTCTGAATGACTCAAGTTTTCCCTTAAGCTCGAGGACAACTCTTGCCGCCGTCTTCTTTCCGAGCCCCGGGATGGAGGAGAGCATCGTGATATCCTCATTATTAACCGCTCCAACAAACCGTTCTACAGGCATGCCGGAGAGTATGGCAAGGGCAAGCTTCGGCCCGATACCGCTTATCCCGAGGAGTGTGGCAAATACACCGCGCTCATGCTCCGTCAGGAACCCGAAGAGCTGTAACGCGTCTTCCCTTACATGAGTATATGTGTATATAAAGACCTCCTTGCCCTCTTCGGGGATATCGCCAAGACTGCATAGGGGAATGGCAACATTGTAGCCGACACCGCCGACACCTATAACGATGCCTGCCGGTTTTCTGCTTAAGACTATCCCGTTAAGCGATGCTATCAAAATACACTCTCCTTTTCAGCCACGAATTTACACGAATAACCTCTAATAAAAAACCAATCAAAAGAACTCCTCACAGCTCTGCTTCGGGGTAACTGCTGGGCAGTTCAGTTCAAAACACAAAAAAAATAACATGAATTACACCATAAACATAATTTAGCCACGAATGAACACGAATTTTCACTAATTGTTTTTAGAAACGGGTTTTCTATTGTGTGAATATATTAAGTCAGATCAAAGTCAGTTTATTTCTGTACCATGAATTTGTTTCTTTATTAGAGTTAATTCGTGTTCATTCGTGGCTAATCGGTTGTTCTATTTTAACTCATATGACGTATTAATGTGACATATGGCCAGTGCAAGCGCGTCAGAACTGTCATCGCTGACTCTCTCCGGCGGTCGGTCGATATTAATCACCCTGAAGACCATATCCTTTACCTGCCTCTTTTCAGCCCTGCCATATCCGGTGAGCGCCATCTTCAATTCCGTCGAATTGTACTCAAAAACCGGGATTGAGTTTTCAGCGGCCAGAAGCATAATAATGCCACGCGCCGAACCAAGGGTAAGTGAAGAACGGATACTCTTATGATAGAATATCTTCTCAATGCATAGATGGTCAGGGCTGTATTCGGCTATTACATTTCCAAGGGAATCGTAAAGGGTCTTGAGCCTTTCGGGAAGCGGCTTTCTGCTGTTCATACGGACATCACCGCAGGTTACATATACAGGGGGTTTTCCCTTACACTCCACGTCAACAATCCCGTAGCCGCAGCATACTGTCCCGGGGTCCACACCTATAACTCGCATTTATTTAGCCACGAATGATCACTAATTAACTCTAATATAGAAATCAATCAAAAGAACTCCTCACAGCTCTGCTGCTTGGCAGTTTATTTCAAAACACGGAAAAAAGAATTGCATGAATTTCAGCATGCCATCATTTAGCCACTAATCAACACAAATTTTCACTAATTGTTTTTAGAAACAGATTTTTCCTGTATGAAAATATTAAGTTTAGGTGTAAAGTTGTATCAAGGTCAGTTATTTTCTGTTCCTTAACTTTGTTAGTTATATTAGAGTTGATTCGTGTTCATTCGTGGCTAATTATGTTGAGGATTATCACAGAACTATCCTTTCGTATAAAAGCCTTTCCTGTCCAAAATTCAGAAGCATTGCTAATTTTAAACCGGTTGCTTTTAAATAGTTGAGGATTTGAGCTCTATGAATATCAATAATTTTTTCTGCAACCTTAAGCTCCAAGATAATTTTATCTTCAACTAATATATCAGAATAATAATCTCCAACTACTTCACCTTCAAAACAAACACTAATTGGTGCCTGCTGTTTAGCCTTAATTCCTTCCCTTCGCAGTAGTACCATCAAAGCATTCTCGTAAACCTTCTCTAAAAAACCATGGCCGAGTTGGTTATGCACTTGCATAGCCAATCCAACTATTTTATAGGACAGGTCTTTATATATAATTGTTTCCTTATTCGTGTGCATTCGTGGCTAAATCATGTTAAATCATCAGGAATATCAAAATTGGCATAGACGTTCTGTATGTCGTCATGCTCCTCAAGGGCATCCATCAACCTCAGCATCTTTGCGGCATCCCGCGCCTCAAGCCTTATATAATTCTTGGGTATAAAGGTCACCTCTGCCAGATTAAAGTCTACCTTCTCTTTTTCAAGGCACTCTTTTACCATTGTAAAGTCTTCAGGAGCTGTAATTATCTCAAAGTTTTCCTCTTCGGGTTCGTTCTTCACATCCTCGGCTCCAGATTCCAGTGCCAGGTTCATAAGCGTATCCTCGTCAGAGACCTTCTTATCGACAAGTATGTAGCCCTTCTTCTCAAACATCCACGCGACACTTCCCGTCTCCGCGATAGTGCCTCCCTGCTTGCCCATTATGTGCCTGAGTTCGGGGACGGTCCTGTTCTTGTTGTCCGTCATTACCTCAATCATCAAGGCAACACCTGCAGGACCGAAACCCTCGTACATAACCTCTTCATAAGAAGTCCCGGGGAGTTCCCCAGTGCCCTTCTGTGTAGCGCGTTTCACATTATCAGAGGGCATATTCACGCTTCTTGCCTTTTCAATGGCAACTCTCAGACGAGGGTTCATTTCGGGGTTGCCCCCGCCCATCTTTGCCGCTACACTTATCTCACGGGAGATCCTTGAAAATGCCTTGCCCTTTTTCGCATCAACAACCGCCTTCTTATGCTTTATCCCCGCCCACTTGGAATGTCCTGACATCCTTAAGCTCCTTTTCCATGCTGTTTCAGAAGATTATAAGCGATTGAACGAAATAAAGGCAATTGACATAAAGGCAATTGGCTGTTGACTCTTTAATCCATTAGTAATACAATTATTTTATTGTTTGAAACATGCCTTTCTGTATTTCAAATGACCCATCACAATCATCTTGAAAATAATATCAGCGGTATTATTTGGAGCATTATCAGAAACAGGCTATAATATGGAACCACAGAGGGCACAGAAAGGCGAAGGGCATAGAGCAAAGGGTTTAGGGATAAAGGAGTCATTACATGGTGTTACTGCTGTTTATAGCGCCAATGACACTGAGG
>JBCKZY010000141.1:0-3344 GCA_038918635.1 Thermodesulfovibrionia bacterium | reverse complement strand
CTTCCTCTGGAACAACCGTTTATTGAAAAAGCTAAAGAGGGCATTATATCCCCTGTTTATACGGAACTTCCCTTTATCCCCGCCCAGCTTATCTATGAAGCAATAAGTTCACCATACAGTTTTCTGCTTGAAAGCATTAAAGGGCCTGAAAAGATAGCCCGGTATTCCTTCATTGGCGCTGACCCGTTCCTGATCTTTAAGGTAAAAAACGGCAATATTGAAATAAAATTCAAAGACAGGAAGGTTCTGTCAACAGCCAGCCCACTGAAGAGTCTGAAGAAATTGATGAGCGGCTACAGGGTTTATCCGCCGAAAGGGCTTCCGCCATTCATTGGCGGAGCGGTCGGCATGATAAGTTATGACTTTGTACAATATCTTGAACGAATACCAAGGACCGCCGTCGATGATCTTGGCCTGCCGGATGCACATTTCATGCTCATTGATACGGTGATAGCCCTTGACCATAAGCTCAATAAAACCTTTCTTATAACCTGTCCTGCCGCTGATGAGTTCCTGTCCGGTTCAGAAAAGAAGATTGAGAACTTTGTTCCTTTCTACAAAAATGCCTGCAGGAAGATAACAGACCTCTATGAAAAGATAAGCTCCATCACTCCTGGCATTGATCCCTCAGACTTTACCGGAAATAACTCAAATAAGAAAAATACAGCTCGCCCCATTATTATCAGACATGAAACTGAAAAGAAAAACTATATGAATATGGTAATAAAGGTAAAGGAATATATAAGAGCAGGAGATATATTCCAGGCAAATATTTCCCAGAGGGTCTCAGCTCATATCGGTACAACCAGACCATGGGACATCTACAAGATCCTCAGCAGGATAAACCCTGCTCCTTTTGCTGCATTCATGGATATGGGAGATTACCATATCGCGAGTTCCTCTCCCGAGAGACTGGTAAGGGTTATGGGTGACACTGTTGAGACAAGACCTATAGCCGGGACAAGACCAAGGGGTGATGACGATGAGGGTGACAGGCATATGAGAGCTGAACTGCTGCTTGATGAGAAGGAGAGGGCCGAGCACCTGATGCTTATTGATCTGGAAAGAAACGATCTCGGTAAAATCTCTGATTACAGTACGGTTTCTGTTGACGAACTCATGACTACTGAGGACTATTCACATGTAATTCATATTGTATCGAACATCAGGGGCAGGCTTGTAAGGGGTAAGGACTGTTTTGATACGGTAAGGGCTGTCTTCCCGGGAGGCACTATCACCGGAGTTCCCAAGGTTAGATGCATGGAGATAATCGATGAGCTTGAGCCTGTAGCGAGGGGGCCGTATACCGGTGCTCTTGGATATATCAGTTTCACGGGGGATATGGACCTTAACATTATTATAAGAACATTTGTGATAAAGAACCTTATCGCCTATGTACAGGCCGGGGCGGGTATCGTAGCGGATTCATCACCTGAAAGAGAGTACTTTGAGACACTAAAGAAGGCGGAAGCGCTTTTAAGAACACTGGAGATTATTTAGCTACTTAAGGAAACGCTTATACCACTTATCCTTGCCTTTTGAAAATATCTGCTTCAACTCAACAAGCGCATCAGTATTTTTTATCTGATTAATCTGAATGCCCCTAAGCCCCCTGCCTAAATCAGCTACCGATTCATTCAGCGAGTTGATTGCAGATACGACCTCTGAAATGTCCAGCACAACTGTAGAAGCGGTCTCTGCGGACCTTGAGGCAACTGGCTCTACGGAAGGCTTGCGCTTAGCAACCGGGGGAGGCTCGGCTGTCTCGGCAGTTTCTGTCTTAACAGTCTCAGTTGCGGGCCTGGTCTCGGCAGTAGTGGCGGCAACCGGCTTTTTCGTCTTGTCCATAAAAGGGTCCTTAGCCTCAGGAGAGACTTTAGAATCCCTTAAGCGGATATGATCCGCCTTTCCGAGCTTTGAAGGTGTGGCATCTTCAGGTATTATCGAAGCAACCGGGACTTCGATATCCACATTATGTTTTTCCTTGATATAATCGAGAACGTCCTTTGTGATCCTCTCAAAGGCCTGATCAACTCCCTTACCTTCAGCGGCAACCGTCTCAAAGAAGGGATACCCCTCTTTGTTTAAGGTGCTGTTAAGTTCCTCAATGCTCATTATATTATCAATATCCCGCTTGTTGTACTGAAGAACCTTGGGAATATCAAGGGGTATATTATTCACAGTAAGATTGTCAATCATATTATCGTAACTCTCTATATTCTGCTCGTTCATCTCTATCTGTGAATCGGCAACAAATATGATAGCATCCGCACCCTTAAGGACAAGACGCCTGGTGGCATTATACCGGACCTGGCCCGGAACGGTGTACATCTGGAACCTGATATTGAAATCCTTTATCTTACCGATATCAATAGGGAGGAAATCGAAAAATATCGTCCTGTCACCCTCTGTGGCCATGGAGATGAGTTTGCCCTTTGCGCCTGTAGGCAGGACAGTATGAAGGTATTGCAGGCTCGTGGTCTTTCCTGAGAAACCCGGCCCGTAATAGACTACCTTGAGGGTAATCTCTTTCGCGGTGTAATTAAATAAAGCCATTTTTTAGATTACACTAAATTCGTTTTATTCTTCAAGTACAATCTCAATTATTAGAAACTACACAGGTATATTTTATTTATCCCCCATTTTGAAAGCGGGATACCTGAGCAGTTACGATTACTACTATATTCAGGGCTATCATCAATATATCATAACAGGAAGTAGAGAAGGAAGATTAATCTGAAATTATCAGACCAGGATATTCTATGCTATTGGAAGATCCAGATCCTTAACCTTTCTAAAGCTTCTCCTGTGAATGAGAGACGGCCCGTGCAGACGCAAGAGCCTTTCATGTTCCCTTGTCGAATACCCCTTATGACGCTTGAAGTTGTACAGGGGAAACTCTTTATGGTAATCAAACATAATATCATCCCTTACAACCTTCGCGATAATGGATGCCGCGGCTATTGAGGCGCTTTTGGATTCCCCTTTTATGATAGATAACTGCCTGATACTTACATCATCAAGCCTGACAGCATCTATCACAAGGATATCCGGTTTTATCGCGAGGCCCTCGACAGCCTTCACCATGGCAAGTCTCGTGGCATTAAGAATATTGAGCCTGTCAATTATGCCGGCATCGATAATTCCTACACCGATATCAACGGCATTTAAGGTTATTTCCCAGAAAAGCCTGAGGCGCCTGTTTTCAGGGACCAGTTTGGAGTCCTTCAGTCCTTCAACAACAAGACCTGAAGGTAATATAACAGCAGCGGCAACAACAGGACCCGCAAGCGGCCCCCTGCCCGCTTCGTCTATACCGGCAACAATAGGGTTTTCAAGGCGGA
>JBCKZY010000140.1:0-3357 GCA_038918635.1 Thermodesulfovibrionia bacterium | reverse complement strand
TGTTCTTACAATGGCAGGATCAGACCCTTCAGGGGGAGCGGGACTGCAGGCCGATCTGAAGGTTTTCATCTCCATGGGCACATACGGGTTAAGTGTTCCCACCGTCCTTACCGCGCAGAATTCAGAAGGGGTTATCGATATCCAGGAGGTCAGTTCTGACTTCTTTATGAAGCAGCTCGATGTGCTTCTGTCGGATATATCTCCAGACGCGGTTAAGATAGGCATGGTTTATACTTCTGATATAGTTGAGATAATAGCCCGGAAGGTCAGGGAGAAGTCTCTCGTTAATGTTGTGCTCGACCCTGTTACGGTCTCGTCTTCCGGTTCTCCCCTGTTAAAAGAGGGGACACTGGATGCGATTAGAGATCACCTCTTCCCTGTCTCAAGGGTAATCACCCCCAATGTATATGAGGCTTCTGCCCTTACCGGAATTGAAATAAACAATGTGGCGGATATGAAGAGTGCAGCGGTTAAACTGTTGGATCTCGGGTCTGAATCTGTCATTATCACTGGCGGGCACCTTAAGGACTATGCGATTGATCTCCTCTTTGACGGTCAGGATTATATTGAACTGGAGAGTGAAAGGCTTGAAGGAGACTTCCACGGTACCGGGTGTGCCTTCTCCTCCGCAGTCGCCGCGGGGCTTGCCCTTGGCTACGATGTGAGGGAGTCGGCCGTAAAGTCCAAAGATCTTGTTTTGAAGGCCATGGAGTCCGCGATTCAGATTGGTAAAGGCATGAAGATGCTGAACCTTTAATCAAAAGAATACCCGCTACAGTCTTTTGCGGGTCAGAGATATGAAAAACCATAAAATTAAGCCTGCTTATTCAAGAGGAGAATTTAAACTTTCAGAAGAGCATGTTCATCAATTCAGGTGGCTCGAGGGAATCATCAAATCTGTAATAATACTTAATCTCCTGGACGCTCTCTTTACGTTGTTCTGGGTGAAATCCGGAATAGCCAAAGAGGCAAACATCTTTCTGCAGGACTCGATAAATAATAATCCTACGACCTTTATGGCGATAAAAATTTCCCTTGTATCTTTTGGTTCTATTCTTCTCTGGAGGTTTCGGAAACGTATATTTGCTGTAATAGGTATTTTTGTTGTTTTTTTCACCTACTACTTAATATTGCTTTACCATCTAAAACATTCAACCCTGATGATATCCTGGCTATCGTCAAATGGCAGCTGATTTCAAGATTTATTAACTTTTCGCTATCTCTGGTGGTTTTATCTCTCGATTATTGACTTCTTCCGAAGCAATAACTGGCAGGACAAGAATTAATCAGGAAGCAACCCTTATTATGGTCTTAACATTCCCTCTCGGGTTAAAGTCCCCGACAACTTCAAGTTCTCTGGGCTTCAGGAGTTTTTTCAGGTCATTGAATATCTGGTTGGTGACAGATTCGTGTGAAATGTGCTGGTCCCTGAACCTGTTAAGATAGAGCTTAACGGATTTAAGCTCAACAATATATTTGTCAGGTATGTAATTGATCTTTATTAGCGCAAAGTCAGGGTATCCGGAACGTGGGCATAGACAGGTAAATTCAGACGACTCAATCTCAATTGTATAGTCCCTCTCAGGGTTGGGGTTTTCCCACCTCTTGAGTTTTGCCTTTGATATCGCCTTCTCTCCGTATTTCATATGATTCTTGCCGCAGACCTGCCCTGCCTGAGGAGTAGTTTAATTAGTAAAAGATTAATAATTATCGGGTTTTATCCTGAGTATCATGTTCATTCTGTCTGATTGTTAGTATTTTCTGGTTTCTCAATAAATAGTGTCTGGGTCGGGTAAGCGAATTCTATACCCCGTTTTTCGAACTCATCATTTATCGCGAAATTTATATCCTGCTGTATGTCCATGTATTTGCCGTAGTCCTTGCTTTTTACATAGTAAACTATCTCGAAGTTGAGACTGAAGTCCCCGTATGAAGAGAAATGCGCCCTGTCGAATAATGTATCGTCAGAATTTATTATAATATTAGATATTATTTCAGGTATCTCCCTTAGCTGTTTAGTGGTTGTCTGGTATGTCACGCCAAGCTTAAATAAAACCCTCCTGTTCTCCATTCTTTTATAGTTTCGGAGACGTGAGCTTGTGAGGTCCGTGTTTGAAAATATAAGCTGCTCACCGCTCAGACTGCGGAGCCTCGTAGTCTTGATCCCTATGTGCTCAACTGAGCCCATGAAGTCATCAACTATGATAAAGTCTCCGACCTCAAAGGGGCGGTCAAAGAATATAATGAAGTAGCTGAAGAGATCGCCGAGAATTGTCTGTGCTGCCAGTGCGATTGCGATGCCGCCGATCCCGAGTCCCGCGATTACAGCAGATATCCTGAAACCGAGATTGTCAAGCAGAAAGGTTATTCCTATACCCCAGACTATAACCTTTATTACAGTGATTATTCCCTTGAGGTTTCGCTGTCTGGTTGTATCCACCTCTTTTCTGACCCAGTAGACCTCAAGGGCGTAGTGCAGAAGTTCCACGATAAGACGTATACCCATGATGGTTAAAAGCACCACCCCGGCTATTTCAATGACCTTTACTGCTATGGGTGACAGTTGTAAAACCTTTGTTGAAAGATATAGGGCTCCAAAATAAAGAATAGGTATCAGTTTTTTGTCGATTATACGGATAAGGAAATCATCAACAGTGGTGGCTGTCTTCTCTGACCACACCTTCAGGCGGTGCAGGATAACAGCATTGATTATCCGAATACCGAGTATTCCACCCATCAGGATTGAGAGAAAGACCACATAATCCATGACCGTGTTGCCGAAATACGTTGTCTGAAAAAAATTGTTAAGCATTTGTAATCTCCGGAGGTTCTTTTTCAGTCATAAAGCTAATTATACAATATTACTTTGTTTGTATAACCGTTGCGGATTCTAATTATATAACATTCTTGTCATTTTCACTGGAAATTGGTTAAATTAAATCATGGCGTTGATAGAAATAGTTAAGTACCCTGACAGGATATTAGAGGAGAAGACCTCAAAGGTAACCGTGTTCGATTCTTCGATCCAGAAGCTTATTGATGATATGATTGAGACTATGTATGCCGCGCCCGGCATTGGGCTGGCTGCTAATCAGGTAGGGGTCAATAAGCAGATTGCTGTAATTGATGTCAGTGCTATGGACGAGAAGTCTGCCCTTATAGTGCTGATTAATCCAGAGATCACTCATTATTTAGACGAGATCGAGATAGATGAGGGGTGCCTGAGTTTCCCGGGTTATACAACTATTGTTAAAAGGGCAAAAAAGGTGAATGTGAAGTGCCTTGACAGAAATGGAAAGGAGATCAGTATAGAAGGTGCCGATCTTTTATCAAGGGCTCTTCAGCATGAAATAGACC
>JBCKZY010000139.1:0-3366 GCA_038918635.1 Thermodesulfovibrionia bacterium | reverse complement strand
AATGGACTCAATCTTTTTCTGGATATCAAAACTGGCATGGTCTCTCATTTCGCCTGACAGCCTTCTTCTGATCCTGGTACTTTTGACCTGGATATTACTCAGACGAGGCTCATACGGACACGCAAAATGGTTACTGGGTTTATTAGCTATTGTTATGATCGTGATAGCGCTGTTTCCCGTAGGCGAGTGGCTCATATATCCGTTGGAGAAGCGTTTTCCTGCAAACCCTGAACTGCCTGAAAAAATAGACGGGATCATGATGCTGGGCGGCGCGGAAAATATCACTCTTTCTGCTCACTGGAATCAGGTTGAGACAGGAGGAGGTGCCGAACGCTATTTAACCTTTCTCACAATGGCGAGGCGATACCCCTATGCCAGGCAGGTTTTTAGCGGCGGTAGTGGACTTGTCCTGCATCAGGAGCATAAAGGAGCAGAGGTGGCGAAGAGGCTCTTCAGTGAACAGGGGCTGGATCTGTCCCGCGTTACTCTTGAGAGTAATTCCAGGAATACTTATGAAAATGCGGTGTTAAGTAAAGAGCAAATAAAGCCTGTTGCCGGCGAAACGTGGATATTGATAACCAGCGCCTCCCATATGCCAAGAGCCGTTGGGGCCTTCTGCAAGTCAGGATGGCCAATGATTCCATACCCTGTGGATCACACGACAAGACCGGGAAATCTTCTCCGAATCGATCCGGACTTTTCCCGTAATCTTGGTAGTCTGAAAATGGGTATGAAAGAATGGGTTGGGCTATTGGCTTACTACACTACCGGCAAGACAAAAGCATTATTTCCAGATCAATGCGACTCACTTCCTGAGAGCTGGAAACCGTAATATAGTCTGCTGGACAGGGTCAGGCTATTGACATTTGAAATAAAAACATAATTAACCACTGAAGAGGGATTCCCAAAAACTGCCGCTTGTTCGCACCTTTTGTTCCGCATTACTTATACATCAAATGCCGTGCCCTTACCTTTCTGTTAAACACCCGGCTCTGCTCCTGCCACCACTTCTCCATACTTTCATGGGAATCCCCTTCTTCAATATCCCTCCTGAACCTGTCTGTCCCGGCAAGGATATCTATGGGCATCTTCTCAGCCTCATATTCATAAGGCGGCATTTTCCATTTAAAGTCCTCAGGATACATATCGTGTGCCGTCCTGATAACGGCCGCCCCAGTCAAAAAGGCCCTGAAACGGTCCCTGCCGGTAATATGCATTTGTACTCCACCACACAACTGACCGGAGAACTTCTGAAAGGTCGGCTGAAAATAGAGAGCCCTGAATATAACCCCGGGGATATTAAACTCGCTTTTGATGCCTTTTTCTTAACACTCGCGATAACTGATTCTGCTGCTGTGAACCGGGGTGCACATTGGGGAGTTTCTTGATTTACCGCTATTCGATATGCCACTATATTGAACTTATAATCTTCTTAGGATTCTCATTAATTCCTGCTATAAATCAATATTAAGGATTCGACAATGACTTCTGACGCTAAGACATCAAATATTCAATCATTCATTTTTATTATTTTAATTTATTTTGCCTTCTTTGCTTCAGGCGCCAGCGCCCTCTCCGCAGAGGTTACATGGAACAGGATGCTGATCACGGTCGTTGGTAACTCGATGAGCGCAACCTCCATGATTATAGTCGTTTTTATGGGAGGACTGGGACTCGGAAGTTACGCGGGGGGGAAGGTCTTCAGCAAACGACAACCTTCCCTCATCCCCTATGTATTGTTGGAAATCGCCATCGGTGTTTATATTCTTCTCTCACCATTTCTGTTCGAATGGCTATCCCACGCTTTCTCACTATTATCAGAAATCATCTCCCACAGAGCAGGCTTAACCTTACTGCGTATCGTGGTGAGCCTCTCGGCTCTTTTTCTGCCTGCATTCCTGATGGGTGCGACATTTCCGGCCATGATCTCCGGAGCAGCACCCGATTCTCCTGATAAAAGAACGGCACGTACCGGTTTTCTGTATAGTATTAATACCGTGGGTGCGGCTGCTGGATGCTTCGTAGCGGGCTACTACCTCTTGTATGAGTTCGGCGTTCAGTCTACATTGATCTTCGCATTTGGTCTCAACATTATTGCTTCGATTTGCGCTTTCACGGCCAATACAGTAAACAAATCGATATCCCCGGAAGTTACCACTACACCGCCATCCCAGGTTGGCCTCCCTATAGCAGACACTCAGTTGAGGCGCTTCCTTGGAACTGCGACCTTTGGAATAGGATTCGTTGCGCTTGCCTATGAAGTTCTTCTGACGAGATTAGGTATTCTTTATCTGGGCAATGTTGCATCGGTTTTCGCCCTCGTATTGGCTGGTTTTCTCCTGGGCACAGGTATTAGCGCTGTGCTGGGCACCTGGATTTACGGAATTTTGCATCGCAACACAAAATATAGCAAAAACCTTTTCGGCTTCATTTCGCTTGCCGCAGGAGCTGTTGTGATAAGCATACCCTATTTTCTCCTCACCAGAGAAGGGGTCACTGCTGATATGTTTACCCGGTCCGGTACCAGCGCCGCACTGTTTTCCTATTATAGTTTTCTGGGAATTATCATTGCCCCCACGATCTTAATCGGAGCCTTATTACCGATTGCAATACGTATGATTCAACTGGAAGGACGGGGCGAAGCAACAAAAATTGCCGCGTCTCTTTACGCACTCAACACAACGGGTGGTCTGCTCGGCGCCGGGGTGGCCAACTACTTCCTTATCCCGATCATGGGGCTCCAGGGTGTTCTCATCCTTCTGGCTTCGATATGCGCTTCTATCGGTGTTATTAATATTCTTGTCCCGGGGAAAAGCTTACAACGCTGGCTCGCTGTAGCGTTCAGTGTCGTGACGCTGGCACTGGTTCTTGCTTTCTTAACGCCAGATATTAAGTCTATGTACGCAGAGAAAATTGGGGAATCATTACTGGCACAATCGGTGGATGTTCTGCTTGTTCATGAAGGGCAAGCTGCAAACGTTGTCGTCCTTGACGTTAGCAGTCCCAGAAAGGAAGTCTATCGCGACATGCTGCTTAACGGCGTTGAAGAAGCCTCAACACGCTTTTGGCACACCCAGTTATTTAAACTTCTGGGGACTTTGCCGGTGATGGCGGATGAGTCTGACGAATCCAAGGATGTGCTGGTGATCGCTTTTGGAGCTGGAATTACGTCTGGTTCCGTATTGGCTTCCAATGACGTCTCCTCTCTTGATGTCGTTGATCTTAATCCAGATATCGAGGGAATCAACGATCTTTTTACAGACGTGAATGGGGATGTTTTTCACAAGCCGCGATTCAGATTCCATAACGATGATGGACGCAACTATCTTGTGACAACCAACAGGCAGTATAATGTAATTATCAGCG
>JBCKZY010000138.1:0-3387 GCA_038918635.1 Thermodesulfovibrionia bacterium | reverse complement strand
AAGGATTTAGGTCTTCCCGTCTTTCTGGGTATCTCCCTCATTATTGTTATTGTAGTGACCTACTGGCTTGTCAGAAGATTTATTGTTAGAGAGAGAGAAATTCTGACGACCTCTGAGGGTAGTAAGAAAGAGTCAGAGGTTGGGTTTGTGGTAAACACTTTTCATGAACTTGTTACCAAGCTTAAAAATAAGGAGAAGGAACTCGCTGAATTGAAATCACTGGCCGAAGAGAAGGCGGTTAGGATGGAGGCATATAATGAAAATATACTTCAGAGTGTCCCGAGCGGGGTAGTAACCGTTGACACATTGCTGACAATAAAGAGCATTAATCAGTCGGCTGAGCATATTCTCGGAATTAACGCAAAAGAGTCTGTTGACAGGAATTTCCCTGATGTCTTTAATGAACCGTTGATTACACTGATTAAAGATGATAAGGTTCGTGACGGCTCCGAGTACCCTTATGTTACCGGCGACGGGAGGCATATATGGCTGGGGCTGGCCACCTCACATTTAAAGAATGCGGTTGATGAGACTATCGGTTCTATCCTTATAATAACTGATTTGACTGATATAAAGGCGCTGCAGAGGCAGGTTGAGTTGAAACAGAGACTTTCCCAACTCGGTGAGATGTCGGCAGGTATATCGCATGAACTGAGGAATTCCATGTCTGTAATCACCGGATATGCCAAACTCCTCAGCAGGCAGGTAGAGGAAAAAAATATGCCGGCAGCAAACTCCATAATGGCTGAAATTGCTGATATGGACAGAATTATCACCGAGCTTCTTAACTTTGCAAGACCCAGTGTTCTTAACTTATCTGTAATCGACCTGAACAAAACAATTAAAGAGACCGTCTCCGCCGTAGCGGAAAATAATGAATATGTCAGGTTGCAAATGGATGTTGAAGGTGAATTGCAGATAAAAGCGGACGAGGTCCTATTCAGACAGGCGCTTAACAATCTTTTCATGAACGCGGTCCAATCGATGCCTGACGGTGGTGACCTTGAAATATCTTCGAGCTCCGCTGGAGAGATGGCAGTTGTACTTATAAAAGATACCGGAGACGGGATACCTGAGAGCCTGAGAGATAAGATTTTCCTCCCGTTCTTTACAACAAAGGAGAAGGGGTTCGGTCTCGGTCTGGCCCTTGTACAGAAGATAATAGTATCCCACAGCGGAAGTATTGATGTTGAAAGCAGGGAAGGTAAGGGGACAACATTTATCATAAATCTCCCGCTTGCTTCATAGGTAGTCCGTAAGTTTACGGGTATTTCACCTGACGTGTTTAACTAATATTATTCAGTGCTTTCTGTTTTAAAATAAACCTGCTATAATGGTAAATATTGCAATCCCTATTTAAACCTTTTAATTTTTTTGGAGTTTTGAATACCTATTACTTATGGACAACAGCTTTTGATATTCCGTAGTATGTGAGGATGCGGACAGGTATTAACTGTAGAAGATAAGAAATATTAACAGATTGACAATATTAGCAATATAAGGGGGGGGGGTATGAAGCTTCTCAGACTGTTTTTATCTCTCCCAAGCTGACTACCTCACTGCGTCTTCACTACCTATGGAATGCAAAGAATGATGATCCGAACCGTGGATTCGTTGGTGCTGACGACTCACAGGCAGGGCAGGCAGTTCATGCTAACTTTTCGGCCGGTTATGAGGTTATGCCGAAAAGGCTGCGCGTGGGTGTTAACGGTTATTATTTGAAGCAGATAACAGACACCGAGGCTAATGGCACCGATGTGACAGACCGAAAGGAGGAAGTGCTGGGTATTGGTTTGGGATTGGTCTATCATCATTCGCAGAATCAGCACCTGTTTGCCAACCTGTTCACTGAGACCACGTCAGAGAACCGCACCGAGGGTACGAGGATCACACTGCGATATGTGCATCACTTCTGATTATAATATGTAACTTTTACTATGTTATCTAAGAGATTGCGAAACGGCAGCAGCTGTTTCGCAATCTCTTTTTCAACAATAAAGAGTCATACATAATTATATTTATAATTCCCCTGTTAATCATCAGTTTCATAATCCACGCTTTTAGGGTGCAGAAACAGTTCCCTGACTTTTTCAGTGTATTCCCACATATTCTCTTTGTACAACAGCATCGGCTGCTTGTCAAGGAGTCGGCTGATGTGATAAATTAAATAGTACCCATATCTGTCATTCCCGACTCCGATCGGGAATCTAGAACTCCTTATTATTTAAGAATACTGGATTCCCGACTAAAACCTCGGGAATGACAAATAAAGACTTTTACAATAAACTCTGAATTTGAAAATAATTTTATGAGGTGATTTTTATGCCGATTTACGAGTATAAATGTACAGAATGCGGTGAGCAGTTTGAGGTCAACCAGAGGATGAGCGATGACCAGCTCACAGAATGCGGCTCATGCGGCGGCAAGCTTAAGAAACTCATTACAACTACGTCCTTTGTGCTTAAGGGCAGCGGCTGGTATGTGACCGACTATCCATCTTCAGAGAGAAAAAAGGCCATGGAAGCAAAAAAGAAGCCTGCCGAATCTAAGGATAAAAAAGCTGAAAAAAAGCCTGCCGAGGCAAAGAAAGAGGCTGTTAAGACAAAGTGACATCTCCTTCCGTTCACGTCACTGTTCCGTTCTTCGGGCTGGACCAATACCTTCCTATTATTAATAAAGAGAGACTGAACCTTGAGATCTACTTCAGCTCTGCCCGTTTTGATGAGATTCAGAAGAGCGATATAGTTGAACTCAGGGAGAAGTTCGACTTTAAACCTGAACTTACTATTCATGCCCCTTTCATGGACCTCTCACCGGCGGCGGTTGATCCAAAAATAAGAGAGGTAACACTCAGGAGGTATTCATCCATTCTGGACTTTGCCTCGGTACTGAAGCCCAAAGTAGTCGTTTTCCATTCCGGATATTACAGGTGGAAGTATGACAATAAGGTTCATAAGTGGCTTAAGGGCAGTTTGGAGACATGGAGACTTCTCAATAAGAGGGCTGAAGAGATGGGTGTGATGATCGCCATTGAAAATATATTTGAGGATGAGCCTGATAACCTGAGGATACTGGCTGAAGAGATGGACTCGGAGAACTTCGGGGTATGTATTGACGTTGGGCATATTAACCTCTTCTCAAGGATACCGCTTCGGGAATGGTTTCAGGTTTTGAAGCCCTTTATAAAGGAAATGCATATTCATGACAATGACGGCTCCGGCGATGACCACCTCCCTATAGGAGATGGTAACATTGATTTTGATACCGTCTTTAAAATGAGCGATGGGTTAGACTGTGTCTACACTATCGAGGCCCATACAGTTGAAAATGCACGGAAGAGCCTTGAGAGGATCGGGAAGTACATAGGGAAATAGCTCAAAGCACCAA
>JBCKZY010000137.1:0-3399 GCA_038918635.1 Thermodesulfovibrionia bacterium | reverse complement strand
TTTGAGAGAGCATTTGGAGAATGGAATGTTAAGAATCGGTGGTGGATTATTTTTGCCACAATTTTGATCTTAGCGGTTGCGGCAAGCGGGGTGCGGTTTTTAACGATCAACAACGATTTCCGTCGCTACTTTGATCAATGCGGCGATGCGCGTGAAGCGGTCAGGTTAACCCTTATGACATCCGGCAGGGCGATGTTTTTTACAACGGTGATCCTTGGAGCCGGCTTCTTCATCCTGCTTTTTGCTGAACTAAGCAGTACCGTTAATTTCGGTATAATTACCGGATTTACAATATGTATGGTGCTGCTTGCCGACTTTCTGCTGGCGCCGGCCATGATGGTATTGTTAACAAAGAATAAAACGATGTTCTAATGCTATAATTTATATATATAATGTTTTCATCATGACATATTATGGAGCTTTATAAACCGCGACTACTTATCCAAATTTTTGGGGATTATCATCCCGCTTGTCCTTGTCTTTTACTATCCTGTTTTTAACCATGTCCCGTGACGGTATGTCCGGTTTTATTGGAGCGCTAATATTTGTGGCAATACTGGTCTTAATCATTAAATGGAAAGCGAGTGTACCTGCCTGCTCGCCTCGGCGAAGCGGGCCGGCAGGCAGGTTCCCCGTGGTCTCAGCCACGGGGGCTAACGAGTGAATGTAATAATAAAAATCATTGCATTAGCTTCCCTGTGGTTTTGCCACAGGGAAGATCAATGAGTAATTGCAGTAAGTTATAATATTAGGTTATTGGATGTTTTTGGACATTGGAGGTTTTAGGTTGTTTCTTAACCTCAGCCTTGACCTCGTTTTTTTGGAAGTCAAATGTGACTGAGAGGGACGAAGTCCGCCCGGAGAGTGAATCAGAAATAACAGTATATTCATAGTAATCAGTGGTTATTTGTAATAAATCATATATGAAACTTGAGGATCTTGAGGTTTATCAAATTGCAAGGGAATTAAGCACTGTTGGATGGAAAATATATAAAGATCTGAAAAATGAATACAGATTTGAAATTGGGCAGCAATTTATTCGATCTATTGATTCTATTGGAGCAAATATAGCTGAAGGTTTTGGGAGGTACCATTATCTGGATTCAGCAAAGTTTTATTACAATGCGCGAGGATCTCTATGGGAATCCAAACATTGGGTAGACTTACTTTATGAGAGAAGTCATATTAGCCATGATAACTATAAAGCCATGAATGAGAATTTGAAAACTCTGGCTGTAAAATTGAACAATTTTATTTCATCAATTAAATCGAAAGCAATAAATAACCAAAAATAACAAAGAGTAACAATGAATAACAATGCCGTAAATTGGTACGTCTTGTACACAAAATCCCGTCACGAAAAACTCGTGGAATCAGAATTGTTAAAAAAAGGGCTTGAGGCTTTTACACCCAAATTAACCATAAAAAGTAAATGGTCAGACAGGACAAAACTCATTGAAGAGCCTCTTTTCAAAAGCTACTGTTTTGTAAGGTTTTCAATCAACAACTCAAGCACTAGGAATGAAATTCTTGCTCAAAAAGGTGTAGTATCAATTGTTCGTTTTAATGACCGGTATGTAGCTGTGGAGGATTCGGTTATAAGCTCCTTAAAAATCCTGATAGAAAACAACCTGAAGCTCGACCCCTGCCCTTTCTTGAAAGAAGGTGATAAAGTAGTAATCAGGAAAGGGAGTCTTAAGGGCGTCGAAGGATATATTGTAGAGAAAAGAGATAAAAATACAGTGCTGGTGATATCAATAGACGCTATCGCCTCATCAGTCAAATGTATTATTCCGGTTGATTTCGTCAACTCAGTCTGATGCCTGGTAGTCAGTTGTTTTTGTTGTTGTTATCGTTGTTTTTGTAGTTGTTCTCAACCTCAACCTTAGCCTTAGTCTTTATATTAGCCTGTCTTTATTCCGCTATGCGATTAACTATTTATGTTAAAATATCACTGATAATGCATTTACGTATATATCAGGAGGTGATATATGTCAGGAACCAGGCTTAAAGAAAAATTAATCGAAGATATTGAAGATCTGTCAGAAAAAAAGGTAAAAGAAGTATTAGATTTCGTTAATTATCTCAAACTTAAAGAAGACAATTGGTTTATCGAATTTGTGAATAAAAGAGCACTACTTGCAAAATCAGAAAGAAAAGCAGGCCGAAAATTCACAAAATTAGAGGATCTGCAAAAAGAATACCGATAGTTTATTCTTATGTTTGAATATAAACTGGAAATTATCATCTGCCGCAAAGAGGGATCTGAAATCACTTCCTATAAAAATTCAAAACGTAATAGTAATGGATCACCTTATCGTTACAATATATGATCAAATCAGTTAAAACAGCACTTTGCGCCTCACCGAAAAAATGGCTTATCACCGGCGTTGCAGGGTTCATAGGGGTAAACCTGCTTGAAGAGCTTTTAAACCTCAAGCAGCATGTTATTGGGCTTGACAACTTCTCAACCGGGCATCGTTATAATCTTGATGATGTAAAGAATCAGGTGGGTGAAGAAAAATGGAAAAACTTTTCGTTCGTTCATGGGGATATCAGAAATCCTGATGATTGTCAGAAAGCCTGCACAGGCGTAGACTATGTGCTTCATCAGGCCGCAATTGGAAGTGTCCCCCGGTCAATTGATGACCCTATTGAGACAAACCAGTCAAACATTGACGGTTTTTTAAATATGCTGATAGCCGCGCGCAATGCGAAGGTTAATCGCTTTGTTTATGCAGCTTCCTCATCAACGTATGGAGATCATCCGGACCTCCCCAAAAAAGAGGATACCATCGGAAAGCCCCTATCTCCGTATGCAGTGACAAAATACGTTAATGAACTCTATGCGGATGTTTTTGCCAGTTGCTATGGATTACAATCCATTGGCCTACGTTACTTCAATGTTTTTGGCAGGCGCCAGGACCCAAACGGAGCGTATGCTGCCGTGATTACGAGGTGGATCGGGGAACTTATGCACGGTAAGACACCTACAATCAACGGCGACGGAGAAACAAGCAGGGATTTTTGCTATATAGATAATACGATACAGGCAAACATCCTGGCGGCTGCAACAGATAATAAAGAAGCGGTGAATCAGGTCTATAACGTTGCTTTTGGTGACAGGACAAGTTTGAATGAGTTGTTTCGGATGATAAGGGACAGCCTTGCGGAATTCAAGACAGGAATTAAGGACATAGAGGCGGTTCATGGTGATTTCCGCCCCGGAGATGTGAGACACTCCCAGGCGGACATATCAAAAGCAGCCGAACTGCTGGGGTATAAGCCTTCGCATTCTGTTAGCGAGGGAATGAGAGAGACCGTGAAATGGTTTTTCAATCAGAGCTAGCTTTTGTTAGTTTTTTGAAGGGCTCGGTAGTCAGTTTGGATTGTATTTCT
>JBCKZY010000136.1:0-3419 GCA_038918635.1 Thermodesulfovibrionia bacterium | reverse complement strand
CTCCTTATACGTCTTTGCAAGTGCCTCTGCATTGGCTTTAATTTTAAAGGCCCCCAACTGCACAGAATGAAACGGTTTCTCAGCAACTTTTGAGTCAGGCGCATTAACTCCGGAAGCCACTTTAGGCACTTCATTTTTTACAGCTGGGGTTTCCTCTGCGACCGGCTGTTCCAGCTTTTGCTGTTCCGGGGGTGGAAGAACTGCTGGCTCCTGATGCTGAACTGTCTTTTGGGGTTTAACCGCCACGGACACCGGGATTAATAACTTGTAAAGGAAAAAACCTGCTGCCAGTATCACTATCGCTGCCATGACAACGAGAAACGGAGTTAAGAGACCAAATCTATAAGGTCTTTTTTTCATTCTTTTTTTCATTCTTTTTTTATACAGGCTCTTCATTGTTTCCTTTTTCTCATCATTGTAGCTATATTCTTCATTGGGTTGAGCGATCTCGGAAATTTCATCTGTCTGAGTATCAAAAGAATACTCATCCTTAACCTGGGACGGCTCCTCTGCAGGCGCAGTTTCTTCTTTCATAAACAACCCTATATTTTCTTCAGTTCCCTTGAAATCAGAGGCGCTGCCAAGAATTTCCCTGGTCTTTTCTACAAGTTCATGAAGACTTAAGGGCATTATAAGATAATCTACAATCCCGTCAAAATAGGCTTGGGCATCCAATGTTTCGTTGAGCGAAGCGAGCAATATGATAGGAACATTCTTGAATTTTTCTATATTATGAATTGTTTTGCATACCTCAATGGTGCTCGAGGTAGGTTTCAGATAAATCAGGAAAGGGTTTATTTTATCTGCCATTCCAGCACTAATATCGTTACCTGAGGCGGTAAAGACCAGATAGCCTTCTGTTTCAAGTGTTGAAACAATCTTCTCTTCAGTCTCCTGATCAGCATCAACTACAAGCACGGTATTATCAATCATTGTAATCTCCACTCTACAGAATCTTCTATCTGCCGATTAAAGCTGTTCCCAGTATTTCTCAGATGACCTGCCCCACATCATTGTACCACAGTTAAAGTAGTACTTTTGAGGTGAAAAAGTGTGACTAAAGGGCAGGACGTTGTGAACGCAATGTTGCATTTCAGTTTGAATTAGTGGCTAATTTGGCTAAATCTGCATAATTGAGTACTGTTATCTTGTTTTTCAATCTTGCCTCAGAGTGCAATGTTTCAACTGTTAATCTTCAAAGATATTTGCGTACCCAGTCTAATAAAAAGTTCTTATATATCCTATAAATTTATTTAAGTTGACATCAAAGGTATTTGGTGATAAATATATATTATAACTACCTTGTTCGTGATAGGTAACTTCATCCGTTTAATTGAATAAGGAAGCCAGAGTAAGGTAAGTGTGTGCGACCAGAAACTTAGGGAAGCAAGCCTAATCTTACCTTCAAGGCAGCCACTTAACTTATAGGGTTTGAAGATACATGTCTACGATGCAAGGTAGTTTTTATGTGTAGTACTTCCTGAAGTCTTGTTTTTAAATATTGCTTCAGAATGCAAAGTTTCATCCGTTAATCGTTAGTCATACTGTTTGTATTTTTGTACTTATAGTAAATAGTTATATTTAATATAATGTCAATTGATTTGACAAACGAACTATTTGTGCTGTAAGTTTAATCTATGGTAAATATTACTTTGCATCTAAATTGAAGAGGGAGGATGAATGAAGAAAAACATTACATTGATAATACTTCTTTTAATCGGAGCTTTTACAAACCCTTTATTACAGGTAGCCGCTGAAACTATGCACAATATGAAAGGCATGGATTCTGCTGATAGCGAAGTAATGGAGAAACCTGAAAAGGCTGAAACTATGCACAATATGAAAGGTATGGATTCTGCTGATGGTGAAGTAATGGCGAGACCTGGTAAGCATATCCACCAGACAACGATTAAGGGCTATACCCTGATGTATCATATCATGAACCTGTTGGAGCGGAATGAAATGATGGAAATGATGAAAAGCAGTTCTGATTTAGGTATCAACAGGAGCCCCGATGTGACAAACCATCTCATGGTATACATAATGGACTCTGAGCGGAAGATAGTGCCGGGCACTGTCCTGTTTCATCTGATAAACCCCGAAGGAAAGGTTTCCAGAACTATGACCGTGGGCATGTATGGTGGTTATGGAGGGGACGTTATCCTTAAACAAACAGGGTTACATACAATCAGGACAAGGATTATTTTAGAAACTGCAGATAATATAAAGCTTGAAGATGAGTTCACTTTTGAAGTTAAATAATAACACTGGCCAAAGATATTCAAACTTGGTGCGATGAACATATAGCTATAAAAGAAAGAATTGTTATAGCCGGAATGTTTATAAAAATCATACAACCTTTCAATCAATAATCATCAACTTTCTCAACCCCCAAAATTGAAGGTTAGTAGGTGTACTCAACGCTTCTGTTGCGGTTAACATTTGTTTTATAAGAGAGCTTGTTGCCCTAAATCCCCCTCTCCCAAACTTCAGGTGTCATGACACCCATGGTTCCAATTTCAATGCTTGAGGGTTTGACAATCACTACACAATAATTGGGGTCATCCGGCCCGGAGAAGTAGTTGTTCAGTTCATCGAACCAGAAGGCATCAAGTTCAACACGATCAGTCGAGACCTCAGCAGTTCCCTGTCTTTTTTCAGGACCTCCCATGAAGCGCCCATCAAAGACCATGTATTTGAAAACTTTTGCATCATAATATCATCTCGCCTTATGAGTTAAAAGCTAATTTCATATTAATAAAAGTATAACAGATCAAATACTGAAACAAAAGAAAAAATGGGGGAGAATCAATATTTTTTACAAGTAAAAATCATTTAGTATTATGTGGAATCATAAAACTCTTATACCGTTGAGTATTTCCTGAAAGCAATGCATTTGAAAGACCTAAAAAAATAAGGATTACAAACGGTAATCAATACAAAAAATCAGGATATTTCCAATACAAAATTTACAATTTCTTTACATACATTTACAGCAAATTTACAAGAAAACGTGATAAATTAAGAGAATTAACATAAGATATTCCCGATAAAGCCAAACCCTCTGTGAGAAGGGGGCAGAAAGCAACGGGTCTTACAAGAGTAAGACAGCCGAGCTGCTGAAGAATTACATAGTGAAATGACTGTTTGTAATTGTTTGCTAAAAGCCGCTGAAATCTGCATCTTCTGTAAGACTTGGTTGAAACGAATAGACAGGCGTAATAATTATATTCATACATACGTATCAGTGGAACGCCGATTAGGACATGACAGGCGCAAATTAAAACGTGTAGCGTAAAAGCCGTTTTGCATTTTATCTTTTTGATATCTTTTACTAATAATCATCAGTTTTTGAGGCTGGCAAAATTTATGCTTTGTTGGTGAAACACGTAGAAAGGAAGTTCGCTCTGCCCGCCTAA
>JBCKZY010000135.1:0-3420 GCA_038918635.1 Thermodesulfovibrionia bacterium | reverse complement strand
CCGATCGGAGTCTAGGACAGGTTCCACGGGAATGAAAGCACTTGGGACTGTCATGGACAGCGTTTGCCATTAGAAGACAACCTGGTTTTGAAATTGTAGCATGTCTGCATAAAAAGCTTCATTTTTCAATATGTTTTAATTATAAAAAAATCTTTTTAAATTATCTTGGACAGTAGTATATTTAAATATATTTCTATAAAAAGAGAGGGATACTTTGCACAAAGTTTCGGTAGTACTACCCACGTATAACGAAAAAGACAACATCGTCACCCTCATCAGAGAGATCCAGAAACAGCTTAATAACGATGTTGAAATCATTGTTGTAGATGATGACTCGCCTGATCTCACATGGCAGATAGTAGAAGACCTCAAATACGATAACGTAAAGCTGCTGAGAAGAAAGAATGAGAAATGTTTGACCACAGCCATATGGGACGGGATATCCGCAGCCAGCGGAGAAGTAGTTGTCTGGATGGATACCGACCTCTCCATGCCTCCCGAAAAGATCCCTGACCTGTTAAAGAAGATCGATGAGGGATATGATATATCCGTTGGGTCCCGTTATATACCCGACGGAGGGACAGTAATTGTAGAAAAAAGCCAGGACTCCATGTTGTCGGCGGTCTCAAGCTTTGTCATGAATTACTTTATCCAGAGACTGCTCGATACGCCTTTCAAAGATTACACAAGCGGCTTTATAGCTGCCAGGAAAAATGTTTTTGATGACATAAAGCTTAGAGGTGATTATGGAGAGTATTTCATCGACCTCATATATAACGCAATAAAAAAGGGCTACAAGGTTATCGAAATCCCTTACATACTACAGGCAAGAAAACATGGTGAATCAAAAACTGGCACCAATTTTTTTCAGTTAAGCAAGAGGGGTATTAAATATTTTACTACGGCTTTAAGATTGCGATTTACCAGAATAGAAAGATCGGCCCCTGACAGATAACCTCTTTAAGATTTTTCCAATACTTCCCTGACGGCTTTTACAACTCCTTTTATCTTCTCTTCCGTCAAGGTCAGTCCTGACGGCAGATACAGGCCCTGCCTTGCAATCCTCTCGGACACGGGATACTGTTCATCCTTAAAGAGCCCCATATTATGAAAAACGGGCTGTTCATGCATGCCCAGGAAGAAGGGCCTTGTACCGACTCCCTTCTCCTTTAGTTTAATCGCACAGTCCTCGGCCGATCCTGCTGTCTCATCCAGGACGATCCCGTACATCCAGTAAACGTTCTTTGCCCATTCTTTTTCCACTGGTCTTTGAATTAAGTCGATATCCGCCAGGAGTTCGTTATATTTCGATCCGTTTTTTCTTTTGATCCCAACAAACTCTTCAATGCGTTCCGACTGCGCCACACCTATTGCCGCCTGCAGGTTGGTCATGCGGTAGTTTCCGCCCAGCTCCTCATGATAGAACCGTCTGCCTTCCTTGAAGCAGAGGTTCCTGTGAAGCCTTGCTCTCCCGGCAAGCTTGTCATCATTCGTGACGACCATACCGCCTTCACCTGTTGTTATGATCTTGTTGGCATAAAAACTGAAACAATTTATATGCCCAATATTTCCACATTTCCTTCCCTTGTATTCAGCCCCATGCGCTTCGGCCGCGTCCTCTATCACATACAACCCATGCTTTTCAGCAAGCTCCATGACAGGGTCCATATCAACGGGGTGGCCATACATATGGACCGGCATGATGGCCTTTGTTCTGGAAGTAATCTTATCCCTTACCTGATTTATGTCCATGCACCATGTATCGGGCTCAACGTCAACAAGCACAGGAACCCCGCCGTGCCTTATTACAGCCAGCGCGCAGGATATAATGGTAAAGGTCGGAATGATCACTTCGTCACCAGGACTTATATCTATTGAGGCAATGGCCACCTCGAGCGCAGCAGTACCATTACACACGGCTATGCCGTGCTTCGCCCCGATATAAGACGGGAAGATTTTCTCAAATCTTTTTACAAAAGGGCCTTCAGACGATATCCACCCTGTATCTATACACTCGGATAGATATTTCTTCTCGTTGCCATCAAGGAGGGGTTCATTAACAAAGATCATATGATTTCCTAAAAGTGTGTCTTGTCCTTATCACCGCTGTAAGGGCCCTGCTTCACCTCTATTATCTCAATGTCTTCAAGGGCCTCAAATCCATGACCACCGCCTGCGAGCAGAATAACATCGCCTTCAGTAAGGACAAAGGTGGCCAGCAAAGATTGATCGCTCCGGTATATATCGACTTTAAGCTTCCCGCTCTTTAATAGCAGTACTTCCTGGGTAAAGTGTATCTCCCTCTTCAGGGCGTTATGAGCGTGCGGCTCGATAATTCTTCCTTTCTTATGGTTCATATAGGCAAGCTGTTGTGAAAAGTCATCCGGAGTAAAAAACTTCAGCCCCTCTGTCGAATATTCTTTTCTAATTACTATCGCCATTATTTCCGATTTGTCTTTGATTGTTTCGATATGTTCCATGTTCCTCTCTCTATTTGGCTATGACCGTCATATTCCAGTCCCCCGCCGATAGTTTCTTGTCAGGTTTAAGAAAAGGCATGAATTGAATTTCAGTAAATCCTGCGACCTGAAGATAGTATTTCATCTCCTGGGGAAAAAGAAAACGCATCTTATGGGTTTCTTTGGTTTCAGAAACTATTTTATCATTTTCCAAGACTATAACCTGAAAATTCACGTCCACGGTATGGGCTATTATATCAACATCCGGCATTGTAAGCCGTATAACACGTTTATCTCCGTCCTTCAGATCTTTAGCTGCCTGCGCAGGGGGATCGGTCAAGACAGCCGGACCGTTCCACGCGTCAAAGATAAAACTCCCCCCCCGTTTCAGGTGCGCCTTAGCGTTCTTGCAGGCAAGTGCCATATCCTCGTTGCCGACCTGATACCCCATAACAGCAAACATGGCTATAACCGCGTCAAATTTCCTGTTCAGTTCCAAGGCCTGGATCGAGCTTCTGCAATAATTAATCTTAAGCCCGGCCATCTTTGCGTTGGCCCTTGCATTCTTCAACATATCTTCGGACCTGTCTATCCCGGTGACCTTGTAACCCCTCTTCGCAAGGATAAGGGCATGCCCGCCGGTCCCGCACCCCAGGTCCAGGATTGTCTTAACGCTCTTCCCATGTTTTTTGAATATCTTCTCCAAAAAGTCGCATTCTTTCTTATAATCCTTACCCTGATACAGACAGTCATAAACATTCGCGTACTCTTTTTTAAATACCATCTCTTCTCCTACAGGAAATTCCTTTTAAAAAAATACCCCGTTGTAAAACTTTTTATAATCGACCATATAGATCCGGTTATTTTTCAGCGCTCATTCTCTTGTCGGCTTTTTTAAGATTTTCATGAATCAGATCAAGAAGAGGCAGGGCTATCTCTCTCTTTTCATCAAAAAGGTTAA
>JBCKZY010000134.1:0-3499 GCA_038918635.1 Thermodesulfovibrionia bacterium | reverse complement strand
ACCCTTTTTTGCCGATAATATCTCAATACATAATAAAAACCACCAGGTTACATTGATGAGCATACAGGATGTTCTCCGGGCGGTAAAGAGAAACCTCCTGAACGACATTGTATGGCCTGATTTTACAAAACTCCCAACAACTGATAAACCGATTATAAAGATAAAAAAAGTAACATCGGGGAAGATATATAAAATTGACGGGTATACCGTCAAAGCCATTGAAGTAAAACATACTGTTCCTTCTGTAGGGTATTTGCTCAAAGACAGGAAGGACAGGACACTTCTCTACATTGGCGACACCGGGCCAAGTGATAATATATGGAGTACGCTGAATATGACTGAGATTAATGGCCTCATCATTGAAGTCTCTTTGCCTGACAGGAACAGGGAGCAGGCCATCAATACCGGGCACCTTACACCGGCACTTCTTGAGAAAGAACTTTTGAAGCTGGGGAGGTTCCCTGATAACATATTTATTACACACTGTAAGCCCAGATACAGGGCGAAAATATCAGAACAGCTGAAGAAACTCCGGATCCCGAACATCCGGATATTAAAAGACGGGGATATCCTTGAGCTCTAATCTTTCACTCACCGATAACTCTAAAATAGCTGTGATTGGCGGAGGGCCTTCTGGCTCTCTCTTCAGCATATTCGCGCTGAAGATGGCAAAGATGATTGACAGGGACATAAAGATCACAATCTTTGAGCCGAAGGATTTTACTAAAGACGGGCTCGCGGGCTGCAACAGGTGCGGAGGGGTTATCTCTGAACACCTGGTGCAGACACTCGCAGTTGAAGGAATCATGTTACCCCCGGAGGTTATCCAGAGGGGTATTAATTCTTATGTTCTCCATACACTGAAGGGTGACATATATATCGAAAGCCCGGCGGCTGAAAAGAGGATAGCGACGGTTTACCGGGGAGGAGGCCCGCGCGGGATTAAAGTGCAAGACAGGGAGAGTTTTGATAACTTCCTGCTTCAATGCGCGATAAATGAAGGCGCTAAGCACATCCCGATGAGAATTGACGGAATGCACTATAAAAATAAACCAGTTCTTACCTCCGGAGGAAAGACAGTATTTGAGGCAGACCTTGCGGTGGGAGCTTTTGGAGTAAACAGTTCAACATGGAAAATATTTGAAGGTATCGATATAGGATATAAAAAGCCGGAGACCACGTCTGCTTTTATCACTGAATTAGAGCTCGGGAATGAGGCTGTCTCAAAAATCTTCGGGAGCTCGATACATTTTTTTCTTATCCCCGAACCAAAAAATATTAAATTTGCCGGTCTGATACCAAAGGGAAGTTACGTTACCCTGTGCATTCTCGGAAATAATATAAACCGGCATACAGTGGCCAGCTTTCTTGAATCCCCTGCTGTAAAAAAAGTTTTGCCTGACAATTATATGGACAATAAATTTTGCAGATGTTTTCCCAAATTATCTTTAAACAGCGCAAAAAACGCTTTCGCTGACAGGGTTGTTATCATCGGAGACTCCGGCTCAACAAGGCTCTTTAAGGACGGAATAGGTGCATCATATATCATGGGGAAAGCTGCCGCAAAAACAGCCGTGCTCCACGGAGTAAGTAAAGATGACTTTGCCAAACATTATTATCCTTATTATAAGGATACTGTAGTCGATAACAGGTACGGCAAAATTATATATCAGATAACAAACACATATAAAAACTTCGGCATTCTGACCGAAAGCATGGTTAACGTCGTCAGGAAAGAACAAAAAGAGCGCAATGAAAACTTCCCCCGTTTGAGCAGTATCTTATGGGATACATTTACGGGAAACGAAACCTACAGGAGTATTTTTATGAGGGGCACAAATATCGGTATGCATGCCAACCTTGGATGGGAATTTGTGAAGGCTTTAACAAGGAGGATACAATGAAAGAACGTGAACTGGGCATAACATACAAAGATGGAGAAATTATCTGTAATGAAGGGGAAAAAGGGAATAAAATGTATGTGATACAGTCCGGCAAAGTCAATGTGATTAAAAAAACCCGGGAAGGAAAGTTTTCTCTATCAACTCTTAAGGAAGGTGAAATCTTCGGAGAAATGGCGTTATTTGACCGCCTTCCCCGTTCAGCAACTGTAAAAGCTATGGGTGAAACAAGAATTCTTACCATTGATAAGAAAGATTTTTTTTCCTGGATCAGTAAAGACCCAACTCTGGCGTTCAAGATACTTGAAAGCATGAGCAAAAGAATCAGAAAACTTGATGAAGAGCTTACCAATTTAAAAAAGGAAGGAAAGGGAGCTGAATAAAAGCCCTGTAATTTCCATACTTACATTTTTATGGTATATTATTAAGATCACGGAGGGCTTATGCCAGACCTGTCTTTAATCATTAATGAGATTATCATATATTTTCAAACCAATTTCAAGATAGCTATAGCTATCGCGTTAGTTCTGCTCTATCTGCTCCTAAAAAAATTCAGGCTCTTTATTTTCTTACTCTTCCTATCACTGGTACTGTTCAGTCTTATCTATTTAATCTCAAACCTTGCTTCCACAGGCACATTTTACAAGACAAAAATAACTAGTCAAGCAACGACAAATTGATAATCACACCTGCTGCGCCTTTCATCCCAAATGCGGGTTCATTACCTTCTTATTAATTACCTTAGTTTTGTTAAAACTAATCACTTCTCTTCCGGCTTACTGAATATCGGCCCATACCTGCCGGGCAGCCTGTCCTTGAGTACATCATTGAAAGGGTTTAAAGCCTTGTCCCTGGCACGTAATGGGTCAATATCCGCTGTAATAAGAATCTCTTCATCACCAGAAGCACTTGCAAGCACACTCCCCTCAGGGGAAACAATAAGGCTCTGTCCAATAAAGTTAAGAGGGGCACCCTCTTTCCTGTCTTCAGTTCCAGTCCTGTTTGCGGTTATTGCGTAAACCCTGTTCTCAAGGCACCTTACAGGCATCGCATAAGGGCAGTAAGGAAGGACAAGGTTTGAAGGGTGTGCGACAACATCTGCCCCAAGAAGAGCAAGCGCCCTCATGGATTCAGGAAAGAACCAGTCAAAACATATCATAATGCCGATCCTTCCCAGACCCGTATCCCATACCCTGAAACCGGTGTCCCCGGGACTGAAATAAAGTTTCTCTTCAAAAAAGAGGTGCGTCTTTCGATAGACACCCAGAAATCCCTCAGGCCCGGTGAGGACCGCCGAGTTATAAAATCTTTCTCCATCCCTTTCCGGAAGACCAGCTACAATATATATACCCTTTTCTCTTGAGAGTCCAATGAGCATCTCAGTGGTCTTGCCTTCAGGCACCTTCTCTGCAAGCGAGGAGACCTCATCAATCGAGGTAAACTGATATCCCGTTGCAAAGAACTCCGGCAGGACCAGGAGTTCAAGTTTAGATCCGGTTGCCACGGACAGGACCTTATTGATGTTCTCGTCTTTCTTTCCAAAAGACGGGTTAAATTGAAACAGGCTGACCTTCATTTTAATAAGGTATCATCAATCA
>JBCKZY010000133.1:0-3549 GCA_038918635.1 Thermodesulfovibrionia bacterium | reverse complement strand
AATATTACGAAGACGGCAGTTGGTGTAATAAACATCGGGAGAGGGGTTCAGGCAGGAGCCAAAGGTTCAGCTGCTGCAATCATAGGTGCAGTAGCATTAAGTTCAGGCGTTGGATGGCCTTTTGGAGTTTTAGAAACTGCATATTCTACATATCAGCTGGGAATAGCATTTCCAGGCTTAACAAATCGAGGTTACCAACAGTTTGAAGAAGGATTAAATGAAAATCCTGGTGAACTATCATTCGGACATTGGAAAAATATCTTAGGCCTAGGTCCTCTAGGAGCTGATGTTGATGACCCTTGCGAAACGTATTCGAATGCTTTTAAAAAGAAACGAGAACAACTTGACAATATAATTAAAAAAGCTACAAAAAAACCTAAGGAAGCTTTACATGATGCTTGGAAATGGTTAATAGATTGGGCTATATAGTTGGTAAATATGGTTAAAAATATAAACTTTGTAAGAAAGAAATATAAAGAGAAGATATGGCTTTTTAATATTTTAATTATAGCTATTTTTTTCATTTCATCTTATGTTTCCCAATTAGAATTTATATTTGTGCCTAGATTGTTAAGTGTAATTTATTTTCTTATAGCTTTTTATGCTTTGTTAAACTCAAGAAATAGTGGGAAATTTGGAATAAGATACCCATATTTAATGTACTGTATTGGTTTGCAGTCACTCTTTTTAGCAGCAATTGAGATTGAAGAAAAAGGTCTCAATTTATATTTAGTTGTTGTTACATTTAATGTATTAATGAGTTTAATATCTCTGCGAAGAATAAATACAGGGTAAAGTGCAAGAGTAAAGACACAGACATTGGCTCTATGGACTTTTGGATTAGGCTTGCAAAATGAACACGAAGATTAAGAAAATAGCAATTCTATTATTAATGATCTCGTTCCGTCAGGGCAGATAACAGATAACCTTTCGGGACAGAAAATATATAAAGCAAAGTATTTAAAAAAGAAGGATGAAGCAAAAAAGAAGATGGCAAAGGAGTCAAATGTCAATAGTCAAGCCTGACCCCGCTGCTTACTATGACGGTCTTTACCGTCTCGCATCTGCTGATAATCCAGGAGTGGACGATGAGGCGTACACTTATGATGAGGTTGGTAACCGTTTGACATCAGCAACTTATAATGACTGGCAGTATAACGGCAATAACGAACTCTCTGCCTATGATGGTGTCAGTTATCAATACGACAATAACGGAAATATCATTCAAAAGAGTGACGTTGCAGGAGTAGTAAATTATGTATACGACATTAATAACCGTTTGGTTCGTGTAGAGGATGGTACAGGTTCAGTTATCGCGGAATATTACTACGACCCATTCGGCAGGCGACTGTGGAAAGAGGTTGGCGGTCAACGTACCTATTTCCATTATTCTGATGAAGGACTTGTTGGTGAGTATGACGCAACCGGGTCTGAGATTAAGACCTATGGCTACAAGCCTGATTCCACATGGACGACTGATCCATTGTTTATGAAACAGGGTGGCGAGTATTACTTCTATCACAACGATCACCTCGGGACACCGATGATTATGACAGACATCAGCGGAAATATCGTCTGGTCAGCGTTGTATGATTCATTCGGCAAAGCGCAGGTTAATATTTCTGTAGTTGAGAATAATCTCAGATTCCCCGGGCAGTATTATGACTCTGAAACTGGTCTGCACTATAACTGGAACAGGTACTATGAGCCTAATACAGGAAGATACCTGACAACTGATCCGATTGGTTTCTTTGGCGGGGATTTGAATTTGTATGCTTATACCGGAAATAATCCGGTTAATTTTAGGGATCCCTGGGGGTTGTTGTCATTTGATGAAAACTTGCAAAGAAGAAGGGATATTAATTCTGGATGGGCGAGTAAGGGTGCAAAATCATTTGCTGGTTTCATTGTTGGTAAAGGGATACTCAGGCATCTCAGTAAATCTGGGTTGGGCGTTACTATTGGTGACATTATTAGAAATCGTGGCGCCATTGCAACGTTAGGGATTGCTGGTACTATGGTAAATTTTGTAGCGACAACAGTAATTAAATCTGTACTTATCGGTGCTACATTTTACGTTGGCACTGAAATTGGTAACTATTATGGTGCATACGTTGATACATTAGTTGACGATGGGCTAATTAGTGAGAGCATATGGTTTGGATCAGGCATTCGAAACACAGCTGATCCATGTGAAAAATAAATATTATGAATATTCTATATAAATTTGGTTATAGAAAACATTATATAGTGGCATATTCCTTATCCATTTTAGCCATTATTTTTTATTCATTATTGTATTTTTTTGAAGGGTTGTATGATCTATTAATATTAAAAACTAATGTGATTTTCAATTCTATTACATATCTTGATCTAAGGTTGTTTTTGTATGTTTTAGGATTTATTATTGTTGGAGTTGTTTTCCTGATTTTCTCTTTAATAAAATGTCCAAAATGTGGTTACAGATTTTTTTGGCATTGGTTTAATGATAGTAGACGACATAAAGGGAAAGGCAATCCTATAGTAATATCCGCATGTCCAAATTGTGGATATGACGAAGAAAAATAACGGATAGAGGGTCGCACCTTGACATTGGACATAGTGACACAGAATAACAATAAAGAGAACAAAAGAGGAAGAGGGAAATAGATGGCAAGAGCATTGCGAATAGAATATGAAGGTGCTGTATATCATGTTACAGCAAGAGGGAATGAGCGGAAGAAGATATTCTTTACAAAGCTTGATCATGAGAATTTTCTTGATTATCTAAAGGCAGCAAAAATGAAATACGGGATATTGGTGCATATAAAACCAGATTCCGGATCAAGCCCGGAATGACAGAATAGATGTTTCTTGGATTATGACACAGTCTGTTCACGGGAATGACAGATAAAAGCAATAAAAGCTGTTGATTATAAAAGTTAATAAATGAAAAAAGAAATTATGAAAACAAAGAAAATAATAATCGCATTATTAATTATCGCAATTACATTTGCGGCAGGCACCATCTCCGCCCAGCAATTCACCTCAATAGGCAAGGGCGTCCTCCACATCCTCGGCATCGGCCTCACAGTCGAACCGGAACAACAGACCGCTCCGACTAATCTGGCAACCGCTGTCAATACAAGCTTTGTGATGCCGGATGTCGGACCGGATATCGAACTCCCCGGCATTCCGCAGGACCTGCTGGTCGTAGCCGAGCTGAATGGCCCGGGTATTAGTGAAAAGACCATCGCGGCAAGACCGGGCGAACAGCTCGTCATCCCGCCGCTTCCGCAGGAAGGCACATACGCCCTTAACAACATCAGGCTCATGAGCGGAGACAGGGTGATCCTATATGCCAATCCCTCCATGGCCCTGATCGACACGATAAGAAAGCTCCTGATTACACAGGTCACATCCCGCGCTCTCAGCATCGATGAGATAGAAGAACTGGGCATAACGATCAATCCGGACAGCTTCACGGCGTATAAGTTCACGGTCGGTTTCGGCACTGAGGACGGGACTGTTAATATGGAGATACCGGTGGTGATGGACCGGCAGGATATA
>JBCKZY010000132.1:0-3613 GCA_038918635.1 Thermodesulfovibrionia bacterium | reverse complement strand
AGATATGAGGTTTTCAACATCTCTGAGACCTTATGCAATAAAGACAATAGAGAAGATCGAAGAAGTGGATATAGTAATAGGAGTTCCCACCTACTACAGCGCCCCTACTATAAACCATGTAATATCAACTATTGCAAAGGGCCTCGACAAGTATTTCAAGGAATACAGGTCTCTTATATTTGTATCAGACGGCGGATCAACAGATGATACAAGAGACAACGCTGACTCAGTTGATCTTACAGACTACCAGATTGAGAAGATCATCCACATATACAGGGGAGTCCCAGGTAAAGGTTCCGCCTTCAGGGCCGTCTTTGAGACCGCGGAATTCCTCAGGGCAAAGGCTGTGGTTGTAATAGACTCTGATGTTGAGTCCATAACCCCCGAATGGGTTAAAAACCTTATCTCCCCTGTCTTTGAGGGATATGATTACGTTTCACCCTATTATAAGAGGCATAAATATGACGGGACAATAACAAATACAATAGCCCACAACCTCACCAGAGCGCTTTACGGATGCAATCTCAGACAGCCTATAGGCGGAGATTTCGGGATATCTCTTCCACTTATAAATCATTATTTAGACCAGGACGTATGGCATACCCAGGTGGCAAAGTTCGGCATAGACATCTGGATGACAACAACAGCCATTGTAAAGGGTTTCAGGATATGCCAGGCTAAGCTGGGAGCCAAGGTACACGAGATGAAAGATCCGTCAAGTGATTTGACCCCAATGTTCAGGGAGGTCGTGGGTACCATATATACCCTGATGGCAATACATGAAGATTACTGGATAAATGTTAAAAACATTAAGATGATACCTACTTTCGGGGATCACGACGGGCCGGAGCCGGAACCTCTTGATATAGACCATGACGCACTTATTGAATACTTCAAACTCGGCTTCAATAATTTCAACGGAATTTGGAATAATATTATAGGAGACGACGACCTTAAAGTAATTAAGCACCTCTCAAAGATTAAAGAAAAACAGAATTTCCACTTCCCTATCGAGACATGGGTGAGAGTAGTCTATAACTACGCAAAGTCTTTCCATTCATCCCCAAGACAGAAATTTAAGGTCTTAAACACGATGATCCCGCTGTATAACGCCAGGGTAGCTTCTCTGATAAACGACCTGAGGGATATGAGTAATGAAGATGCTGAACAATACTTTGAAGAAGAGACCAGGGTTTTTGAGAACCTTAAGGGTTTCCTGATTAATATATGGAGATAGCCTACGTTCTAACTATTTTGCAGAGTTTGTCCACTGATCAGAACAGATCGGACTGCTCAACCTCTCTTATATCAAGCACTTTATAGGCAGGCACTGTTATCCACCCGTTCTCTCCCTGTAGATGAATTTCAGCTTCACCAATCTCGATAAGAATACCCTTATAAACTGTCTCGGCAGTAATAACCTCAACCTCTTTACGAATAAGGTGCTGCATCATATCCTCCTGTTTAAATTATTCACAAACTCGCCTCCGAAAAGGAAAATAATCGACAGGTAATAGACCCACAACAGAAAAAGAATAAAAGTGGTCAGAGAACCATAAATTGCACCGAAATGTATAACGTTCTTAACATACCACGTAAAAAAGTGTTTTGCCAGCTCCCACAAAATTGTAACAAGCATGGACCCGAAAAAAGCGTTCCTTAAAGATACCCTGACCGTAGGGATAATAAGATAAATTGCGGTAAAAGTAGCCAGTACAAGCAGAAATGGCGCGATATATCCAACAAAAATGCCGGCCTTATACCCGATCTCTACACCTAACATGCTGACGGGGATCCCCTTAAATACTCCGGCAACAGAACTTACCGTGAAAGAAAGAAGAAGGAATATGATAAGCAGCATAATTATAAATACGGACCAGAATAAAGAGAGAAGAAAGTGTCGTCTCTTGGGCACCTTAAAAATAACGTTCATGGCATGCTCGATGGAATAAAAGAGCTGCAAAGAGAGAAAGGCGTAAATGAAGAGGGTTATTAAGCTTATACCCTTAAATGTGATTATATTCCTGAGTTCGTTCGTTATCCCCGAAGTAACCGAGGGGAAGGAACTAACAAGCCTTGTAAGCGCATACTGATAAAACTCCTGGTTATGTCCAAGCAGATGACCAAAGAGGGAGACGATCAGGAGACTTAACGGAACCAGCGCCACTATTAGAAAATATGATATTGAGGCAGCAAGATAGAAACCTTCATCTCTAAGAAAGCCTGTTATGCTTTTTCCAAATGCTTCTACTAAATTCAATATTCACGCCCTCTACATCTTTATCTCTGCCTGACAAACAAACGGATCGGGACACTTCTAAAATTGAAGCGATCCCTCAAAAGCCTTTCAAGGTATTTCAGGTACTGATTCTTTATGCCTTCCTTCCTGTTTGCAAAGAGAACAAATATCGGAGGGCCTGTGCTGACCTGTGAAATATAATAAATCTTGACATTCTTACCCTTAACCATTGGAGGCGCCTTATCTGAAACCGCGTCTCTTAAAAAAAGGTTTAATTCATGAGTGGTTACCCTCCTTGTATATTCGGCAATAACATTATCTATTAACGGAAATACCTTTGTAATACGGCTCCTGCTGAGCGCTGATACGGTCAAAATTGGTGAATATGTCATAAACCACAACTTATGAAATATCTTCGCTTCAAACTCTTTCACTGAAGAATTGCTTTTATCCACAAGATCCCATTTATTTACCAGAATTATAGCGCTCTTCCCTGCCTTATGAACAAGTCCAGCTATCTTCTGGTCCATATCCACTATACCTTCTGAAGCATCAAGGACAAGAAGGGCTACGTCAGAGTCTTCAATGTTCCTGACAGTACTCATAAAGGAGAATCTCTCAACAGTCCCTGCCATTCTGCCCCTTCTGCGTATGCCGGCAGTATCAACGATTATATACTTCCTTTTATAATACGAACAGAGCGAATCAACTGAATCCCTGGTTGTTCCTGCTACCGGGCTCACAATCATCCTCTCCTTCCCAAGGAGCGAATTAACAAGGGTTGATTTTCCGACATTAGGTCTCCCGACGATTGAGATCTTTGGATAGTCTGAATCACTCGTACTGCCTTCAGGCAGCATCGAAATTACCCTGTCCATCAGATCCTCATATCCAAGACCTCTCAGGGCAGAAACCGGCATAAGATCAACTCCAAGAGCATAGAAATCATTAACCAGCTTCTTCTCTTTATTCGGACCATCAATCTTGTTTATTAAATAAAGGGTCTGCTTATTGTATTTCCGGAGCATACCGATCAATTCAGTATCAGATGGGACAGGACCGCTTTCAGCGTCCATCATTACAATAATTATATCAGCCTCCTCAACCGCAGTAAGAGCCTGCTTCTGAACTTCCCTCGTAATATCACCTTCATGCTCCAGCTGAAAGCCTCCAGTGTCAACAAGCAGAAACGGCTTGCCCTTCCATATAACATCCTCGTAGAGTCTGTCTCTTGTGATTCCTGGGATATCCTCTGTAACCGCAACTTTCCTGCCAGCTATCCTGTTGAATAGTGTAGATTTGCCGACATTCGGCCTTCCGACTATAGCTACTATAGGTTTTGACATTTTATTACATTAATATAAGGCTGTTAAC
>JBCKZY010000131.1:0-3643 GCA_038918635.1 Thermodesulfovibrionia bacterium | reverse complement strand
AGTAGCAGCCGGTCTCGGCGATATGGTCGACCTGCTCCATGAATACCACTCTGTGAGCCTTCGTCTCTCACATGGAGACGCAGCGTCAATAGCTGAGCTTGAGCGGATACAGCACATAATCGAATCCACCGGCGGCTGGCAGGTTCAGCAAAGGGTCGAAACCGTCCTTTCGCGCCTACGTCTGGACCCTGACACGCAGGCAGATAAACTCTCCGGCGGCTATAAGAGGAGGGTATTGCTTGCAAGAGCGCTCGTTAACGAACCAGATCTGCTGCTGCTCGATGAACCTACAAACCATCTCGATATTACCTCTATCGGCTGGCTTGAGGAATTTCTTCTCGAATACAGCGGTTCCATACTTTTCATAACCCATGACCGCAAGTTTCTACAGAACCTGGCAACCCGCATAATAGAGCTGGATCGCGGCCGGCTCACCGACTGGCCCTGTGATTACGCCACCTACCTGACACGCAGGCAGGCAGAGCTCGATGCCGAGGCAACGCACAACGCTCTCTTTGATAAAAAGCTTTCACAGGAAGAGGCGTGGATACGCAAGGGGATCAAGGCCCGGCGCACCCGCAATGAAGGCCGTGTACATGCATTGAAGGAGATGAGGAAGGAGCGCCGTGCGAGGCGTACACGTACCGGAAGCGCCAGGATGGTCATGAACGAAGCCGAGAGGTCGGGCAAACTGGTTCTTGAGGCCGAGGGAATCGGGTGTATTTACGAAGGCCGTCACCTCTTTCGCGATTTCTCCACGACCATCATACGCGGTGACAAGATCGGCATTATAGGCCCTAACGGCTCCGGCAAAACCACTCTGCTGAAGATGCTGCTTGGATCAATGGAGCCCCACAGCGGCTCCGTACGCATGGGAACCAGGATCAAGGCAGCATATTTTGACCAGCATCGAGAGCAATTGATTGACGACAGATCTGTCATGGAGAACGTGGCTGACGGCTCCGGACACGTGACAGTAAACGGAAAGACAAGACACGTAATCGGCTATCTACAGGATTTTCTATTCCCGCCGGAGAGGGCACGCTCTCCGGTAAGTGTCCTGTCCGGCGGCGAGCGAAATAGGGCGCTGCTGGCAAAGCTTTTCACCAAACCTTCGAACATACTGGTAATGGACGAACCCACCAATGATCTTGACACCGACACTCTCGAACTCCTAGAGGAGATGCTGATGCAGTACGAGGGCACCGTCCTCCTTGTCAGTCATGACAGGGAATTTCTCAACAACATCGTAACAAGCACAATAGTCTTTGAGAGTGATGGAAGGCTTGAAGAATATGTGGGCGGCTATGACGACTGGCTGCTACAGCGCAGACCGGCAACCCCGGTACAAACCGAAAAAGCAGCTAAGCCTAAGAAACCCCGGCCAAGGCAGGTTCGTCCGCGTATCCTCACATTTAAAGAAAAAAAAGAGCTAGAGGCATTGCCTATGCTGATCGAATCTCTCGAAGAAGAGCGCAAGGTACTTTTTGGAATGCTTGCAAGCCCTGAATTTTACCAGCAGGAGGGAAACAGGATACCAGAGACAAAAGCCAGACTGGGGGAACTCGAAAGAGAGATCACCGGATCTTATGCCAGGTGGGAGCTTCTGGAATCAATCATGAAAACGCAGCCTGCCTGACATATAGAGAAAGAATTCCTAAGTTGTTTTTATTTTTGTCATTCCAGTGACTCGCCTCGATTCGTGGATGACAATAACAAAACAGCCTTTCGATCAAAGAGATTGGAACATCAACTATTACTATTTCTGGATTCCCGCCTTACACACTACGGGAATGACAAAGTGAGGAAAACCCTTTCAATTATTAATAATGTGGTGGCTTTTCGTCTTTCAGGTTCTCACCAGGGGTCATGAGAGATGAATCCTTGATCCGGTCAATGACATGCTTCATGGTTTTGTTCAGAGCATCTATCAGTTTCTGCTGATTGTAGACTATGTCGCTCAGGTCTTTTATTGTCTTTTCCTGAAATGCTATCTTTGTCTCAATTACTACTAAACGGTCTTCATTCATCTATTCACACTCCCTCTTTTATTTCTTCTTCTTTGCTATCTTCGAGGACTTCTTCTTTCTCTTCTTCCTGTTCGCTTCCCATTGCTCATGTTCATCGATCATCTCCTGAAGGCTGAGCTCCTCTCCAGCTGAACTGACGATGTAATTGTAATCTTTTTTATAGAGCTTTATGACCTCAATATCTTTATTGATGAGCTGCTGTATATCCTCAAGAAGTTCCTTTTCCTCTTTACTGCAGAACGAGATCGCTACTCCCAGGTTAGTGCCGCGGCCTGTCCTTCCAACCCTGTGCACGTAATTCTCCGGCTTGTCCGGAAGATCATAATTGATTACGAAATTGACATCAGGCACATCAATCCCGCGGGCACTGACGTCCGTGGCGATCATTACGCGGCAGCGGCCATCCTTGAACTTTTTCATCACCTCAGACCGTTCGTCCTGCTTCTTCTCCCCGTGGATAGTTAATGTATCGATCTGCACCCTCTCCATGGCCTTTAAAACCCGTTCCGCGCGTACCCTTGTCCTTACAAATACGATGACCTTGCTTTCCGGATTATCCTTAATAAACCTCTCGAGGAAAAACCGTTTGTCATCCATTTCCACAAACATGACAAAGTGTGAGACATTCTTTGAGACAGGGTCCTCCGGTGCTATCTGGATGCGTATTGCAGAGCTCTTAACCTGCGAGAAGGCTAGCTTCTTGATCTCCTTGCTGATCGTGGCTGAGAAGAAGAGCGTCTGGTGCTTCTTTGTGAGCTTTCTCTTCACATATTTGATATCATCAATAAACCCGAGGTCAAGCATATGATCGGCCTCATCAAGCACAAGGGTCCTGATTCTTGAGAGATCAACATACCCCTGATTGATAAGATCAAACATCCGCCCCGGAGTCGTAATAAGTACATCTATTCCATCCTGGAGCTTTTTAATCTGCGGGTCCTGCTCAACCCCGCCGTATAAAGCAAACGTCTTGACCTTCGTATGCCGCGCAAGCTTTTCAAAGACCTCCCCGATCTGCATCGCCAATTCACGAGTGGGGACCATGACAATGCACTTGATCCCATAGGACCGACTGCTGCTCTTCTCCCTGTGGAACATATCAATGAGGGGAATCACAAAAGCAGCCGTCTTCCCGGTCCCGGTCTGTGCAATTGCCAGGACGTCCTCGCCTTTCAGAATTGAGGGGATGGACTTGAACTGTATATTCGTAGGCCTTTTGAAACCCATCAGTGTAAGGTTCTTTTTAATTGATTCTGATATATGGTATTTCTCAAATTTCATGAATTCACCTTTCTTCCCGGCTTGAATGTTACCTTTAATTATACTAGAATCAGGTAGCAAGAAGTCCGTATGGTCTATTTGCAGGTGACTCACTTGCATTATTTTGATGTGTGGATATGACTCAGGAGACAGTCTGAAGTAGATAATATTATTATAGGATGAAAAAAAGATTGGATATAAAACAAGGCCTTAAAGTCAGGATAGTATTAAAACAGGACCAGAAAAGTGGTAAATTAACCGAAGGATTTGTCAAAGATATCCTGACAAAGTCTCCTGCACATCCTCATGGCATAAAAGTAAGATTAACCAGTGGAGATATAGGACGAGTCAAA
>JBCKZY010000130.1:0-3669 GCA_038918635.1 Thermodesulfovibrionia bacterium | reverse complement strand
AATCATTAAAGATAGCCCAAGGTCATGATAGAAAGAGTGATTATTAGGATTCATTTGAATGGCTTTGCTGATATGTTGGATAGCGATGTCATTTCGTCCGCCTCTGAGCGCTATCATTCCAAGAAGATGCCAGGCATCGGAATTATCCGGCTTATTGTCCAGAATCTGTCTGCATACTGCCTCAGCCTGCTGAAGGTTGCCCGACTGATAATATTGAAAGGCTGCGTCCTGATTCGGTGTTTTTTTCGCTTTTATCTTAATTTTTTTCGGCATAGTTCAAGACAGAGAAAAACAGGTATAGGCGTAGAAAAAATATGGTAAAGGTAGAAGTTAAGAAAAGAACCTAGTGTCACGTCAAGCTTGTTCTGTCGGTTACCTTGTTTGTCATTCCGGTAATCTTTTGAGCCGGAATCCAGTGATTTAAAAGGCTTCTGGATTCCCGTTTTCACGGGAATGACGCCTTGGCTACCCATCAATTTACGATTGACATGACACTAGTATCTATTTAACTTAGCCATCCCATGATTTATTACGAGCTTATCAACCTTAGCCTCAACCAATCTTTTATCTCTGCCTTTGCCTGTATCGACTTTCAACCTGATGGCGCCACTGCCTTCCTGCATGAGACACTTCTTAATTACTCCAGCCCGAACTTCTTCACGTGGTACCTGATAGAATCATAGGAGATATTGAGGAGTTTCGCCGCAAGGCTCTTATTCCGGCCGGTCTTTTCGAAGGCCTGCATAATGAAGTCCCTCTCTACGTCATCAAGTGATATGCCGGTATCGGGAAGGAGGTACCGATATAACGACCCATTGCCGCCATTTATACGTCCCCGGATATCTGCAGGCAGGTGATCAGCGGTCACCACCTCCACGCTCTCCAGTACCACGATCCTTTCAACAACGTTCTTCAGTTCCCTCACGTTACCAGGCCAGTCGTGGGAACGCAGCAGCTCTTCCGCCTCAGGCGAGAACCGCTTCGACCCGTTCCTTTTATATTCAGTGCTGAAATGCTCTAAAAAGTGCCTGGCCAGGGGAAGAATGTCGTCCTTTCTATCTCTCAGAGGAATTATGTTAAGGGAAAAGGTGTTCAGCCGATAGAAAAGGTCCTTCCTGAACTCCCCATTTTCAACCGCCATGGACAGGTCTGTGTTTGTGGTGGCTATGACCGTAACATCCACAGACAGTTCCTCCTCCCCGCCGAGTCGCCTCATCTTCCTTTCTTCAAGCACTCGCAGGAGCCTGCTCTGAAGGTTTACCTTCATGTCCCCTATCTCATCGAGAAGGATCGAGCCACCTGCAGCGAGTTCAAAGAGCCCCTTCTTGCCGGTCTTGGCGTCGGTAAAGGCGCCCTTCTCATAGCCGAAGAGTTCGCTCTCCAGAAGGGCCTCCGGAAGGGCTGTGCAGTTGACGGCAACGAAGGGAGCACAGTTCGATGTACAGTCAGGGTATATCATGGAATGGATGAACCTCGCCATGAGTTCCTTTCCGGTCCCGCTCTCGCCGGTGATGAGTACCGTCGAGACACCCGCATCTGCAAACTTCTCAATCTTTAGCCTCAGGTCGCGGAGGAAGTCCGATTCACCAATAATGTCTTTCTTGAAAGTATCGAGACAGACCTTTCTGAGGTAGTCAACCTCATGCCTGAGCTTCGCACTTTCGAGTATCTTCCCGATCACGATCAGCATCTCTTCCTTGCTGAATGGTTTCGTCAGGTAATCGTCAGCGCCAATCTTCATCGCCTTAACCGCGGTCTCCGCGGTATCATCTGCCGTGAACATGATTACAGGCAGGTCTGGGGATCTCTCCTTTAGGTCACTGAGCACGTCCAGACCGCTCCGCCCGGGGAGGTTGATGTCGAGCATAACCATGTCCGGCGACCATGCATATATATGATCGGACATACACCGGGCAGGATCTCCTGACATCACTTCATATCCCTCTTTCTCCAGGGTATCAAGAAGCATCGACAGGACAAAACTGTCGTCCTCCAGAACGAATATCTTTGCCTTCTTTCTCACGTCTCTCTTCAAAAAACCTCCCTGCGCTTATATCTTTTTTCAGATTACTGCCTATCCGATGAGGACCTCTCTGGTGTCGCTTGCAGCTCCGCTCTCTGTCCTCACATCGGCGAGCGGAATTCTGACAGTAAACACTGTCCCAATTCCGAGTAAACTGTTCATGTATATGGTCCCACCGTGCTGTTCGACAAGTCTTTTTGTTACAGCAAGTCCCAGCCCGGTCCCCTTAGCCTTCGTCGTAACAAACGGCTGAAATATCTTTTCATGCAACTCATCCTCTATCCCCATACCGGTATCCGAAACCTCAACCTTGACGGCGCGGCGCGAAGACTCGATGAAGCTCCTCACACCCAGTCTTCCACCATCCGGCATGACGTCGGCGGCATTCACGAAAAGATTGAGGAATACCTGCTTCAATTGCATCGGGTCCGCAAAGACATTGGGATGACTCGAATCAAAGTCTTTGACGATTTCTATTGTCCGTGAGCAATAAGAAGCCTGATTGACTGAGAAGGAGAGTGATGAATCAAGAAGCTCGTTAAGATCAACAACCATCATCTGAGGTTTCGGCGGCTTGGCGAAATTGAGCAGTTCCCTGAGAAGCATCTTAATCCTCTTCACCTCACCTGCAGCCTGTTTTAATACGATTCTGTCATGATCTACAAGATCGGTCTTCCCTGACACCGATTCCATCGCCATCATGATGCCCGTCAAAGGCACCTTGATTTCATGGGCCAATCCAGCCGCGATCTCTCCGACACCCCTCATCTGCTCTGTTCTCTGCATCGCATCCTCAGCAAGCTTACGCTCAGTGATGTCCCTTACAATATGGATCAGACCCGTGTTGTCATTGCCGATATGGGACCTTTCCATTGTTCTGATTTCAAGAAATCTGTCCAGGTGCGGATCAAAAATCTCACATGTTCCGGGGGCTGGAGGAGTATTAATTCCATGGTAATACCTGAAGCATTTTGTCGATCCGTTCGACGGGGAAATACCGAGTATCTTCACTGCCTCTTTATTGGCCCTAACGATTTCATAGTTCGCGTTATGGATGGTTATCATATCCGTAATGGCGTTGAAGGTATCTTCCCAGTCCTGTCGAGACTGTTCGGCCCTGTCCATATGCAACTTCAGAGAATGTGCCATCTCGTTGAAGGATGCGGCAACTTCTTTGAATTCATCCTGCATACCCTCAATCCGATAATCGAGGTCTCCCGTCTTCAGCTGTCGCGTAGCCGCAAGTAATGTGTTGAGAGGTCTTGTGAAATTTCTCATAAACAGAGCCGTCAGGCCTGCTGCAAAGAGTGCGCCTAAAGCGACAAACAGAAAAAGATTTTCCCTGGTTTTTGCAATCTCTTTCAGGGAAGCCTCTGTGACTGCTGCCAGCTTACCACTCGTCATCTTCAACATTGCGTCGATATCACTTATCAGGTCTTCTCCGATCAGGTAAGCGGTCTTAACTGCACGGTAATATTCATGGGTATCTTTCCGGGCGACAACTGCTCCTTCAACCACTTCGCCGTATTCACGTATCAGTTCCCTCAGTTGAACCAGATGCGTTTCAACTTTTTTTGTATGATGGCATCCGAAGCAAGAGTTCGAAACCTCTTCGGCCTTCTTCATGTCGGCCCTCAGAATTTTTC
>JBCKZY010000129.1:0-3727 GCA_038918635.1 Thermodesulfovibrionia bacterium | reverse complement strand
AAACTCAATCAGGAGGTAATCAATGCCAATTTATGAATATATCTGTTCTAAGTGTACCGAGAGGTTTTCCATGCTTCAGAGCATACACTCTAATGACGACACCAGATGTCCCAGGTGTGATTCAACTAACGTAAAGAAAATCTTATCCCCATTCTCTTATTCCTCAACAGAGGCAGGCGTCTCTTCATCAATCCCATCACATGGGCTTGGGGGCGGAGGCTGAGGGATCTCATCCTGCTGAACCGTTGGTTCGGATAATTAAATAAGAGTTTGCCTGTAAATACTAAGCAAAAAAACAGGGACACTATCCTAAATAGTGTCCCTGTTTTAACTTTGCAACTTAAAGAATAGAAAGATATTTGTCCAACTCATACGGATGCACCTGCGTCCGGTAATTATCCCACTCGATCTTCTTGTTAGCGATAAAACTATCAACTATATGATCACCAAGCGCCTTACGTGCAAGATCACTCTTTTCAATCTCATTAACTGCCTGTATCAAGTTGCCGGGAAGGGATTTAATACCCAGTTTCTTCTTTTCCTTATCACTAAGGCTGAAGATATCTTTTTCAATAGGGGCAGGAAGCTTATATCCTTTTTCAATACCTTCAAGGCCTGCGGCAAGCATCATTGAGAATGCAAGATACGGGTTACATGCCGGGTCAGGAGAACGAAGCTCAATCCTGGTAGCTACTTCTTTCCCCGGTTTATACATAGGGACCCTTACAAGCGCTGAGCGGTTTCTCCTTGCCCATGCTATGTATACCGGCGCCTCATAGCCCGGTACAAGTCTCTTGTAAGAGTTTACCCACTGATTGGCAAACGCGGTTATCTCAGGCGCATGATGCAGAATACCCGCTATATAGCTCTTTGCCATATCAGAAAGATGAAACTCATCCTTCCCGTTATAGAAGAGGTTCCTCTTTCCCTTAAAGAGAGACTGGTGAACATGCATACCGCTCCCGTTCTGTCCAAATAAGGGTTTTGGCATGAATGTGGCATAACAGCCGTATTTTGTAGCAACCTCCTTGACCGCAACCCTGTAGGTCATAACATTATCGGCCATCTCAAGGCCCTCGGCATATCTAAGGTCTATCTCATGCTGGGAAGGAGCAACTTCATGATGCGAATACTCGACCTTTATGCCCATGGCCTCAAGTGTAAAGACCGTATCTCTTCGATGGTCGCTCGCGGCATCAAGAGTGGTAAGATCAAAATACCCTCCCTTATCCAGCACCTCGGTACCCTGGTCATCCTTAAAGTAAAAAAACTCAAGCTCAGGCCCGAGGTAGAAGGTATATCCCTTCTTCTTTATCCTCGCGAGGTTCCTCTTAAAGGCGTATCTGGGATCTCCCGCATAAGGAGTTCCATCAGGATTGAGAACATCACAGAACATCCTCCCGACTTTATGCTCTTTTGTCCTCCATGGAATAAGCTGGAAGGTAGAAGGATCGGGCTTTGCTATCATATCGCTCTCATCAATACGGGCATAACCAGCTATTGATGAGCCGTCAAACCCCATCCCCTCATCAAATGCCCCATCAAGCTCGCGACTGGTTATCGAAAAACTCTTAAGCTGGCCAAGGATATCCGTAAACCAGATCCTTATGAACCTGACATTCTGCTCCTTTACAATCTTCATTACATCTGCTTTTGTCTTTGGTCTTTTATTACTCATTTATCCTCCTTTATTATTTTGTTCAATCCCTTGATCAAACCGTTTAACTTACTTTTATTACCAATGAAAATTACAGATCATGCATAAATGATGGCGTCGTAAAAAGTCCGATCTACTGCGTTGCAGCGCATTTTGAAATCCTCGACATACTATATGTATTGTCTCGGTCTTAAAAACAGACTACGCCTTGTATATCGAAATTTTTACTTAGCCATCCCATGACTTTTTACAAGTGCATCATAAATGTCTCATTGAAAAAATCTTTCATAAAAATTGAAGGCCCGTTTCTGATAGTCCGGGAATAATTTTTGGGACTGTTTTACCATTGCCGGACCATTCTCATCATTTCCAAACCACTCTTCAATCATATCAGGTTTAACCTCGATATGAAATTGAAGCGCGTATACATTTTCTTTATATCTAAACGCCTGATTCTTATAATCCGCTGAAGATGAAAGCCTTACACCCTTTCCAGGAAGCTCAAAAGTATCTCTATGCCATTGAAATACCTCTGCTACCGGCTGATTATTTACTGCCAGGCTGGATATGACAGGATCCTTCATCCCTTCACTTGTAATATCAACATTATACCATCCGAGCTCCTGTGTTTTGCCGGGATATACGTCCGCGCCGAGAGCATTGGCAATCATCTGGGCGCCGAGGCAGATTCCTAGAACCGGTTTTTTCTTCAGAATAAAAGACCTGATCATCGCCACTTCAAAATGCAGAAAAGGCGCACCGGCAGACTCGTATACAGCCATGGGTCCTCCCAGCACCACAAGATGAGTGAACTCTTTTATATCAGGGATAACCTCCTCTGTCGCGTCACAGCCGAAAAAATTGGCAACCATATACCTGATTCCCCTATCCTTAAGATAATCTTCTATCGTACCGGGGCCTTCGTTTGAAACATTTTTTATTATCAATACATTCATTTATTAATTTTTCGTAACTACACATGTATATTTTCTTTATCCCCCTCTTTGGCAAAGACCCGTTGCTCCGCCCCGAGGCGAGGGGGTTAGGGGAGATTTTATTAATGAATATATAATTTAATAATCCCCCTTAATCCCCCTTTTCCAAAGGGGGAGACCTGAGAAGTTATAATTTTTCCTTATAAACTGTATTTATGAGTTACTCTCTTTAAATTATAACGGATAATTCAGAACGACCAGTAAAAGACAGGAATACAGACGTCTGTTTTCATTTGTCAGTCACCAAAACCTATCACCCATTACCTATCACCCTTCACTCGTCACTGTATTCACAGATCACTTAATTTCCACTGTTTTCTAACCTTGAACCTTTTCGCCTCAGCGAATCCCGATTTATCGGGAGAACTCTTGAACTTTGAACCTTATTAGTGATAATTATATATAATATCCTTGTTCACCATCTTCTTCAATGTCCAGCCCTGTTGATTCTGTCTCAGGACTGACACGGAGACCGGTAATTGCTTCAACTACCTTGAGTATTACATAAGTCGCGATTGCGGTATATGCGGCGGTCGCTACAACACCGATCAACTGCACCTGAAACTGTCCGGTAATACTGTTAATGCCTGGCGCAAACCCCTGTCCACTGAATATTCCAAGTCCTGTTGAAGCAAAAATACCTGCCAGGAGTGTACCTGTAATACCCCCTACACCGTGAACAGGAAAGACGTCCAGTGAATCGTCAACCTTGAAGACCCTCTTCATGATCGTTACGGCATTAAAGCAGACTATCCCGGCATACCTATGTCTGTAAGGCCCTTCCTGACATCATCGAGTTTAAAATGTTTTATTACGGCTGAAACCATTTTCATGAATTCCCTCCTGATAGAGATTCGAATATTATCAGCCCTCTAATATCAAGAAGCATGCCAACATCAAAATGCTGAAATATCAGATAGTTAGAAAACAAACCAATCCTACATAATTGTAGGTACTACAATTTTGTAGGGTAATCTGCAAAAGATTAGATTCAAATTTACAATTATTATATGCATTATTATTATCTTAATAACTTAATTATAAATGGAGTTCCACACCAAAAATCTTTCGGCTC
>JBCKZY010000128.1:0-3729 GCA_038918635.1 Thermodesulfovibrionia bacterium | reverse complement strand
CCTGTAATAATGTTAAACACCGGAAGCGCCTTTGCCCCCGTAAAATTTCATATCAATCCAGTTGAAGAACCCCATAAGAAGACCGACCGCCAGAAAACCCCCTGCAGGCAGGATCATAATAAGAAGGGGCTTTCCTGCCACTATCGTATACCCAAACAGTTCACCTTTGCCAAGCAGTTCCCGGAAAAAGCTGATAACTATCATTGCAAGCAGAAAGCCTATGCCCATACCTAAACCGTCAAAAAGAGACGGAATGAACCTGTTCTTGCTTGCAAAGACCTCGGCCCTTGCGAAGATGGAAGCAAACGCGACGATTATCTGTATATAAAGACCTATCTGCGCGTATATTTCTCTAAAATATGTGGACATTAACATATCAATTATGGTTACATAGCCCGCTATAATTAGCATAAATATAGGAATCCTTATCTTCGGGTGAATAAAATTCCTTATTAGTGAAACAGTAATATTGACCATGGTCTGAACGAATATGACGGCTATTCCGAGGGCAACTCCGTTCTTAAGGCTGTTTGTTACGGCAATGGAAGGGCACAGGCTTATCGCCATACGGAATATTGTGTTCTCTCCGAACATGCCGTTCTTTAATAATTCCCAGTTGCTTTTAGGTTTGGTACTCATTCCGCCACCCCTTTGGAAAGTTTTTCTTCAAGCATTTCTACCCCATTTTTTACGGCGTCCTCTGCAACGGCGCGGCTTGAGATGGTAGCGCCTGTAATCGCCTCTATCTTATCTTCTGTTTCTCCTTTAATTACAATGAGTTGATCGGCTCTCTTCCCTTTGAACTGGTTCAGGAAATAGTCCTTTTCTATCTCATCTCCCAGTCCCGGTGTCTCGCCGTGTCCCTGGATCTTTATCTTTTTTAATGCGAAATTTTTATCAACTGATGATAGCACATGTATATAGCTCGAATATCCTTTGCCGTAACCGTCAACAATATATCCGATGTCTTCCGGTCCGATGCACTCTTTTTCCTCTTTTTCCTCACCGGTTTTGGCATCTGTAACAATATTCATCCGGACTTCATCGCATTTTTGACCGACATAGTATTTAGCGTGCTTATGATGGGGTTCCCATTCGCCGAGTTCCTCTATATTGTCAGCTTCGGGTATCATGGTCAAAAGAGCAGCTTCCAGTTCGGCTTTTTCCTTCTGAAACTTGATAGGGGACGTTATTCCATAAACTACTGCAAGTATAAGCCCTCCAACCAGGTATATTACGACAAGGTTAAAAGTAATCTTTGCCATCTCTTTTGAGGTCATTTTGTCTTTTCCTTAACGGCTCCGAAGAGGTCCGGCTTAACGCTCCTGTCAATAATCGGTGCAAAACAGTTCATTAACAGGATCGCGAACATTACACCCTCCGGGAAACCGCCTTTAAGTCTTATAAGCATTGTGATGGCGCCACATCCTACACCAAATATTATCTGGCCATTTCTGATTGTGGGGCAGGTAACGTAGTCAGTAGCCATGAAGAAGGCCCCGAGGATGAGTCCCCCGCTCAGAAGGTGAATAACCGGGTCCCCTGTGAATAATGTTTCCCCACCAAAGGCCCATGCGAGAACGGCGACCGTTGCCATGAAAGAAAACGGTATGTGCCATGTTATATACCTTTTAAGGAGGAGAACTGCTCCGCCAAAAAGGAGAAGAATTGCGGATGTCTCTCCGATCGATCCCGCTGTGTTGCCGGTAAGGAGGTTAATGTAGAGGTCTTCTTTGCTTCCAAACGTCTCGATGAGTTTTCCCAGACCTTCCTCTTTCAGGATTCCAAGAGGGGTTGCGGTTGTCTTGGCATCGAGCCAGGCAAAGGCTGTTGCAGGCGCAGTCCATATGGTCATGGCCTTTGGAAAAGAGATCAGGAGGAAAGCCCTGCCGATAAGCGCCGGGTTGAAAATATTATATCCTAAACCGCCAAAAAGCATTTTTGTAATGATTATCGCTATAAAGGAACCAACAACAGGTATATAAAAGGGGACCCCGGGCGGAAGGTTCATGGCGAGAAGCATACCCGTCAGGAAAGCGCTCCCGTCAGATATCGTACTCTTCTGGCCCAGAGCTTTTTGATATATATGCTCAGAAAGAACGGAAGTAACAATACATAGAGCCGTGACGAAAACCGCGGGTAAGCCGAAATAATAGAATGACATCAAAAGGGGCAGGGACAACGAGAGGTTTACCCACCACATAATACGGCTTACGGTCTCTTCGTCCCTCACGTGAGGGCTTACGGACACAGTAAATTGTTCTCTCTTTAAATCACCGGCCATCAGTTCTCCTGAATTCTATAATATGGCAAAAGCGCCATATCATGGTTTTGTCTGTGATTTTGCAAGCCTGACGAACTGCACTATCGGCCGCCTTGAAGGGCAGACGAATGCGCAGGAACCGCACTCAAAACAGTCAAACAGGTTGTAATCTTTTGCCTCTTCATAGTGGCCTGTTTCAGACAGTATGCTCAGCATTGAAGGGTTAAGGCCCATCGGGCATATATCTATACAGCGGCCGCACCGAATGCATGCGCAGTACTCTTCAGTGGGTATCTCATCTTCAGTCTGGACCAGGATGCCGGACATACCCTTTACAACAGGCACATCAAGGCTCCACTGGGCAAACCCCATCATCGGTCCGCCCGCTATAACCTTGGCCGCATCGCCGGTAAGGCCCCCGCACTCTTCTATTAGCTCTTTTATAAGTGTCCCGATGCGTGCGGACAGGTTTTTAGGCTCTTTCACCCCTTTACCCGTGACTGTTACGACTCTTTCTATAAGAGGCTTGCCGTATCTGACGGCATCATAAATAACAAACGATGTTCCTACATTCTGGACAACAGCACCCACATCCATCGGAAGTCCCCCCTTGCCGGGCACCTCCCTGCCGGTAATAGCCTTGATAAGCATCTTCTCAGCTCCCTGGGGGTACTTGACGGTTAAAGGGCTTACAACTATATCGGATGTATCAGCTGCGGCTTTCTCCATAGCACTGATCGCGTCAGGCTTGTTGCTCTCTATTCCGATATACCCTTTCTTTACGCCGACAGTCTTCATGATCAGCTGCAGTCCTTTTACGATCTCAAAAGGTTTTTCGACCATAAGTCTGTGGTCAGCGGTGAGATATGGTTCGCATTCTGCCCCGTTGAGTATAACGGTATCTATCGGTTTTTCTTTTGGAGGTGACAGCTTTACATTGGTGGGAAAGGCCGCACCACCCAGCCCAACAATACCGGCATCTCTTATCGCGTTCTTGATCTCATCCGCGCTGAGGCCCGTATAATCAGGATTATCATGCAGAGGGATGCTTTCGTCGCTCCCGTCGCTTTCAATTACTACGGAAAGAATCATCCTGCCCGAAGGGTGAAGGAAGTTGCTAAGTGCTATAACTTTTCCTGAAATAGATGCATGAATGGGAGCGGATACAAAACCGGAGGGAGAAGCTATAACCTGGTTCTTCCTGACTGCATCTCCTATCTCAACCTCGGGTTTTGCGGGTGCGCCGATATGCTGACTTAAAGGGATTACTACCCTTTTGGGTACATGCGCGGTCTCTATCGCTTTGTCAGAGGTTAATCCCTTTGCGTCATCCGGATGTATCCCTCTTGCAAAAGTGGCGGTCTTTACCATAGTGATATCCGTAGCTGTGTTTTTATTTGCGCAAATAAAGAAACGGAAAGCAGGTTAAAATTAGACGTTTCTATTAAATTTAGGTATATCAGGGC
>JBCKZY010000127.1:0-3759 GCA_038918635.1 Thermodesulfovibrionia bacterium | reverse complement strand
CTCCTTAGAAAGTAATTTAGCGCGATAATTTCATGAGCAGGAATGAGATGCTCCAGGGCGCTGATGTAAAAGCGATTTAATCATATTACCATGAACAGAAAGACTTATGAAATAGCGACGGGGTAAAGTGTCTCGCGATAATTCAGATAAAGAAAAAGGGGACATCGAAAAGATGTCCCCCTTTTGAGAAATCCTTTGAAAACGTGTTACTCGGAGCCTACAGTCTTTCTATGCAATTCTTCAGTTGAGGCCGTTAAACTTCCACCCGGACCATTACTCGTGCCAAGAACTCCGATGTTACTTCCGGTAGTTCCGCCATACAAATTCACTCTGCAGGCGTCAGCAGGAGCAATAGCAACGTTAGCCAACGGCATTGCAAGAGCTGCTTTATCAAAGAACAATACAGAGACACAGTCGTCCATCCCTTTCCATGGAGAAGATTCATCCTCTCGTGCAGTTGCATAAGCGAGTGTGGTTGCTACTGAAGCATCAAGAGCGCCACGCAGAACCGTGTTAGTGGAATCACCAGTGCTAATCAGCCCGTCCCAGTTTGTATCAACCTCAATAAGGGCGGATCCCGGATTCGCAGTGTTTCCGCCTTTAACCGCGGAGTTCATCCAGTGCTGAAGGTCTGATTCGGCTGAAGCTGCTGCTTTAATAAGTGTTGACTTCCTCGCTTTTTCCTGCGCACCTATATAAGCAGGGATAGCGATAGCCGCCAGGATACCGATGATGGCAACAACGATCAGAAGCTCGATAAGTGTAAACCCTTTTTGTTCTTTTAAATTTTGCATAGCTTTAAACATGTTCACTTCCTCCTTCTTTAATTAAAAGTGTTTTACATCTTAAAAGTACTACACTTCCTCCTAACGTCACCTCCTTAGATTTGTTATTTAATTTAATCATGATGGACTTAATAGAGCATTTATCGTGCCAGAAGGTTTTATTAAGTTGAAATGCTTGAATTACAAGGATTTTAGTAATGATAATTTTTGGCCTGTCATTTAAAGTACTCATATGAAATGTCGTTAATGACATAATTTGTCACTTTTAATCAAAAGAAATCCTCGAAGATCTGTTTCGGGGTTAATGATCTACTCCTTATGTCTGTCATTCCCGACCTTGATCGGGAATCCAGGGTTTCCTGTGAAGCTTGCCCTGTACCATACGGTTCAGGGCTTGTCCCAGCAGGCAGTAAGCAGGGAACAGGTCGAAGCGACTATCGCTCGATACGAGTAAACTCCGCCTCGCATCGAGAATCTCATACCTTGCAGTTCCCTGCTGGAGTTTATCCCGTACCACTATTGTCAAGTCATGAATAACGTGTTATTCCGGCATGCGCCCTTGAATCCTTGCACCCTTTTCAAATCAACTCATGTAAATGCAAATATTGACTTATACATATAATTTGACAATATATATAATATTTATTAACTTAACGTCACATCATAAATAAGGCTCTTTCTCAAAACAAGTGGGTAACTTTTCCCCTCCCCTGGCGGGAGGGGATTAAGGGGAGGGGGAATATAAGATGCCAAAACTTCTTATAAAAACAGCCAAAGTTCTCAGGAACAAGTCTACAGATACTGAGATGTTATTGTGGAAACACTTGCGAGCCAGGCAATTAGAAGGGCTTAAGTTCAGGAGGCAGCAGCCGATAGGAAAGCATATTGTGGATTTTGTTTGTTTTGAAAAGATGGTTATTGTTGAAGCAGATGGAGGACAGCATTTAGAAGCAGACAGAGACAAAGAAAGGGATGCTTGGCTTAAAAGTCAGAATTTTCAAGTCCTGAGGTTTTGGAATAATGAAGTATTAACAAATATTCAAGGTGTGTTAGAGGTTATAAAGATGAAATGTTCTAAACACCCTCCCCTTAATCCCCTCCTCTCCTCGGCGAGTCTTCGACCCTCAAGGGAGGGGAAAGCGATTGCAGTAACTCCATCAAACACAATGAGTTTACCCACTTAAAATGAGAAAGAACCAATAATATGAATCTCTTAAGGTCATCAGTTTTGTTTTGAGCCGCCTGCAGAAGTCATGAAAAAGACGATTATCTTATATGCCTTTATCCTGCTCTGTATACTCCTTTACGGATGTAAGGGCGAGCAGTTCAATACGGTTGCGGCTGAACGGGATGATGTCCCTGATATACCCGCGTATGGAGACGCTTTAATAGCCGGATCAATAGGCAAGCCCAGTGTGCTTATATCGATGCTCGCCGGTGACAGCTCCTCACATCAGGTGGCGGGTCTTATCTTTAACGGGCTTGTAAAGTATGACACGGACCTTTCCATTACAGGGGATCTGGCTGAGTCATGGGATATCTCCCCCGACGGTCTTGTAATAACCTTTTATCTCAAAAAGGGGATCAAGTGGACCGACGGCGTTGAGTTTACCGCTGATGATATTATGTTCGGTTATAAAACCATCATAAAGGAGGATACACCAACCCCGTACAAGGAAGATTACCTTCAGGTCAGCAAGGCAGAGGTTCTTGATACATACACCTTCAGGGTCACATATGAAAAGCCGTTTGCCCCTGCCCTTGCAACATGGGGGAACTTAGTGGTCTTACCCAGACACCTGCTAGAGGGTAAGGATATTACCAAGGCAGATTTTGGAAGAGCTCCTGTCGGAATGGGCCCCTATAAATTCAGGGAATGGAGTTCTGATGACGGGGTCATACTCGATGCTAACACGGACTACTTTGAGGGGAGGCCTTATATTGATAGGTATATTTACAAGGTGATCCCTGATACCGCAACAATGTTCCTTGAACTGCAGGCAGGCGGTGTTGATATGATGGGACTGACCCCGATTCAATATAAAAAACAGACCGATACAGGCTTTTTTAGGAATAATTTCCAGAAATTTCGCTACCCTGTCCCCTCCTATACCTACATGGGGTTCAACCTAAAACACCCCTTCTTTAAGGATAAGCGTGTAAGGCAGGCTATAGCACATGCTATTGATAAAATGGAGATAGTGGATGTTGTCCTGTTCGGTCTCGGACGGCCAGCCACCGGTCCTTATGTCCCTGGTACCTGGTATTACAACCCGGATGTGAAGAAGTATGGGTATAATCAGGAGAAGGCAAAAAAGCTCCTTAAGGAAGCGGGATGGGAAGATGCGGATGGAGACGGTATGCTTGAAAAAGAGGGCAGGCCTTTTGAATTCACAATCCTTACCAATATGGGGAATAACCTGAGGAAGAATACAGCGACAATAATACAGTGGAGGCTTAAGAAGATAGGCATTAAGGTGAATATCAGGGTGCTTGAGTGGAGCGCGTTTATTAATGAATTCATAGATAAGAGGCGTTTTGAGGTGGTTGTCCTTGGCTGGAGCCTTGGGTTTGAACCGGACCAGTACGATATTTGGCATTCAGGTAAGACAAAAGAGAAGGAGTTTAATTTTGTCAGTTATGATAATCCTGAAGTTGATGCCCTTCTTGAAAAGGGCAGAAGAACCTTTGATCGGGAAGAGAGGAAGAAGGCGTATTTCAGATTCCAGGAGATTCTCGCTGAGGAACTGCCGTATATATTTTTGTATGTGCCGGATGCGACACCTATTGTTAACTCAAGGTTCCATGGTATAAAGCCCACACCGATCGGCATAAGCTATAACCTGCACAAATGGTATGTGCCGGGAGGGCTGATACGACACAGTATTATTGAACGATAACAGAAAGGTGCAAAGGGCCAAAGTTGCAAATATAAATGAATAGCGGAAGGCAAAATAAATGTAAGGAAATAATA
>JBCKZY010000126.1:0-3806 GCA_038918635.1 Thermodesulfovibrionia bacterium | reverse complement strand
TCTCTTCAGCAGCCTCTCCGGGCGTTATATAATCTGTATCAAATTCCATATCCGACCTACGGTAGAACCTCTCCCTTTCAGAGAGCAGTTTCCTTATCTCCCTGAGCGGCTCCTCAACATTGAGCAGGGGTCTCTTGCCCCCTTCCGCCATAACCCTCTTAAGGATGATACCCGGGTCAGCCTTCAGCCATATGACTATCCCTCCTCTGGAGAGGTCATCAACATTCCTGCTGTTCTTTATAACGCCGCCGCCCGTGGCGATGACCGCGTCAGACATCTTTGAGACTTCCTCAACAGTTGCCCTCTCAAGACTTCTGAAATACTCCTCTCCCTTCTCCCTGAAGATGAGGGATATGGGCATGCCCTCCCGTTCCTCAATAAGCACGTCAGTGTCAATAAAAGGGATGCCGAGCCTGCTGCTGAGTTCCCTGCCGACAGAGGTCTTTCCCGTGCCCATAAAACCTGTCAGGACTATTTTCATGAAATCCTCAATTGATTATTGAATTTGTCTTCCCCCCTTTTCCAAAGGGGGAAAACAAAAAGGAAAACTTTTCATCCCTGCCTACCGGACAGGCAGGCCCGTCTACAAAACAAGGTATTAAAGGGTTTAAGTTAATTAATTTGGCCCATCCGGCTTTTGTGTGGGAAACCATCAGCTTTCCCCTCCCTTGAGGGGAGGGGTTAGGGGAGGGTGACTCAAACAATTTCCTCTTTTCACCTCTAATACTCCTTCCCTGTTAGTCAGCACCTCATTGTTGCAGAACCTTAAGACCTTATAGCCCTCCGAAGTAAGCCGTGCATCTCTTTCTTCGTCCTTCGTATTCTCTGCGTGCTGCCCACCGTCCACCTCTATCACCAATGATTTCTCAAGACATATGAAATCAACAGCATAATTGCCAATTGGCTGCTGCCTTCTTAATTTGAGTCCCTCCATCTGTTTTGCCCTTACATGTCTCCATATCAGTTTTTCAGCATCTGTTTGACTTTTTCCAAAGGCCCTGGCTGTATTGCCCAGCTTATTCATTAATCCTGGTACACCCCCACCCTAACCCTCCCCCCTCAAGGGGGAGGGAACTTATATATCACTACCCTCCCACCTTAAAGGGGAGGGAACTTTCATATCACTTCAAGGTCCCATACAAAACCCGGATGAGCCATTAATTTATCATTTGTCCGCGACGGCGAGATTCGTCCTGTGGCGAATCATTGTTCATTTATTGTTTTCCATTTTTTAAATAACAAATAGTCAATGGTTAATGGTCAATGATAAATTCCTCGGCCCCTTGAATCCTTAAACCCTCAAGATCATACCAACCTGTTTGGATATGATATAAAAGTCAAAACCCCTTCACCTGCCTGAGGTATCCCTTGTAGTTCCTGCCGGTCTCTTTCATGCTGTCACCACCGAACTTTTCAAGAAACACATCGGCGATCACAAGGGCGATCATCGCCTCGCCTATCACAGCGGCGGCAGGGACGGCGCAGGTATCTGAACGTTCATACGCCGCCTCAAGGCTTTTCTTGTCGATAATATCGACTGACCTCAGCGGCCGCCTCTGTGTGGGGATCGGCTTCATAACTGCCCTCACAAGCAGGGGCATACCGTTTGTCATACCGCCTTCGATACCTCCGGCATGGTTTGTCTTTCTGTAAAACCCCCCGGATGTCTTTGTTCTGTGCTCTGTGCTCTGTGCTCTGTAGAATATCTCATCCATCACATCAGAACCTGACTTTGAAGCCATCCCAAACCCGTCACCTATCTCCACACCCTTGATGGCCTGAATACCCATCATAGACTGTCCGATCCTTCCGTCGAGTCTGCGGTCCCATTGAATATGGTCACCAAGACCCACGGGCAATCCGGTCACAAAGACCTCAAAAACACCACCAAGAGAGTTCCCATCCCTTAACGCCCTGTCAATCACCCTGACCATTCTTGCCGAAGCACCGGTATCAGCGCATCTGACAGGGGATTTTTCGGCACTTTTAAAGATACTTAAAAGCTCCTTATCCTTAATTCCGTCTCCCGGTCTCGTGTACCCGACACTTCCGATCCGTACAACATGACTCCCTGTTTCAATCCCGTTTTCAGAGAGAAATATCTTTGCTACCGCTCCAAGGGCTGTCCTCATTGCAGTTTCACGCGCGCTGGAGCGTTCGAGTATATTACGGATATCTTTATGGTCATACTTGATAGCACCGGCAAGGTCGGCATGACCGGGTCTGGGCGAGGTAACAGCCCTCCCGGCATCTCCCGCCTTCCTGCCCGGCTCGACGCTCATGACATCCTGCCAGTTCTGCCAATCCTTATTCTCTATCAGCAGAGATATAGGGGAACCGGTGGTCTTTCCCTTCCTGACCCCGGAGAGTATCTGAACACGGTCAGCCTCTATCTTCATCCTGCCGCCCCTGCCGTGTCCTCCCTGGCGTCTTTTAAGTTCCCTGTCTATTACGTCTGAATTGATGATAAGCCCGGAAGGGATCCCCTCGATGATGCCGGTCAGGGCCCTTCCATGTGATTCTCCGGAAGATAAATATCTAAGATTTGACATGACCTGTTATTACACCTCTCTTTCTCAGGATACCGGACAGACTTCAGCCGTCCATAATACATCAACAATGCGAATTAATAATTTAACCTATAAAAAGCATCTGGCCACAGATAAACGCGGATAAACACCGATATTACAAAAACTCATATTACAAGCATCTTTAAACTTAAATGCGAAAAATGGAAATTCAATTACATTATGTTATTAAAAAGAGACCTGAAAGTAAAGGATAATCAATGATTGACAGGGTTCGAGGATTCAAGGGTTCTAGGGGCCAAGTGAAATACAAAACAAAAGGCAGGAAAGAAATTAAGGGGCAAAGGCACAGAGTTGCAAATTAAAAAAACCAATTACTACCTTAATCGGGTGAAAAATTTAATTATTTATATTTAATTTTTCTACCCTTGAACCCCTGACTCCTAGAATCCTCGAACCCTGTCTTTATATTATTGCAATCCTGTAAAAATGATATTAGCAAAGAGGTGAAAGATGATACACGGCAGGATGTTGGATGTCCTCATATACAGGTACCCCATGACAAGTGAGGGAAAGAAGGTCAGTACCGAATTGACGTCCCCGTTGATTATGAAGCCTGGCAGGTGTGCTATGGAGAAGAAGATGCTCACCACTACAACCCCCTTGAGGTTATTCCCAAGATTCTCCTGCAGAAATCCCCTGAAGAAGGCCTCTTCAGGCAGTGAGACCGCCAGAAGCTGAAAGACAACTGTCATCAGGTATGGAAGGGTGAAAGAGCTACCGAGGGCTGTCATAATGAGCCAGAAAGGCGCTAAAATGGCCGCTGAAGCGATAAAACCCTGCAACGCGTCCTTAAGCTTGAAATTGAGATTAAGTCTTCCCTGAAGAGCAAATGGAAGAGATATAAGGAATGCCGGAATCAGGTACTTGAAGAAGGAAAAGGAGAAGGCATTATACGCAATTACAAGTAATATAAATGCAACGTACGCGTATAATGCCTTCTCCCTGGTTGAGAGTTCTTTTATCTCTTGCGCCTCACTATATGTATAGTCTCGGTCTTAAAAACAGACTACGCCTTGTATATCAAAATTTTTACTTAGCCATACCATAACTTTTTACGAGTACATCAACAATGGATTGTCAAGAAATGCTCTCTTATATTATGCGTATTTATGGGTTATGTCAATATAAAATATCACAAACCGCAACTGCCCTGAAATTATAATAATATTTTGACAGGATTGACAGGATTTATTCTTATTTTTATGCACTACTGGC
>JBCKZY010000125.1:0-4058 GCA_038918635.1 Thermodesulfovibrionia bacterium | reverse complement strand
CCCTAAACGATTGGAAACAATTTCTACAAATTTTTCGGCTACTATTTTATAGTCAAAAAGCTTTGCTACTCTTTTGCGTCCAGCTTCACCCATTTTTTTGCGTAAATCAGCGTCTTCCATCAACTTTAAAAGATAATCTGCTATATCATAAACACTGGCCCGAAAGTCTACAGTTCGGGGAGCGTTAAAAAGAACTCGGTGTCCCGCTTCATAACCGGATTCTTCACCAACGATGGCTTCGTTCACTACAATTTGGGTGGCAACATTCGCTAAAAATGCAGTTTTCCCATGTTTCATTGTATCTAAAAAACCCATGGCATTGATTGCCAATACCGGTTTTCCGCAAGAATTTGCCTCTACAGCCGGCATACCAAATCCTTCTAATCTGGAGGGAGACACATAAATATCACAAGCTGCAAGTAAATACGGCATAAAGTATCTCGACATGATACCTTCAGAATAAAACATATTTTTATCTATACCCAAATGAGTGGCCATTTGCAGGTCAATAAGGTTTTGGGCTTTTGTACGGGCCTGTGGCCAAACCTTACATATATATTTCCAATCCGGCGCTTTTCGGTCAATTAGCGCTAATGCCTGCATGACTTCCTGAGCTCCTTTGGAAGCGGCATCTCCTCCTACAGTTAAAAGCATTAACTGGTCTTCAGGTATCCCGAATGTATTACGAACAGCTTGTACTTTTGAATCATTCTGATCCATCGGGGTAAATGCATTTGTATCACAACCAATGGGCAATACCTCTATGTTGTCTCCTTTTATCCCGTCTCTCATATATGTTTCTTTAACCCAATTTGAAGTAACTAAAATCAACGGCAACGAATTCAATATCTCATGATAATTCGCCACATAGCCGTCCGCTATTAACCAGGGAACAGGTTGAACACCATAACGTTTTGGATGAAGCACTATATGAGGGGTGTGCCCCCAATAGCCTATCCCCACAACGATATCCGGTTTAAACCATCTGTAATACCACTCCTTTTCAGTTGATGCTTCAAAATGAACACTACATACGTCAACTCCTAGCTCCTTGAGGCCCCGGTATAAAAGTGCTCCCTGGGTAGCAATCCCTCCGGGAGAAGTCGGATCAAACAACACCAGGATTTTCATTTTAACCACCTCTCTTAATTACGAATACTTTAAAGTTTTTTGGTAGAATTAACCTGCCAGAAAGCCTCAGTCTTTTGTGCGCATTCAGCTTCAAAACTATCATTGGCAAAACCATATATTTCTGTAATTATTTTATGTTTTTTATACCATATGCTTTGCGTCAAGTTTAACACTGAATCAGCTTTCTCGACAGGCTTTGGCAGATATTTTCCTTGTCCGTCTTCATAAGCAAACAACCACAACTTATCAGAAACAATATTGGCACTTTTCCAAAGCTTTATTACGGCGTTACCGATTTGTTCATGTCGTAAATGAGAAGTGTATTCACCTTTCGGGTGGTGAGTTATTATAAGATCGTATTTTATTAAAGGAAGTAAGGAAAGGATGTTTTGTTGGATCTCTTGAGTGCGTATTGGCTTGAGATGAGGACTGTCGTCTAGATCACCCATTGTTCCGTCGGCACCTAAAGCCCCGAGTGCTTTGTAGAACTTAGGAGCCCGATCTTTATCACTTGCACGGCATAATGACAATACAAACCAACCCCAATTTGGATTGGATATTATCAAACCTCCTGCCCAGATGGTTTCGTCATCCGGATGGGCCACAATAACAGCTGTTTTCATTTGTCTAGTTATCTCTCGCCACCGCGCCCACCCGGATATTTGCTAATAAGGCGCCCTTGAATTAATCAGGCAGATCTCCACGAGATCCCTTATTTGAGCGGACCCGGCACACATTACGGTATCCGCGCCGCCCCAATATATCTTTACAGTGCCGTCCTCTTCCGGGACCGCCCCGCAGGTGAAGACAACATTGGGGACATAGCCTGTCCTTTCCCAGGGATCTTCTGGCTCCAGTATCCAGTCATCAGAGATTCCGATCACCCTGGATGGGTCATCCAGATCATGTAACGCCGCGCCTAACCTGTACACAGCACCAGCCATTGTCCGGTAGACCCCGTGATAGATATGGAGCCACCCTTTATCGGTCCTGAATGGCGTGGCTCCAGGGCCTATCTTCAGTTCATCCCAGTGGTAAGTCACCGGTTTCATAACCACCCTCGAGTCTCCCCAATGGATCAGATCAGGTGAATAAGAGATGTAAATGGACCAGGGTGATATCTCGGAATGAGGACGATCAAGACGGGCATATCTCCCGTCAAACTTCTGTGGGAAGATCACGACGTTTCTCATGTCTGCCTGGGAGATGAGAGCAATACGTTCGACCCTGATAAAATCCGTGGTTCGCGCAAGGGCAATCCTCACACCATGCCTGGAGTATGCGCTGTATGTGAGCAGGTACTCGTCATCCATGGCACAGATACGCAGGTCCTCTACCCCATACTCTTCGTATTCGGCGAAGACTCCCTGTTTTGCTGGAACAAGGAAAGGTTCCGGGCTTACAGTAAATGAGTAGCCATCTTCGCTTTCAGCCAGACCAATGACGCACCGGCCATTTAGAAGATGAGAGCGGAAGAGCATTACGTATCTCCCATTATGCTTGACCACACCGGCATTGTGAACGGTGGAAACGGGATAGGGGATATCATGCCGGGTCAGAATGGGGTTTTTTTCATATCTATTAACCACATTATTTTTCAAAACATTCTCCTCTATTTGCGACCGAAGTCATCCTCAAGTCTTACAATATCATCTTCACCTAAATAGTCTCCAGTCTGGACTTCAATAAAAACCATATTTTCGTTTGTCGGATTTTCAATACGATGAACCGCCCCTTTGGGAATATCGATGGAATCGGCCTTTTTAAGCCTGATCTGTTTCCCATCCAATGTAACCAAACCTTCACCGTAGAGCACAATCCAGTGTTCCGCTCGGCGCTGGTGCTTCTGGAGGCTCAGGCGCTTGCCGGGAAAGACGTGAATACTCTTAACCTTGTGATTCGGTTCATCTGAGAACACAGTATAGTATCCCCAGGGACGATGGTCTTCACGTTTTGCCCGTTCAAGGATCTTTTTGTAGACCTTGAGATAATCGTTTACCATACGCCCGGTAGAAAAGTTCTCCACCACAAACCTGTGGCAGGACGAGCGGTCGATTGTGGATAACTCTTTTACGGAGTCAACCGCCGCCTCCACATTAGAAACCAGGAAACCGTTAATACCATGCCGTATCAGCTCCGGCATACTGCCGCGGTTAAAAGCGATCACAGGGGTTCCGCAGCACATGGCCTCAATAATTGAAAGACCGAAGGGCTCATCAAAGCTGATGGGATGCAGTAAGGCTGACGCCTTGCCGAGAAGCTCATCCCTTTGGTCCGGACCCACGCTTCCCACATAGGTGACATTATCACCGTCAATATGGGGCTCAACCTCGGACTTAAAATAACTCTCGTCCTGAATTACTCCGGCCATGATTAACTTCTTGCCCGCGGCCCGGGCAATTTCAATCGCCTCTTTCGCGCCTTTCTCCGGGTGGATACGGCTGAAAAAGAGAAGGGAGTCCTCGGGTTCAGGTACGAATGTAAAGTCATCTATGTCAATGCCGTGGTGGATCGTCGCAATGTAATTCAGCTTCGGCGAACGGTCTGCCTCGCTAATGGCCACATAGAAGGCCTTTCCGTTATATTTTTCATAGACAGGAAGGATGTGGGGGGATGAAAAGCCGTGAATCGTTGTGACTACAGGTGTCATCACCAGTTTGCTGTATGTTAAGGGAAGAAAATCAAAATGGTTGTGAATCAGGTCAAATTCATCAGATCGCTCAAAGAGTTCAGAAATGTGAAGGCATTCCCAGACCTTGGGTTCTATCGTTTTGTTCTCTTCATAGCCCCCCTTGCAAACGGCATGCAACCGTCCTTTCGTTATTGAATCCGCCGTGGCAAAAAGGGTGACGTCAATCCCTTTGGCAACCAGCCCTTCCGTCAAGAGCGAGACTACCCTTTCCCACGGTCCGTAATGCCGGGGCGGC
>JBCKZY010000124.1:0-4083 GCA_038918635.1 Thermodesulfovibrionia bacterium | reverse complement strand
TTCCTCATTATATGTATAGTAACAATTTGTTAATATGCTCTTTCGCTTCCGATAACAAGCGCATAATCCTCAACCATATTTCCACCTTTAATGTGCTCGTTAAATATTTTCCTTATCTTGGCATCCGTTAAATCCACGTATTTAACAGGAGGGTTGTTAAGAATTTCAACCGTTGCCATAGGTTCACGGCTGCATAGCCCAGCGCATCCAGAGGTCATAGCGATAATATCCGAGGCATTGCTCTTCTCAATTTCATCCAGCAGGGCGCTCATTACGTCTCTGGCGCCTGCCGCAATTCCGCACGTCCCCATATGGATGGTAACTTTTACCCTGAAGCCGCCTTCCCTTAATGTGGAAGTTGCCTTGTGTTCTTCTTTAATCTTCAGTAAATCCGCAATCTTCAGTTTTCCCATTGCCGGGCTCCTTTAAATTTATTAGCAATATTATAAACAAACAATATGTTCAGTGTATTATCAATCATACGATTCAAGTATTGCTGAAGTTTTTACAGGATCAACCGATGCATGAGTGTTTTGATCAACAACAACAACAGGGGCAAGGCCGCATGCCCCGAGACACCTGACGCTTTCAAGAGAGAATTTTTTGTCCAGGGTGACCTCGCCGACGTCTATATTAAGTGTTTCCCTGAGTTTATCGAGTATCTCCTCGGCTCTTTTTACATAACATGCTGTCCCGAGGCATACCTTAACGCTGTGTTTGCCTTTCGGTTTCATGGTAAAGAATGAATAAAATGAAACTACACCATGAACTTCACTTACAGGTATATTCAGCCCTCTGGCGATATGTTTCTGGATAGAGGGGGGCAGGTACCCTATTATTTCCTGGGCCTGCTGTAAAACCGGTATAAGGCTGCCGGGCTTGGAGCGGTTCTCGGCTATTATCTTCTGAATATCCGCTATTTTGGATGTCATGTCTTCTTCAGGTGCCTGTTCAGGAACGGTCTTTATCCTTATCATCTTCATGGCCTTGGAGGTGACATCCAGTAAGACTTGAGGCGTAAAAGGTTTTGGAAGGTAATCAAGTATCCCCAGGTTCAGGGCGTCTTTTATGGTCTCCTGAGAGGGGTAACCTGTAATTACGACAATACCGGCCTGATTTTTTGAATTTCTGATCCAGTTTATGAGAGCTAATCCGTCAACTTCCGGCATCATAAGGTCTGTGATGACCAGGCTGTAGTCTTTTGTTTGAAGAATATTTATCGCATCCTGTCCGTTGGCAGCGCTGTCTATATCGTACCCTTCTGATATTAATATCTTTTTGCAGCTTCTTATAACAATAGGGTCGTCATCTACTACCAGTATTCTTTCGTTGTCTGTCATAGTACTCCTGAGGTAATCAAAAGAATTCCTCGATGCTTTGCATCGGGGCAGTTCATTAAAAAATAATATAATACCTTAAAAGAGAGTTTAATAACCGGCGGCAGAGAGTGGTTACTCCTTGCTTCCAGGTAATACTTTTGCCAGCCATAATAACCAGCCCTCTGAAAGATGCTCCTTGAGCAGGGCACACATAACGTCGTTTGCCTTTGTATTAATCTCTTTAATTTCTCCGTTCATTGGTGAAAGCAGTTCACTGCAATGGCCGGTGCTTGAGTAGATTCTTGCAAAGGGTTTCCCGGCGGTCAATTCTCCAATATCTTTAATGAATTCGATATATGCCAGGTTTCCGCTTAGAAGCCAGTACCTGAGGTCGCATCCCATCTCCCATAAACCATCTTTTACGGGTCTGGCCCATGTCCCCTCCTTGTAAAATATTACAGGGTTTTCATCATCCCTCAGAGACACAACAGAATCTCTGAATTCATCTATAAACGCTTTCCTGAGTATCCAGCCCTTCTTGGCAAATGTATTTTTCGCGATGTGTAACATGAAATCCGGGGTGAACGGTTTTTCGAGGTATTCGGCCGCCCCCAGCTTAACGGATTCTTTAGCATCTTCTAATGTGGGGTAGCCGGTTATCATCACTACATTAGTATCTGGTTTAACTGCTCGTGCCTCTTTCAGTACCGTCATCCCGCTTATATCAGGTAGCCTGATGTCTGATATTAGCAGATCAAAGTCATCCTCAGCCAGTTTGTTCAGGGCTTCCTTCCCTCTTTCAGCGGTTGAGACAGAGTAGCCCTCTGCTCCAAGAATCCTTTTACAACTCAAGGTTATGACAGGGTCGTCATCAAGGACTAAAATCTTCTTTTTCCCCATATCATTGATTACGGATATTATGTTTTGTCTTCTATATAAAAATTATCGGCAAATCATAAACGATGCCTGACTCCGGCTATTTTATCATATGCTTTATATAATTTAACCATACATTTATATCCTTTTTAATAAATCTTATTACTTCAGGCGCGTTTATAGGCACACCTTCAAGCTCTTTTTTTATCTCTGCTGTATCTAACAGATATTCAGAAGTGTTTTTCTTATGCTCAAAAACGATATCAATGCCGGGGTTAGAAGCGATAATTACTATCAGGGTCTTCCCAATATCTCCAAGAGGTTTTCTATCAATATTATCGTGCCGGAAAGTAGCTGTTATGGTTGTGCCTTCCCCTTTCACAGACTTTATGGAAATATCTCCGCCAGCCTCCCTCGCCGCATCCGCAAGAAAGGGGATACCAAGCCCGATATTCCTCGTTGTTCTTGTGGTATGAAAAGGGTCGAGGGCATTTTTAAGCATCTTCTCGTCCATACCTTTTCCATTATCGCTTATCTCTACAAGAAGAATGTTTTCTTTGATATCTTCATTGATTTTTATCCATATATTTGTAGCTCCCGCGGTTATCGAATTTTCTGCAATGTCAAGGATGTGAAGGGAGAGGTCTTCCATGCTCTATCCCAGCAGATTTCTCTGATATTCATCTTCAGCCGTGTTCATCATGGTTATGTAAAGCAGATTTGATTTATATGCATGCAAGGTTAACAAGTTATGAGGTTATTTTACTTCTGATAAACTCCATAAATGCCCTGAAGCCTTCAATAATAGTTAAGGGGAAGGGTGATTCAACGGCAGAGTCCTGAGACCCTCTATGAAAGTGATATGGAAAGGTTGCTAATCCCTTCCAATTCTTATCAGGAAAATTATCGTATCTGTAGATTCTTCCTTTTTTGTCCCTGCATTCCCAGTGAAAACCAAATTTATCCGGCAGACTCTGAGACATATAAACATCTATAAAACTCTTATTTAAAAGAATAATTCTTAATTTGTGATCGATTTGATATGAATCTTTTACAATATCCGCAAACTCAATTTCAGCAATTCTCTTAATATCTTCAATTGCCGGCATTAGAGCTTATCCAGGAATTTCCTTATTTTCTTTTTATCTGCTTCAAGATTGTCTAAAGTGAAGTAGTCATCATAGGCGTTTTTTTCACTTAGCAGCCCTTTCTTGACTTTTGCATCCATTTCAAAAACATCCTTAACCCCATATTTTTTTGCCAGTAAAAAAATGTCCGCTTCTGTTTTTGAAAACCTCTTCTCAAGGTAGGTCTTGAGACTCTCCTTTAAAAGATCTTTAGGGTTCATGTGAAGCTCTTTAGCTACCGCATCTATAACAGCCATATAGCACCTCCTTTGACTTATAATATCTTACCACTACTGTCCAAGATAACTTAAAAAGTTCTTTTTCACAATTGTAACATTTTCAAATTTAAAGCTTTTTTGGCATGTATGTGTCAATTTTCAAATCAGGTTGCCATATTATAAAAAATGCTGTCCAAGGCAGATCGCCTTTGCCGTCATTCCCGTGGGAAACGGGAATCCAGAGGCCGAGCATTGCTAAACATATGGAAAATACAGGATTCCTGCCGGAGTTTATCCCGTACCACGATACGGGGCAGGAATGACCCCTTACTATAATAATAATTTTTTTAAATCTTAATATGCTGTCCAAGAAAACATGTTTAGGACAGATATGATATCTTACCCAAAATGAGCAGTTTTAGGAAAGCCACACAGCCGAGATGAGACACCAAGAGAATTGAATCTCAGGTGTTATTCTTGATCTGATAGAGAAAATGGAGAAATTCATTGAAATAATAAAGGGTTAAGTTTGATGCACTCGTA
>JBCKZY010000123.1:0-4178 GCA_038918635.1 Thermodesulfovibrionia bacterium | reverse complement strand
CAAGATAGCCGATAATAAAATAACCAACGGTAGTAATACCAAATTTCTTGCATAAACGAATTGCTTCCCGTGATTTTTCTGTTGTAATGCCTTTGTTTATTTTCTTAAGCACCTCGTCAGAGCCTGATTCTATTCCGAATCTTAATGTATGGCATCCTGACCGTTTTGCCGCGCGAATAATATCCTCATCAACGCTCGTAACCCTTGTAGGGGCCTGCCATTCGATATTCAGGCCCTTGGATATCAATTTTTCACAGAATTCAAGAAAGTACTCCTTCTTCAGGGTTATTGTTTCATCTACAAAGTTAAATGACCGTGCACTAAAATTGTTAACCATATACTCTATTTCATCAATTATTTTATCAATCGATTTGAACCGGACCTTCTTAAGCTGAGGGCCGCGGAAGCAAAACCCACAGTTAAAAGGACAACCTCTTGACAAAAACAAAGAGATAATATTTCCATCAATGTTAGTCATAGAGTAAGCGGACAGGTCGAGAAGGTGATAGGCTGGATAAGGCAATAAATCCAGATTTTCATTAAACCCAAATGGCTCGTTTATCCTTATGGTTCCTTCCGATCTCCATACAAGGCCGGGTATTTTATCCAGGCAATCAGAACCGCTCATTATAGTATTAAGAAATTCAACCAAAGGTTTCTCTGCCTCACCAATAAACCCATAATCAAATTCAGAATGACTCATTGTTTCGGTTGGAAAGATCATCATATGCACACCGCCACAGAGAATTTTTGCGTCAGGCAGCGCCTTGCGGGCAATCTTAGCTGTTTCAAGTCCACCCCGAAAATTTGAGGTGACCAGGCTGATTCCAACTATATCAGGCTTTGTTTTTTTCAGGTAATTCTTAAGCAGTTTCTCACTATTATCATTTGCTTCACAGTCGTAGATCGTAACATCATAACCGTTATTCTCTAATTCAGCTGCTATGCAGCAGAGGTTCAATGGAGGGATTAAGAATATGGTATCCTTGTGCTCCAGATTCTCCGCCAGTATTCTATTTACATATCCCCTGATAAGAGGACGTATTAAGGTAATTAATGGTTTCTTAACCATATGTTGTATCATATCTAGAGCAAAGGATTCCTTTCAACGTATTCTCCGGAGTAAATTAATAATCTCTTCCTAACCCCCTCCTAATTTACAGTATCTAAACACTTATTACAAAAGTATTTCATCGCAACCAACTATCTAACAAGATGATATTTCAAAATAATAAATTTATATTAAAGCTCAATTTTCTTGAGTGACCTATATAGTCGTATGAGTCTATAATATAGCCGAACAATAAAAATCTTATTTAATTGGATAGCCAAAGCCACTTTATCCTTAAAGCTCATAAAAGGGAATAAAGGTAACATCTTTAAGATAATAAAAGGTTCTAATAAACCAGGCCGCTGTCCTATATCTTTGTATCTATAAAGGGGGTTTTTTATTACATCTACTTTGAAGCCATAACCTTTATTGGCAAGGTGTACATTTATAGCATCTATAATTAATGGAACAATGTCTGTTTTCTTCTGCTGCTTTGTATACATCCACTTGTTATTCTCGTGAATTCTGTAGTATCCCAATGGTTGTTCGAATGAATAGAGGAAACCGTAAAAAAGTACAATCCTTGTCAGGTATGCATCTGCGCATATTTTCCAACTTTCCGGCACAGGAAGGATTTTATCAAGGGCGTCTCGTCTAAAACAAACTCCACTTGTAGGAACAAAGAGGTCTAAGTGGCAGTAATCTAAAAGCAGTTTTTTTGCATCTCCTGAAAACAGTCCTTCTCTGTACAGCTTACCTTTAGAATGTGAATGTTCATCTGCTATCTCCATATTGTGTTGCACAATGCTGTATATCCCTTTTTGAAATACATTGACTATTTCTTTTAACCTTTCAGGTTTCCAGAAATCATCACTATCCAAAAAGGAGATGATTTCCCCACGAGAGGCTCTGAAGCCGGCATTAAATGCCGAAGCTTGCCCTCCATTCTCTTTTAAAATAGGTATAATCTTGTCGGGAAATTTCTGACTGTAATCTTGGATTATTTCAGTTGAGTTATCTTTTGAACCGTCATCTACTATAATTAATTCAAAATTCCGGTAAGATTGGTTCAAAACATTATCGATCGCCTCACCAAGATACCTGGCATAATTATAATTGGTAATGATAACCGAAACTAATGGATTTGAGTTCATTCCTAATACGTTTAGAACCGGCTCATCTTTTTGTCAGACCAAGACATATTTTTATAAAATGCAAACTCGCTCCAAAATAGCGAACAATAAACAGGCGCAACAATATTTGGTCTCCCCGGCCATTCATGAGTTTCGATATTTCCTTAGAAAAAAAGGATTTCATTTCTCTTGAATACTTTATCAACAGTTGAGTTTTAGTAAAGTGCTCAACATAGTAATCATAGTAAAGGTTTGATATCCCCTGCCAGTACAACCTTGATTTTATCCACTTCCAGTTAATTCTTGAGCTAATGACCGTATGATCAACGTATATGTCGGGATCGTAGTATTTCTTAAGACCTTTATTATCAATGCATTTAAACAATTCCCATTCTTCATTTGATAGAAGATTGTTGCCGATTCGCCCCAAACTGGTTGAAAAACCACCGCAATCAATAAGTACGCTTTTTTTGAATGACATATTGCAACCGAAGAGGTATGCCCCCTTCTTTAGAAAGAAAGGTTTTTCGCTCCAATCAATGCAGGAAAAATAAGTATAAAGGTTTGGAGTGATCCAGTCAGGCTTATCAATCTCCCAGACAGGTACTATCTTCCCGCCGACAGCAACAATTTCTTCATCATGAGAGTAAGCCAGAAGAATTCTTTCAAGCCAGTCATGGCTGGCTATTGCGTCATCATCAATGTAAGCAACTATTTCACCGTTACTTCTTCTGAATCCAGTGTTTCTTGAATAAGATAGTCCCTGTTTTATTTCATAAATATAACGAAGATTCTGCCTTTTGAAACCTCTTACTACGGATGCAGTATTGTCTGTAGATGCGTTATCGACAATGATTATTTCATAAAACGCATCTGTAAGTGTTTGGTCAAGGAGGCTGTCGATAGTCTTCCCAAGATAGGAACTCCTGTTATAAGTGCAAATGATTACGCTTATACGACAGTTGTCTTTGTTGATTTCCATGCAGGCCTATGAAAGCCTCACGATCTTAATGGATTCCGATCTTCTCAAAGCAGCCTAAGTTAATGCTTTTTCCCAGGGATAAGTCAATATTTGATAAGTCTTATATAACCACTTGTTGTATTATTTCCATTATATTTTCTGTATAGATTTTCGCATTGCAAAGTCCATTTTTATTGTGCATATATTTTTTCTAAAATATTTTTTTACAAAGAAAAGAGGGGTAAATCTTAATAAAAACAGATTGTCATTGTTTTTTCTTACGTCTAACTGAATTATATTAAATCCTGTATTTTTAATAATTTTTCTATAGTCCTTAATACGTAACCTGTTCAATCCATTGTCTCTATAAATCCAGTTTACGATAGTATCAATATGTGAAGCTGAGACAGAACCGTCTTTAATCAGGAACTTCTCCATCCCTTTCCTATTAAGCCTTAAATGAAAGAATGGAGGAATAATCGCGTCATCCAGGGTGTAGGTCTTTCCGTCTAATGCAAGAATCAAATGGTGCCCTGTGCCGCCCTCCCATAATGGGCCGGACCCGGAAAAGAAAACCCCTTCGGGCTTTAAGACTCTGTAAATCTCTTTAAAACAGTCACTAATGTTGTACATATGTTCCAGAACATCATTCATATAGACAAAATCGAAAAAATTATCTCGAAATGGCAACAGACGGCTGTCAGCACAGAAAACATAACACTGCTTCGTGTTTTTATGGCGCTTTAATCTTTCAGGGCGGTACTCATTTGTAATGCCTGCAACAAATTTGGCCCCCCTCTCTTTAAACGCCTCAACGACTTTTAAACCCGGCGTCCAATAATCGCTCCCTATTTCCAGTATTACTTTGTTTTGCATCGTAATTGCTGCAAAATTTATCGAAGCTTTCTTTTTGATACGGTTGCATTACTGGATTCTGCCTTAAGTTCAAGTTAGTACTGAGAACATATAGTGTTTCATACTGATGCTTGTTGTAATATATCTAAGTATATATTTTTTCAATGCATAGTCAACT
>JBCKZY010000122.1:0-4270 GCA_038918635.1 Thermodesulfovibrionia bacterium | reverse complement strand
TCACCCCTGCCGATAAAACCCATACCCTCGTTTGTCTTGACCTTTATGTTGATCAGGTTTAACGGAATCCCGGCAACAGAGATATTCTCTTTCATCCTTGCGGTAAAGTCTTTAAGTCTGGGGCTCTCAGCAATAATTGTTGAGTCAACCCACAATATTTTATAACCTTTTTTTCTCATCATTTCCAAGGTCATCGAAAGAAGTTCAATACTGGATGCATCCTTCCACCTGACATCCGTATCAGGAAAATGAACACCTATATCGCCAAGACCCATGGCACCGATAATCGAGTCAATTAAAGCATGACACAGCACATCGGCATCAGAGTGACCGGAAAGCCCCTTATCAAAAGGAACCTCAACCCCGCCTATTATAAGCTTCCTGCCTTCAACAAGCCTGTGTGAGTCAAAACCTGAACCGATTCTCATGATTGATTCATTCATCAATTCAATCCAATATCGCTCTTGTCAAGCAAATATTCAACAATATCAAGATCTTCAGGTGTAGTGACCTTTATATTGAAAGGACTTCCCTCGATTATCTTTACCTTCCCCCCCTAACCTCTCAACAAGTGCAGCGTCATCCGTTGCGTAGAATCCCTCGGAGTAAGCGCTTTCATATGCCTTCTTTAACACCTTAAGTGGGAAAACCTGTGGGGTCTGAACAGTCCAGAATTTATCACGGTTTGCGGTATTAACGACAATACCGTCAGGGCCGACGGTCTTTATCGTCTCCCTGACCGGAAGACCGGGCACAATACCGTCAAACCCCTTAATCCCATTAACAAGCATGTCAATAAGTCCAACCGGGAATACCGGTCTTACCCCATCATGGATAAGGACAAGGTCATCTTCTTTCAGAAGTCTAAGAGCATTAAATACAGAGTCCTGCCTGTCTTTGCCTCCCGGGACAATCTTCTTTATCTTACTTATCTTACTGCCGTCAATAATACCGATCCATTCTTCCATGTCATCCTCATTAATAACAGGTATTATCTCAGATACCAGCTTAGACCTGTTCAAGCGCATTAGTGTATGGATCAAAAGAGGGGATCCTTTAACCATAACCATGGTCTTTTTGACAGATGCATCAAACCTCTTACCAAGCCCTGCGGCTGGAACAATCGCGATTAATTTCATATGGATCAGTTTCGGGTCGTTTTGAATTCTTCTCTCTCCGCATCTTCCCTGAGTTTAGCAAATATCATTCTTCCCGCCGTTGTCTGTAATACACTTGTAACAACCGCATTTATCTTCCTGTTAATAAGCTTCCTTGCATTATCGACAACAACCATTGTTCCGTCGTCAAGATAGCCCACTCCCTGGTTAAATTCCTTCCCTTCCTTTACTATAAAAATATTCATGCTCTCACCCGGCAGGACTATGGGTTTCAGAGAATTTGCAAGCTCATTAAAATTAAGGACCTTAACCCCCTGGAGCTGAGCAACCTTGCTAAGATTAAAGTCATTGGTTATTATCTTACCCCCCAGAAGCCGCGCAAGCGCTACAAGCTTGGAGTCCACTTCCTTGATTTTAGGGAAGTCCTCATCAATAATCCTTACAGTAATATCCGACATCTTCTGAATCTTCTGCAGAACTTCAAGCCCCCTTCTCCCTCGCGCCTTTCTCAAAGAATCGGAAGAGTCCGCTATATTCTGAAGTTCCTGAAGAATAAACTGCGGCAGAACAAAGGTGCCTTCCATGAAACCGACCTCACATACATCGGTAATCCTGCCATCTATAATTACACTTGTATCAAGAATCTTAATGTTCTCCTCTTCCACTTTGCTCTTGAAAATCTGAACAATGCCGGGCAGGGTAACATTCCTGCCAACCTTGAAACCGAGAAGTAATCCGCTGTAACCAAAAAGCATATTAAAGATTACTGAAACATAAGAGCCCTCAATATTTCCAAAAAACGTCTGTAAGGGGTAAAAGAACAGTTTGGCAAATAAAATACCCGCCGACAGGCCTGCCAGAGCCCCAATCACTGACCCGGCGCCGATCCTGTCAAAGACATAATCAACAATAAGAACAAAAATACCGACGCCCGCGCCCCACGAGACGCCCTCGTAAGTAAAACCCTCTTTTATGCCAAGGACATAGCCGCCAGCCATAAAAACAAGAAGGAATGCAATCCTGTAAAACATTATTTCACCTCTTTCTTCTATTAATATATTTTAAAAGGCACATAGAATTTTTTTCCGCTCCTGTTAATATAAAGCAAAAACGTTTCACCATTCCTTATATGAGAAACTATTCTGTTAAAGTCTTTTAAATCGGTCACCTGCTGCTTATTAATCTCCTGAATTACGTCACCTTTCTTAATCCCCGCCTCATCCGCAGCGCTGCCGGGAACAACTCCTGCTACTATTACACCTCTCTCCTTTCTTGAAAGTCGAAGCTGCTTTGCTATCTCGCTTGTAAGTTCCATCACCCTGAAGCCCGCCAGTCCATCTTCTTCCCTAACCTCATCTTCAGGTTCTTCTGGTACAACTTCAGCAATCTCCTGAGGCAGTTCAACAATAGCCGCATAAAAGATAATCTCCTTCCCCTCCCTGAAGGTCTTCAGCTTTAATCTGCCCCCAACATCGCTCTGAGAAATCATATTCCTTAAAGATACAACGTCCTTCACCTTCCTGTCGTTTACTTCAAGGATTACATCGCCTCTATTCAGTCCGGCTTCTTCAGCCGGGCTCCCGGGGAATATGTCGGTTACGAGGACTCCGGTTAAGTCACTCAGGCCAAATTCCCTCGCAAGTCCCTGGGAAACGTCCTGAATCGTAACTCCAAGCCATCCCCTTACAACTTTTCCATCCTTTAGAAGCTGCTTCATAACAGATCTGGCCATATTGCTCGGAACCGCGAAACCGATCCCCTGATATCCGCCGGTTCTTGAAAATATGGCTGTATTTATACCGACAAGCTCCCCTTTTATGTTTACAAGCGGCCCTCCGGAATTGCCGGGATTAATTGCCGCATCAGTCTGGATAAAATCCTCATAATCAGCAATACCGACATTTGCCCTGCCAAGAGCGCTTACAATTCCAAGTGTAACGGTATGGCTCAAGCCAAAAGAGTTTCCAAAAGCAAGAACAAATTCACCGACCTGCAGTTTGTCAGCGTCTCCCCACTTTATTGCCGGCAGGTTCCTGGCGGATATCTTTATCACGGCAATATCGGTCTTCGGGTCTGAACCGATGATCTTACCGCTGAAGACCCGCTTATCGTATAAGGTAACCTTGATTTCATCAGCCTTTTCAACAACATGAAAGTTGGTTATTATATATCCGTCATCCGATATAATAACCCCGGACCCAAGACTCTGCTCCTTCCACTTTCTGGGCACTTGAAAAGGCTCGAAAATGTCTCCGAAAGGATTGTCAAAAAATCGTGATAAAGGGGAAACCTCCCTTTGGATAATCTTTGATGTTGAGATATTTACAACAGTCGGGGTTATAACCCTGGCTATATCAGAAAAAGCCGCACCTTCGTTAACTCCTGAAGGTGTCTGAAACGTATAAGTATAAGGGGGGGTTCTCTCTTCAGGATTAAATCTGTCAAGTCCGCCTCCTATCAGGTAGCCAAAACCCAATGCTATTATGACAATAAGTACCGTCTTTCTCATTATTACCCATACCCCCGTGGGAAAATATTTTTTATTTTAACACATCCTCTTTAAAGATAAAGGTTAACTGCTCAGGTTCACGGTTCAAGGGTTTAAGGTTCAAGGTTAGAAAACATGAAAATTAAGAGGCTTGAAGATATTGCGATATGGCAGCCGATACTCGAATGGATTTACTAACTATTTTAAAAACATAATGTCCCCCTTCTTTGTTTTCAGAAAGAAAACGGGGGGACAAGGCGAATAACCGTGAACCAGCCTTTGGCGAGGCTCGTGCTGTGAACCATGGACCTGACAACCTGAGTAGTTACGATAAAGGTAAACCATGAATATATTATGAAGTTGTCCGTAATCCCTCAGTTATGGGTGGTGAATGTCTGTCATTCCGGCTTGTCCGGAATCGCTTTAAAAGAAAGATTCCCGACGCGCTTCGCTTGCGGGAATGACAACTCAACAGTTTCGAACCCATAACTGAGGGATTACAGCTGTCTCTGGTTTTGACTTTTACGGCACAGAATGATATTTTAGCCACAGACCTGCCTACTCGCCTCGATTCGGCGAAGCGGGCCGGCAGGCAGGCTCGCACAGACTAAACAATAAAAAGTTATAAGAAAATTTACAAACTACCCCGCAGCAAGCTGCGAGG
>JBCKZY010000121.1:0-4429 GCA_038918635.1 Thermodesulfovibrionia bacterium | reverse complement strand
CAGAGGCGGGCAGGGAAATATTCCAATATTCCTGCCGCCAAAATTGCCTCCGCGCCTGGCCTGTAGCACTTCTTCAGCGTCTCATGACGATTCCAAATGCATTTTCCGGGTTTTAAGGATAACCTTGAAGATCTTGAGGAGACGTTAAGTTTCAATTTTAATTATTCTTCAAGCCATATCAGCGGGAGTCAGATCCTGAAAGACAAGGAAAGCCTTAAAGAAATACGGGAAGAGATAGCCGTACTGGAAGCTCTCCTGTTAAAAAAAATGTAACATGAATGAAAGGGGTTCAGATGTACCTTTTTTTTGATACTGAAACAACCGGATTACCGGACGATTGGAATGCTCCCATATCAGACCTCAATAATTGGCCGAGATTAGTTCAAATCGCGTGGCTGCAATATGACCAGAAGGGAATCAAGGTATCAGGGAGGGACTATATAATCAAACCTGATGGTTTTACGATTCCGGATGAGGCTTCACGGATTCATGGCATATCAACTGAGCGGGCCCTGAAAGAAGGGGTTTCTCTGCAAATGGTTCTTGAGGAGTTCTCAGGGCTGATTGATCAATCAGCATGTTTAGTAGCTCATAATATGAATTTTGATGAAAAAATTGTAGGTGCCGAGTTCCTCCGGCAACGGGTAAAAAACAGTCTTTTAGAAACTGAAAGGATCTGTACTATGAAGGCATCAACTGATTATTGTAAACTTCCCGGAAAGTATGGCTATAAATGGCCAAAACTCTCTGAACTTCACATTAAATTATTTAAGAAAGATTTTGAAGAGGCTCATGATGCATCTGTTGATATCGCGGCCTGCGCAAAATGTTTCTGGGAATTAAAGAAAATAGGGATAATAAAAAAGTAAGGGTTCAAGGAGTCAAGGATTCGAGGGTTCAAGTGGTATAAAATATAAATCAAAGATAAAAGATTCCGCCTTTACAGACCTGCCTACCGGCAGGCAGGCCTCGGCGAGACGGGCAAAATTATGGAAATATTATCTAATAAAACCTTCCGCAATTTTGCCCGTCTCGCCGAGGTCAGAAAGGCGGAACTTTTGATTTTTAATCTTTAATCTATTATCAGGCCCCTCGACCCCTTTTTTAACAATTACTTCTGCTTTAATGTCCTGATCCTTGCTATCTCTTCCTGATATCCATAGATATGCGCTCCTGCACTGTAGGCAAACATTGCGCCGTTCTTTAAACCCGCTTCCTCAGCAACGTATTGTTTGAGCAGTTCTATCCCTCCAAGGTTTGAAGGGAACCCGGCCCATAAGTCCCAGGAACGGAAATAAACGGTTACTGTAAGGACTAAATCACCGTCTTGCGGGATGGCCTTGAAATCCAGCAGCCTTAAACACGGCGGGTCGAAGTTCCCGTCTTTACCGTAACAGGCATCAAAATCCTCAGGAGTGCCTATCTCAACAACAGCCTGATTGGTTAATGGGGTTTCCTTAAGCATGGCGATTGCCCGCTCAAGCTGTGTCCCGCCTTCAGGCATCGGGTGATGTATCCTGCTTGAGTACCTGTACGTCTCGTTTTCAGTAAGCTCGGGATCCATTAAATAATTGGCAAAATAGTCCTGAATATAATCCATGGTTGTTGGAGAGGGAATCCCTAAAGCCGGAGGAATGACCGGAACAATGTCCTGATCCGGATGTTCAATAAATACCGCTAAACCGGGATACTGAAGACGATACTGTTCTTTTTCAAACGATCCCTTCTGTATCTGTTGGGTATAGGAGTAGTCAAATATGTTGTAAATTAGCTGAAACCAGGCATCAGCAATCGTTTTTGCCTTTAAGAAGAATGGCTGCATATCGGCACCTCTGTCATTGGAATCGTTTATATTAACATCTAATCTTAAAGATTTAAAGTGGATAAACAGGAAAGTGGTATTTATTCAGTTGCAGGTGGAAACAGTCTGTCATTCCCGAGGGTCTTTATCGGGAATCCAGAGGCTTTTCATAAGTAAATGGATTCCGGCTTAAGGAATGCCGGCTTGTCCCGGTTTATCGGGGTATGACAACTTTGTATTTTTGATACCTCGTCCCGATTTGTCTGGACTACTGGGAAGTTCATTGAGTTGTAGTAGAATAAATAAAGGAGGAAAGTGGAAAGCCGAATAATTTTCTAACAGGAGGATATATATGGATAAAAAAGATATAGAAGTGTATCGATATTTTCTTAAAGACAGTGTTCGTCAGACTATCGATTTTTATCAGACCGATCAATCCAGAGGAATAGATTCTCCCCCGCTTGAAAAGCCTTTTCCGGAGGATGGCAGGAGGATAGATCTGCTGCCAAGGGATAAATGGCGGAATATATCACCTGTTGACCTGGTATCAGCTATAGGAAACCGCAGAAGCCGTAGAAAATTCAGGTCTCAGCCGTTATCCCTTGATGAACTCTCATTTTTGCTCTGGGCTACGCAGGGAATACGCCGGAAAGTGGATGACGGTACGGCCTTTCGGACTGTACCTTCTGCGGGCTGCCGCCATGCATTTGAAACATATCTGTGTGTGCTGAATGTCTCCGGTCTTGACCCAGGCATTTACCGTTATCTTCCTGTGGAAGGCCAGCTCCTGTTTGAACGAAATGACGAAGATCTTCAGGATAAGATTGTAGAGGCGGCACTCGGTCAGACCTTCTTTGGGAAGGCACCTGTAAACTTTATCTGGTCAGCAATACCCTATAGAATGGAATGGCGGTACGATATTGCGGCACATAAGGTAATAGCGATAGATGCAGGGCATGTTTGTCAAAACCTGTATCTGGCCTGTGAGGCTATCGATGCAGGCACATGTGCTGTAGCGGCTTATAACCAGGATCTGATGGACCGGTTACTGGGGGTAGACGGTGTTGAAGAGTTTGCTGTATATATGGCTCCTGTTGGAAAGGTGTAAAGGTTTAACTGTATGATATGAGTATGAAATAATTGGTGGTTAAGTTTGATGGCGTCGTAAAAAGTCCGATCTACTGCGTTGCAGCGTATTTTGAAATTCTCGACATACTATATGTATAGTCTCGTCTTTAAAAATACACTACGCCTTGTATATCAAAATTTTTACTTAGCCATCCCATGATTTATTACGAGCTTATCAAGTTTGACAAACTCGTAATAACTCCTGAAAAGCAGTTATTTGTCATTCCCCGATACATCCCCGAAGAATCGGGACAGGCGGGACAGGCCCGTGAAGACGGGAATCCAGTTTTTTAAGTAGTTACATGTTTTCTGGATACCCGCTGGAGTTTATCCCGTTTCTCATACGGGGCGGGTATGACGACTTTTTTTCGAGTTTGTCAAATTTTGACAATATGTAATATACGATAAGGAGGCTGTTATGAATGACCTGAAATTGAGAATATATGAAGCTGTTAAAGACTTACAACTGACAAATGTCGCTACAATTACTGAGGACGGGAAGCCATGGGTTCGTTATGTTATGGCAAAAGCCGACAAGGACCTGATTTTCCGTTTTTGTACACATCTGGACTCGAGAAAGGTTGCCCAGATCAGGAAGAACCCGGATACACACATTTCTCTGGGAGTGTCAAGCCTTGAGACCGCAAAGAACTGGGTGCAGGTTCAGGGAACTGCTGAGGTCTCGACTGATCGTGTTGAACTTGATGCCTTCTGGTTCGATGAACTGAACAACTACTTCTCCGGGCCGGATGACCCCAATTATTGTGTAGTGATTGTCAAACCCTCAAGCATTGAAATTGGAACCATGGGTGTCATGACACCTGAAGTTTGGGAGAGGGGGATTTAGGGCAACAAGCTCTCTTATAAAACAAATGTTAACCGCAACAGAAGTGTTGAGTACACCTACAAACAAATAATTTGAGCAGGATTAAAACTTATTGATTATCGTTTGAAACGTTGCATTGCACGGTATGATTTAAAAAACAAGACATCAGGAAGTTATTAATATACTAAAAGAGAACTTTAATTTTGAATATTATAGTTAATCAAATACAATGTTATACTTATTTGCCATTTTCTTTATTTTATTATGATGTTCATTAAAGCCGCTGCCCAGACTATCAATTAACTTAGAAAACTCTCTATTAGACTGCTTCATTAATATTACTGCATATTGTTCTGCAAGAGTAGATTCAATTTTAACTGTTAATCTAACTGCATCCTCAAAAGATAATGATGGATTGTCCATAATCAGTTTGATTTTTTCTAAAGCATTTTTTATGCCTTCCACATCAGCTTCCACATCAGCAAAAAGATCTTTATTCTGACGAGCAACTCTAATTTGGTAACTAACGAGATTACGATGAGAATTTTCTTCAAAACTGAGCTGATTAAAAAAACTTCTTGCCTCCTGATTATCTGAAAATTTATTACTTAACCAATCATATAAATTTGATAGGCTTTCTTCTAATTTTTCTACAAGTCTAAGAATTGTTATTA
>JBCKZY010000120.1:0-4456 GCA_038918635.1 Thermodesulfovibrionia bacterium | reverse complement strand
GTCCATTCTCTCAGGTTGCAAGACTGACCTGGTTCTCTCAAGACTGTAATAAGCGAGATAGACATCATTTATATATTCAATTCCTCTGAGAGAGTCCAGTTCGGCCCTGAGGGAATTAATGTTTTTCCTTTCAAAAAGGAAGACGATCTTATCCTCATTTATCTCGTTTATCTCCATCCCCCTCGTCCTCATTTCATTCAGAACCTTATCGAGATTGTTAAGTCCCTTTGCTTCCACATATCCGCTGGCAACGATCATATTGGCTCCTTGTTTTCTGTAAATATGTTTTTCACTTCAAAACAGGAAAAAGATAACTATATTCTTCGATAATAAAACTATATCAGGTTTGGTTGTAAATTAGATGTTAATGTTTGTAAAGAAAGTGTAAATTATGAGAGGATTAACCGGAGAAGCGGTATCCTGTGCCGGACACAGTGAGGATAATTTTTGGATTTGACGGGTCTTTCTCTATCTTGTGCCGCAGGTGCTGGATATGGACATCTATGACTCTGCTCCATGAGTAAATATGAGAGTTTCTCCACAGATTGGTTCTTATGGATTCCCTGCTAATAACCTTACCCTTGTTAGTGACGAAATAACAGAGCAGGTCATACTCTTTTGGGGTAAGATCAATTACCTTCCCCGAAATTGTAATAAGGCGTTTCCTGAAATCGATCCTGATATTTCCTTCAATAATTTTGTCTTCACCTGAGGAGGAATGAACCCTGCGAAGGCAGGCGTTTATCCTTGCAATGAGTTCAAGAGTCTCAAAGGGTTTAACGACATAGTCATCAGCTCCGCTTTCCAGCCCGAAAACCTTTTCAGATATCTTGTCCTTTGCGGTGAGTAAGATTATGGGAATCTCAGGGGACTCTTCTCGCATGGTCTTGCATATCTCTATCCCGTCGGCATCAGGAAGCATAATATCAAGAATGATCAGGTCAGGCTGTGATTTTGAGAGTACCTTTTTTGCATCTTTCCAGTTCTCGGCGGTATCCACGCTATAACCGTGAAGTTCAAGGTTTGCCTTGAGAACCTTTAGTATGTCGCTGTCATCATCAACGGCAAGTAACCTGCTTCCCATCAGATATCCTTTCCTGTTCTTGGTAGTGTGAATGTCAAGGTGCAGCCACTCTCATTATACTTGTCTGAAACGCTTATTTCACCATTGTGTGCTTCTATTATACCCTTACATATAGCAAGTCCAAGCCCTGAACCATCCTTTGTGCCTCTGGTATAAAATTTATCAAAAACCTTTTCATGTTCTTCGACAGGTATTCCATGCCCCGAGTCTTTTACCGAGACGGCCACCATATGGACAGAACCTGAAACAGTGATCTGTATCTCTGAATCATGGGGACTAACTTTTATAGCGTTTGAGATGAGATTTATCATAACCTGTCTTATCCTGTCCTCATCAGCAAATATCCATGTCGCAGTATCTGAAATTATACCGAAGGTGATCTTCTTTTTGCTTGTTATCGACTGAAAGCCGGTTATAACATCTTTTATTATATTAAGTATATCAAAATTACTGAAGTGTATGTCAAATGCACCCGACTCGATGCGTTCTAGGTCGAGTGTATCATTCACCATTCTTACAAGCCTCTCGGAGTTATTCTTGATAACATTAAAAAATGTGATGAGTTCATTTGTATCATAATTTGGATCTGAATTCATTGAAAACTTTGCGGACAGATAGTCCATGGCGCCTTTTATTGAGGTCAGTGGCGTTCTGAGTTCATGGGAGACCTTTGCTACAAAATCCGATTTTCTCTCATTCATGGCTATCAGTCTTTCATTGGTATCCTCAAGGTCTTTTGTGGCGGCATGCACCATATCCTCAAGGTGTGCATGGTACTTATTCAGGGATTTGGACATACTGACAAAAGACCTGCTTAAGTCCTCCAGTTCATCCCCGGTCCTGATTAAAGGTATGTCGGTTTTACTTTCAACGGAAAAGCCCTTCACGTAAGATGTCAGCTTGCTGATAGGACTGAGCACAAGTTTCTTCATCATTAAGTAAAGAATCAGCATTAATGATATTATGGCAGTGATAATGGCCAGTATCATGTTTTTTTCTTCTTTCTTTATCATTGAGAAAGAGAAATCCATCGGTATTCCTATGCTCAGGGCCCCCCTTACGTCCCCTTCCTTATAACCCTGACTGGCATGACATTCAAGACAGGATTGTTCAATATGTAATGGTGCAATATATCTAAAAAAATAGTTAGGTCCTATTTTATCAGACTTAGTGCGCTCTTTTATCAGTCCCCCTTCAAATGATATTAGCGCCGCCCTTTCGAAGTCATCTGGTTTGTTCTCCGGGTTTTTGAGCTTCAGGCTTGTTGTACGGAACCAGTATAGCCCCTCTTTTTCAGCGTATTCTGAGAGCTCCTTTATTATGATGGCGGGATTATAGTCAATAAGTTTCTTATCCTCAACAGTTCCTGGATCTTTTTCTGTAAAAGAGGGGCGAATTATTTCAGATTGAGTCCACACGTAGACGCCGTTGTGGTCAAAGATCCATTTCTCCGTAAGGTTAATCTGTTTAAATAATGACCTGGCCTGGTTATGCAGTTGTTTAAATATCAAGGCCTCATGGTTTTTTGTTATAAAATAATAAGAAATTGCCATTGTCAGTGCTAACACAATAGCTGTTCCCGCTAAAAACTTGAGGGTCAGACTGATTCTTGATATCCTTAATTTCTCTGTTAAACCCGTTAATTTCAGCATAAGTAAATTGGAAAGTTATTGTAAGTATTGTAAATTAGGGCAAATATCAAGCCAACAATAGTTCTTTGACTGAATTGTAGGCGGAAGAATTGACCCTGTAAAATACCTTGACGGCTTTTTTTATAGCTTTTTCTCCATGAAATTATATAAAATAGCATATCACATGCTTATTATAATCTTTTTCCTGTCAATACTTTTATTACCATCTTTTGCAGAGGCATGGGGGCCCCTTACACACGTTTATCTGGGCAACCAGGTGTTAGAACTGGGAGCGTCTATTGTACCCGCAGGTATTTACGGCATCCTGAAAAAATACAGGAGTGATTTTTTATACGGGAACCTTAGTGCGGATATTATCTTTGGAAGAAGGTTTCAGGGCATTGATAAGAGTTCACATAGCTGGGAAATCGCATGGAGACTGCTTGAGGTTGCCGGGTCAGACCGGGAAAAATCATTTGCTTACGGATATCTGACACACCTCTGCGCCGATACATATGTCCACAATCTTAAGGGCTCTGGTATGCCTTTTATCCATCCATTGCTCGAGGTTAAGGCAGACAGTCTTGTTGACAGGAAACATAGAAAAACACTTAAGAGGCTGGACAAATTAATGCAAAAAAAGAATGATCTTTTCCTCGAAAACATGCTTGAGAGCGTATTCTTCTCTTTTAAGACTAACAGAAGGATATTCAAGGGAGTTCTTTTCCTCTCCAGGTTTCCAAACTACCGCCCCCTTTCAAACTTTATTCATAAAAGACTCCCTTATGAGATACCTGTTATGGATATATATGAATTTCAGCAAAAATCACTTGAGAATATGTTCGAGCTGTTAAATAACGGAGAGAAGTCGGAAGTCCTTAAAGAACACCCTTTAGGTATATACCTAAAGGCCTCTTAGTTCCGCAATCCAGCCAATATGAAAGAGGATGAATCCAGATCTATCATCGAGTCGGTACTCTTTATTTCCGGGGAACCGGTATCACTTGATACATTGAAGGAAATTCTGGAGTTGGATAAGCAGGAGGTTGAAGGGCTTGTAAAAGAGCTTGTCAGTGAATACACACTGAAGAATTCCGGCCTTGTACTGGTCGAAGTTGCGGGCGGCCTACAGATGGTGACTAATCCTGACTGTGCCCCGTGGATTAAGAAACTCCTTGCCACTTCTATGCCTGCAAGGCTATCACAGCCGTCACTTGAGACACTTGCCATTATCGCTTATAAACAGCCTATAATTAAATCCGAGATTGAAGCCATAAGGGGAGTAAATTCGGATGGTGTTGTAAGGACCCTCCTTGAAAGGAGGCAGATAAAGATTCTTGGCAGAAAAGAGGTCCCGGGCAGGCCCCTTTTGTACGGGACAACAAGGGAATTCCTTCAAACTTTTGGTCTGAAAGACTTGTCTGAATTGCCAACTCTTAAGGAATTTCAAGAGATGGAAGGGCCTGAAGTATCTCTTCCTGAAGATGAAAGAGAGGCTACAGTAAACCCTGCTGAGATGGACGAAGTTTCCATGGACTATGAAGAGGAGCCATCGGCCCCTTAAATCCTACGAAATACCTGGTCGTAATTCTTATTTATTGCTTCTCTTTTTCCGCCAGGTCAGTTTCCCTGTCTTCCTTATCATCGGGAATTGATAAATCCTTTGAAAAATCGGGACAATTAATGTCCTTGCCGCTCATAGAGAACTTCTTCTGGCAATCAGCCCTCCAGGCACAGACCG
>JBCKZY010000119.1:0-4506 GCA_038918635.1 Thermodesulfovibrionia bacterium | reverse complement strand
CGCTGAGGCGAAAAGGTTCAATGTTAGAAAACAATGAAAATTAAGCGGCTTGAAAATATTGCGACATGGCAGCCGATACTCGAATGGGTTTACTAACTATTTTAAAAACATACGACGACCAACCGTGAACTGTGAACTGTGAACCGTGAACCTGACAACCTGGGTTGTTACGATCATATTTACTTTTATCTTATATTTTGTCATTCTAATTTAATCAAATGAATTCCTCGAAGCTCTGCTTCGGGATTAATGACATACTCTTTTGTCTGTCATTCCCGACCGTCCCCGTAAGTTGTAGGCGGGGATCGGGAATCCAGTTCCTTTACTCTCTGGATACCCGTTCCCTGCTTACTACCTGCTGGGACAAGCTTCACGGGTATGACGTCATTGGTATTTTGATACCTCATCCCGATTCATCGGGACTGCGGGGTAGTTCATGGTGATTTGTGCTTTAAACCAGGTATTCTTTGCAGCCCTTGTCGGGTTTGAGTTAAGTTGACTTGCCGGAGGGATGGAATGAAATAAACAGAAAAGATGAATTTGGTAATTGAGGTATTAATTTATCTGAAAATATATTCTTAAACGGAACACGTATTTTTTATATGAGTTCCTTTGGATAGTTGCATAGGAAATGAAGAGAATATCACTGGGCAAAACTGGAATTAAATTTGTCATAATCGGCTTATGCCTGCTTATGGCACACCTTATCTTTTTAAACTTTTTTCTTCCGCTTACCAGCGCAGGCGAGTGGAAGGAGGTCTGGATTCCCCACGGGTCCTCGTATACTCACGGATTAAATACCCTCAAGAGGGAGGGGATAGTCAAGAACGAATTCATCTTCCATGTGATTGGAAAGTTAACTGGTATTGACACTGACATGAAGGCGGGTTATTACAATCTTAATACATCCATGAGTCCCTGGAACGTATTAGGATATCTGAGGAAAGGGTTGATAGTACAGCACAGGATTACAATACCTGAGGGCTCTGATCTTAATTCGATAAAGCCAAAATTTATTGATGCCGGTCTTATCTCCGACGAATCATGGAAAATCGTATATGATAGGGAGTTCCTTGAATTGCTCGATGTTAAAGCCCCAAGTCTTGAAGGATACCTGTACCCCGACACCTACAGATTTGCAAAAGGTACGAAACCCCTGGACATCTTCAGGATTATGGTCCAGAGGCTTAGGCAGCATTTCGATCAGGAACTTTTGAAGAGGGCTGAAGAGGTCGGGATGAGCGAGAGAGAGGTGATTACCCTCGCTTCAATCATTGAGAAGGAGGTCATTTATAACACCGAAAGGCCTCTGGTGTCAGCTGTTTACAATAACCGTCTGAAGAGGAATATGAGACTACAGGCTGACCCTACGGTCAACTACGGGGTTTTGAAGAAGGATAATTCTATAACAAGAAGTGACCTTGAGAGAGCTACACCATATAATACCTATGTAATACGTGGATTGCCTCCCGGTCCTATAGCTTCTCCCGGGATCAGATCTATAAGGGCAGCTATTAACCCAGCTGATTCAGACTATCTATTTTTTGTCTCGAAGAATAACGGGACCCACCATTTTTCCCGTACCGGGGAGGAGCACATGGAGGCCGTTATGATATATCAGCGCGGAGGCGGGAACTGAAATGAAGAGGAGAAGGACCGTACAACTGACACTGGGTGGTCTGAAGATAGGGGGCGGGGCGCCTGTTGTTGTTCAGTCGATGACAAAGACCGATACACGTGATGTATCCTCAACCGTATCCCAGATAAAGAGGCTTGAATCGGCAGGTTGTGAAGTTGTAAGGGTTGCGGTGCCTGATTCTGATGCCGCAGGTGCAATCAGAGGCATCAGGGAAAGAATTAATATACCGATTATTGCGGATGTCCATTTTGATTACAGGCTGGCGCTTGAGGCTATAGAGAATGGCGCCGATGGCCTCAGGATAAATCCCGGCAACATAGGGAGCAGGGAAAATGTGCGGAAGGTTGTCAGGGCTGCCGGTGAGAGGGATATACCTATAAGGATCGGTGTGAACGCCGGTTCTCTTGAGAAGAGTATTCTCAGGAAGTTCGGGCACCCCACTGCCGAGGCGCTTGTCGAGAGCGCGGCCGGACATATAAAGATACTTGAGGACCTGAAATTCACCTCCATCAAGGTATCTCTCAAGGCATCTGATGTTATGAAGACTGTCGAGGCATATCGACTTTTTTCAAAGAAGTTCAGATACCCGCTTCACATAGGCATCTCTGAGGCCGGTCCGTTATTCCAGGGTACTGTTAAGAGCTCCGCGGGTCTTGGCATCCTTCTTTCAGAGGGTATAGGTGACACTATGAGGGTGTCACTGACCGCTGACCCTGTTAAGGAAGTAAAGGTTGCATATGAGATACTGAAGGTTCTTAACATAAGACGTATAGGCCCTGAGATTATTTCCTGTCCTACCTGCGGCAGATGCGAGGTTGATATCAGCGGGCTTGTAAGCAGGGTTGAGAAGAGACTTGAGAGGATAAAGGCTCCTTTGCAGGTAGCCGTGATGGGCTGTGTCGTAAACGGTCCGGGGGAGGCGAGGGAGGCCGATATCGGGATCGCGGGCGGCAAGGGTGTGGGCATCCTCTTCCGGAACGGCAGGGTGGTGAAGAAGTTAAAGGAGAGTGAACTTCTGAGCGTTTTAATGAAGGAGATAGAAAAACTTGATAAACCTGCTTCCGCTGATAAAGGAACAAAACGCAAACGTAAAACGAAATAATGGCTAATAAACTTTAGGAGTCAAGGGTTTAAATCTATATGACTCGTTCCGAGGAGTCGAGTGAATAAAAACATAATTCGTAATCCCTCACTTATTGGTTAAAAACTAATTGATTTATATTAAGTCTGATGCACTCGTAAAAAGTCGTCATACCCGCCCCGTATAGAGTACGGGATAAACTCCAGCGGGTATCCAGGCTTCGCGGGTCTGTCCCGCCTGTCCCGATTCTTCGGGGGTTTATCGGGGAATGACAAAAAACTGCTTTTCAGGATTTATTACGAGTGTATTAATAATAAAATGCAAATAATAAAAACAGTAAAAGATATGCAGGCTTTTAGCAGAGGGTTCAGATCAGAAGGGAAGGGCATAGGGTTTGTCCCTACAATGGGGGCATTTCACGACGGTCACCTCAGCCTGGTTAAGCGCTCAGTGGATGAAAATAACTTAACGGTTGTGAGCATCTTTGTTAACCCGAAACAGTTCGGTCCTGAAGAGGATTTTAATAAATACCCCAGGGAAACTGAGATAGACCTAAAAAAAATATCCTCGCTTAACGTAGACGCGGTATTTATACCGGATGCGGGGGAGATGTTTAAGGGCGGGGACATCTTAACTGTTGATGTCGGCAGAACCAGCAGGATACTCTGTGGTCTCTTAAGGCCGGGGCATTTCAACGCTGTGGCGACGGTTGTCGCGAAACTCTTTAATATAGTTATGCCTGATAAGGCATATTTCGGACAGAAAGACTACCAGCAGACCGTGGTGATCAGGGATATGGTCAGGGGACTGAATTATGATATTGATATTGTCGTCTGCCCCACTGTACGGGATGATGACGGTTTTGCTCTGAGTTCAAGAAACAGGTACCTTAACCGGCAGGATAGGGTGAGGGCGCTTATACTTTTCAGGGCGCTGAAGTATGGGGAAGAACTAATACTGTCAAATGGCGAGGACGATGCCGCGCTTATCAGGAAGGAGATCAATGGGCTGATAAGGTCAGAGCCTGAGGCGGTAACGGAGTATGTTGAAGTCGTTGATCCTGTATCCCTTGAGCTTATAGAGAAGATAACGGGTCCGATAGTTATAGTCCTTGCCGTAAGGATCAATAATACCAGACTGATTGATAACCTGTTGGTGAATAAATTATAGATTTGTTGTGTCAGATTAACGTAAAATATTTCACATTCTTTTATTATCCTATAACTGATGCAGCCTTCTTAATAAGCGCACACTATGATTTTGTATGTAACTGAGAGGAAATCACATGATAAACAATGAGCTTCCAGTTAGGGAAGACCTCAAGGCGGTAGTTTATGCTGCTCCTTCTGATAAGGTTTCGCTGATGGAGAGGCGTGATGATATAATCCCTATGGCAAGGCGATTCATCAGGGAGGCCGAGGAACAGTTGAAGACCGCGCGAAAAGAGTTGTCAGGTGAGGCAGAGGATTATCTCCTGAACCATAATTGGCCCGGTGATGAAGATGAACTGGAGACCGCTGTTAAGAGGGCGTGTATTCTTTCTGAAGGAGAGCTTCTTGAGGTTGAGGACTTTGACTTTAGACAGAGAAGGGTGAAGTCTGTAGGGAAATTCATTGAAGAGAAACTCAGGGGGTTTATGCGTAATATAAAGACCCTTGAGAAGTTCAACCTTTTTGATATGGTTATTCCCGAGGTTGAAAGGTCTTTGATACTGATGGTTTTGAAGGAGACCGGGGGAAACCAGGTCAGGGCGGCAAGACTACTTGGAATAAACCGCAATACCCTC
>JBCKZY010000118.1:0-4544 GCA_038918635.1 Thermodesulfovibrionia bacterium | reverse complement strand
TAAAAAAAGGGTTCGAGGATTCAAGGGTTCAAGGGTTCAAGTGAAAAACATTGATAACGGAGAAAATACATTAATAAACCTGATTCAAAAAAAATAAATTCTTACCCGTCTCGCTCGCTCGCCTCGGGGCTAAGCAACGGGCCGAGGCCTGCCTGCCGGTAGGCAGGTCTGTAAAGGCAGAATCTTTTTTTGTTTATAACACTTGGACCCTTGAATCCTCGACCCCTTGTCGGAATCGACTCGTATTGAGAACCCTCAATACGTAGCATTTTTTGAAAGAAAAAATGTTACGTATTATTTATTTATTATAAAAAGATTTTTCCTTTATCTTGGCCGCCTTACCCCTCTTGTCACGCAGGTAGTACAGTTTGGCCCTTCTTACAACTCCATATTTCACGACCTTGATATTCTGTATTTGCGGAGAATGGATCGGGAATATCTTTTCAACACCTACACCATAGGATATTTTCCTTACAGTGAAGGTCTCACGGATACCGCCCCCTCTTCTGGCTATGACAACACCCTCATAAGACTGCAGCCTCTCCTTCTCGCCCTCCTTTATCCTCATAGATACCGTGACCGTATCACCTATGTTGAAAGGCTCTATCTTCTTCTTGTAAGCTTCCTCTATCATCTTAATGGCGTCCATCTTCTTCCTCCTCAATCTCGGAAAGTAATTTTATGTCTGTATCAGTAAGCCCGACTTTCTCGATAATATCGGGTCTGACTTTAAGTGTCTTCCTGAGGGCCTCTTTCCTCCTCCAGAGCATTATATCATTATGATTCCCCGAAAGAAGTACTTGCGGAACAGTATGTCCCCTGAACTCTCTCGGTCTTGTATAATGGGGGTAGTCAAGCAGACCCCATGAGAACGATTCATCCTCAACCGAGCTGCTGTCCCCAAGGGTGCCCGGCATAAGCCTTGCAGCAGCATCAATAATAACGAGCGCCGCCAGTTCGCCCCCGGTAATCACATAATCTCCGATCGATATCTCTTCGTCAACAAGGGATTCTAATACCCTCTCATCAATTCCCTCATAACGACCGCATATAAATACGAGCCTCTTCTCCTCAATTGATAACTCTTCCGCCTTTGACTGGTCAAAGGGTCTTCCCTGAGGACTCAGCAGGATAACCTTTCTGGGAATACCGTCCCCTTTCATTGACTCTATCGCCGCAAACAGCGGCTCGGGCTTAAAGACCATGCCAGCTCCTCCGCCAAAAGGGGTATCATCAACTTCCCGGTGCCTGCCTGAAGCAAAGTCCCGTATATTATACACCTTAACATCCAGTAATTTCTTTTCCCGCGCCCTCTTTAAAATGCTCTCATTGAGATAGGCGTTAATTACTTCCGGGAAAATTGTCAGGACATCACATTTCACTTTGAAACTCCACGCAGGAGAAACAGCGGGGGATACTCACTTAATATACAGCCATTACCAAGCTCCCTTCCTGCTTCCTGCAAAACTCCTGAAGATCCAGCATATGAGACTACTCAAACACCGGCGGGATATGCAGGATGTGAGCCTTTATTTATAAAAACAGGTTTATCGGGACAAAGAGGGGACAATAATTATTAATAAAGTATATTCCCCTTTTTCCAGACTACTCGAGTATCTCAAGAACACAGCGCATTTTAAGCTTCGTTCCTGCAGCGCTTAAAATAGTCCTTATTGACCTTGCGGTTTTCCCCTGTTTCCCTATAACCTTTCCCAGATCAGAATTTGCAACGCGTAATTCAAAAACTGTGGTCTTCTCCCCCACAACTTCATTAACAGAGACTTCTTCCGGCGCATCCACGAGCGCTTTCGCGATCTGCTCAACAAGTGCTTTCATATTTACCTCCATTTAACCAGGGCAGTTTTTTACAGCCCAGAAATTTTCAATAGCTTGATAACAGCAGAAGATGGTTGTGCCCCTTTATCGAGCCAGTAACTGGCCCTCTCGGTGTTTATCTTCACAACAGAAGGGTTCGGCATAGGATCATAAGTTCCCAGAATTTCAATAAAAGGACCGTCCCTTCTCTTCCTCGAATCAGCTACAATCACCCGGTAAAAAGGTTTCTTGTGCGCACCTTTTCTAGTAAGTCTTATCCTAACCAAAATCTATCCTCCATATTGGAACGTGTTAATCTTACATATATTCAACAAAAGATTCAAGTCAAAAAGCGAAACTCCTTGAATAACCTGTAGAGGCTGTGTTCTATGGAGCGAACCTCGAGAGATCAAAACCCTTTCCGCGTTTCATCCTCTTGAGCATCTTCTTCATCCCCAGATGCTGTTTAATAAGCCTGTTTACGTCTGGGACGGTTGTCCCGCTCCCAAGCGCAATCCGCTTTTTGCGACTGGCACTAAGTATAACATAATTATTTCTTTCCTGCTTTGTCATGGAATTAATTATCGCCTCAACCTTTACAAACGCCTTATCGTCTACCTGAGCCCCCTTCAAATGCTTGCCAATCCCGGGTATCATGCCGAGGATACTTTCCAGAGAGCCCATCTTTTTTATCTGTTTTATCTGGTTTTTGAGGTCTTCAAAGGTAAATATATTTTTTTTGAGCCTATCCTCAAGAGAGAGAGCGTCCTTTACATCCACGGCCTCCTGCGCCTTTTCAACAAGTGTAACCACATCACCCATTCCCAGTATCCTCGAGGCCATTCTCCCCGGATGAAACGGCTCAAGAAAATCAACCTTCTCTCCAACTCCTATAAACTTAACCGGCTTACCGGTAACTGAAACTATCGATAGGGCAGCCCCGCCGCGCGCGTCACCGTCCATCTTTGTCAGTATAAGACCGTCAATACCGATCCTGTCATTAAATGACCTGGCGATGTTAACAGCGTCCTGCCCTGTCATCGCATCAGCAACAAGCAGGACCTCGTTGGGGTTCGCGCCCTTCTTCAACTCCTCAAGCTGACTCATCAGGCCTTCATCAACATGAAGTCTTCCAGCGGTGTCAAGTATAAGGACATCTCTTCCCTCAAGCTTCGCCTTCTTTAAGGCCTCGGGGAAGATACTTACAGGGTCATCACCAGGGTGTGTCGTATACACAGGCACACCGATCTGCTCGCCAAGAGTCCTGAGCTGATCTATAGCAGCAGGTCTTTCGGTATCAAGCGCGACAAGCATCGGGCTTCTGCCGTCCTTCTTGAAGTTATTTGCAAGCTTGGCCGATGTAGTGGTCTTTCCGGAACCATGAAGGCCGACAAGCATGATAACGGTAGGCGGGTTGGGCGCAAGCATGATCTTGGCCTGTCCCCCGCCCATCAGATCAGTAAGTTCATCATTTACGATCTTTACAACCTGCTGGCCCGGGGTTATACTGTCAACAACCTCCTTGCCGACAGCCCTCACCCTTACCTTTTCGACAAAATCCTTGACCACCTTGAAGTTGACATCCGCTTCAAGCAGGGCCATCCTTATCTCTTTCAGGCCGGCATCAACATCCTCATCCCGCAGCAAACCCCTGCCTTTGAGCTTCTTGAATACACCTTCCAGTCTTTCTGATAACGATTCAAACATAATTTAATTGCAAAATAAGGGTTCTAGGATTCAAGGGTTCGAGGAGTCAAGTGATTACTCTCTATTGTTTTTATAAGTGTCTTTAGAATCCTTTCTACCCTCACCAGTATTATTCTGAACTCTTTAATAATAGCTAAACTTTAATACAACCTGAATCTACAGATATAATTTTTGCACTCGAGTACAAACTACAAACTGTATATAGACTTGATATATTCTTCTTCTATTAATTCAATGTAGTCTCAAAGCTTTTCACTAGAATCCTTGGCCCCTAGACCCCTTGGACCCTTTAGATTCCTCTATATATTTTCCCGCCATTATGGCGGCAGTTGCCCCGTCCCCTACCGCGGTGGATATCTGCTTCATGGATTTTGTCCTCACATCCCCCGCCGCAAATATACCGTCAACAGAAGTGGACATATCATTCCCTGTTATTATGTAATCTTCACTGTCAACCCTCAAAAGACCCTTAAGAAATCCGGTATTGGGTTTCCAGCCTACATATATAAAAACACCCTTGACTTCAAGCATAGACCTCTCATCTGTCTCCAGATTTCTGATATGCAGCGCCTTAACGGTATCTCCGCCCTCGATCTTCTCTGCAACGGTCTTAAAGATAATATTGAGCTTAGGGTTTGACAGTGCACGTTCCTGGGCTATCTTCGTCGCACTGAAGCTGTCCCCTCTATGGATTAAGTGCACAGATTCAGCAAACTTTGCAAGGGATACCGCTCCTTCAACAGCAGAGTCCCCCCCGCCGATTACCGCGATCCTGTCTCCCCTGAAGAAAGCCCCGTCACAGGTAGCGCAGTAGGAGACCCCCCTGCCCCTGAACTTCTCCTCACCTTCTATATTCAAAGACTTTGGATTAGCTCCGGAGGCGAGAATGATGCTCTTTGCCTCTAACTGACCGTTCCCTTCGAGGGTAACTGCCTTAACCCCTTCATTCAGAGATATACCGGCAACCGTGCCCTGCATAATCTCAAGCCCGAACTTTATCGCGTGATTCTCCATTTTACCGG
>JBCKZY010000117.1:0-4563 GCA_038918635.1 Thermodesulfovibrionia bacterium | reverse complement strand
TATACTCTCCATCAGGCTGCCCATCACCTCCCCGGCGTCCTCCCTAAAGACGACCGAGGCGAGGCGGTCCCACTGCGTTTCTGTGCGGTTTATGAAGATAAGCTTTGCCCCGGCGTTATATGCCTCCGGCGGAATCGATGCGGCAGGCTCAACCTGAAGAGACGAACCTATCATTATAAATAATGCACAGCTTTTTGCGTACTCAACAGCCCGTATCATTTTTTCTTCAGGCATCGCCTGACCAAAAGATATTGTTGCGGGCTTCAGTAACCCGTTGCAATTCTCGCACCTGGGGTCTGTCTCTCCGGCTTCGAGTCTGACCTGCACATCTTCTATAGGCATAATTGTCGCGCACTCAAGACATAACGCCTTACGGTTTGTCCCGTGCAGTTCTATAACCATATCATCAGAACTTCCGGCTTCCTGATGAAGACCGTCTATATTCTGTGTTATAAGGCATCTCAACTTTCCCTTCCTCTCCAGTCCGGCAAGAGCGTCATGCGCCCTGTTCGGCTTTGAACCCCTCATCTCACGGAATAGTTCCTTCTTCATCTGCCAGTACTCCACCCTTGCGTCATGGCTTGAGAGGAACTCCTGATAAGTGACAATTCTGTAGCGGTCCCATACACCGCCGGGACTCCTGAAGTCGGATATGCCTGATTCCGTGGATATACCCGCTCCAGTGAAGGCGACTATGTTGTCTGTCTTCTTCAGAAATTCTGATGCCTGTTTGATTCTCTTGTTAAAATCTAGCATTACCTGTAGTGATAGGGTTCAAGGATTCAAGGGTTCTAGTGAAAAAATACACTGGTAATGGGTTATAAGTTGTTGGTTGTTCTCCTTTGAACTTTGTGCCTATGTGCCTTTGGCACTTTGCACCTTACTCCTTTACAGTTGAACCCTAGACTCCTCGACCCCTTGAACCCTAAAGATTTAATAACAGCTCTTCTTCTATACTCTCCGGAGAGACCCTCCCCTCCATCACCATATTCTTGAGCGCGTCTGTAAAAACCCTTGTCTTTTTATATCCTGCAACCCTTGCCTCTTCAATAACTGCCCAGTCCCCTGATCTTCTGAACTCACCATAAGCGGTAATTATCTCAGGGGAAATAAGCTTCCTGAAACCCCCGAGAAGCGCGACATGGAAAGCAAGGGACCCGGCCTTTTTATGCTTTATAATATGTGCCAGCATGCCTGAATTACAGGTATCAGATAGTATGTCCTTGAGTCCCCTGACAAACATCTCAGCCCTGCTGTAGGGAAGCTTCAATAGCAGTTCCTTCCACCATTTCCCGAGCAATCTCCTCTGTGACGCCTCTCCAATTTCATGATGAATATAGGAAGGTAGTTCCTCCCCCGCAATGTCAGTAATAGCAGCATCAATCTCTTCTGATGAGAGGCGGGCGGCCGACTTCTTTGATATACCGTACTCTGAAAAGGCACGTGAAAGATTTGATTCATGCTTTATCGACTTCATCTCCTCAAACTTATCCCATAATAATATCTTCATTATCTCATTCCTTATGATAATCGTATTTCCCTGAAGCATTGAAGGAGCGGTCGAGAGGTCCCGTACTATCTCCCGGTCTGTTACATAGATATTATAGGCCCCTCTCTTCTCCTTTCGTGAAATTTCAGCGAGAAAGAAGTTCGGCTTCAAGAGGTTTCCATAACCGGCCCCGTAAAGAAGACCCTCATGGAGCAGAACGGCATTTATTCCCTTTAGATCAAATGGCCTGTAGCATTTACCGCTGATCTCAACCTTCATAAAATCATGGTCACTCAGCTCTTCCCAGAGACTCTCCCTCTTCTCTATCCAGTCTCCTATCTCAACGCTATTTACATTTTCCCACGGCTTGATCCCTTGCTCGGACTTGAAGAGGTCCCTTACCCTCAGGAGCAAGCCGCATGGGGAGTAGAGACCCCAGTACCCGGCATCCGAGATATTGCAGTTATGTTTTATCTGGGAAGCGATGTGGTTTAAATTAAGGGTTACAGGGTTCAAGGGTAATAAAACATTGGTTATTAAGTTATTGGTTATTAAGTTATTGGTTATTAGTTATTGGTACTGTCTTCCAGACAGTATCTCATTCTCCCGTAACCCCATTGTTTGTTTCCGGTCTTCAAGAGAACTGAGGGGGACAAAAGTTCAAAACTGTTTGAACGAAGAGAGTTTTTTGAACTTCCCACTCAGGAGCGCGGAAGACCGAGGAGCCAATGAATAGCGAGCTAGTAGTGAGCGAATCTTAATAAATTCTTTCTTCATTACATTGAAATTCTTGAAAGGAATTTTAAAAACACGGGCGGCCTTTGTTGGTTACTTATTTGGCCGCGCAAATAAGTAACAGAAGTTTTTTCAACATTCATATAATATTTTTATGCTAGTAATTATATACCGTTATATCGACTGTTATGACCGATCGTAATGATACGTAATTATAATTATTAATCATATTATCTCATTTAAGAAGAAACTTCCTGACATCACCTACACGCAGAGTGATTTTATTGCTGTCAAGGTATTCCAGAAACGGAAGGGCATATTTCCTGGTGGTACCCAGGATATCCCGGAACTCACCTACACTCATCTCGGCTTTTTCATTAAAGAACTTCCTTAGTCCATCTATCATCTTATTATAACTGTCTGCAGTAAGGTAAAGTGCGTCATTAATCCTGACAAGTCTGCCCTTTGATGCCATGATCTTTAATAACTCATCAAGCTCTTTCTGGTTTATCGAGAGCGCACTGCTGAGCTCCTCTTTTGCAGGGGGCTGAAACAATGCCCCTTCCAGACTCTTTAGTATCTTCTCCTCAAGAAGTACTTTGTCCTCATCAAGGGAAATATTGAAACTCCCTAACCTGAGCATCTCCTTATCAGGGACAACATCCCTGACATTTGCAATAAGCTCTTCAAACATCTTCTGGTCAAGACCCTTAAATACCGCCCTGAGGGCCTCCTTTAACATCCCCGGCTTCAGGGGGTTTCTTTTATGAAAATCCTCAAGTGTTGAGGCGGCCTTTTTTGAAAAAATATCAAATACCTTTTTATCAATGAACCTCTCATCACACCTTATTACTTTTCCTTCCTTTATCAGCGCTTCTATAGCCTTTCCTGTCTCCCGCAATTCAGCATTAATCCAACCCTCAAGCCCGGCCTGTGTAATACCGCCAAGCCCACTGTTGAATACCTTCATGCGTATCTTATCCCCCAGTACTCCTCCTTCAAAAACCTCGAGGTCATCATATCCGTCCGCTCTTCTCCTGCGTTTTGGTGAAGTATCAAGTATCTCACCTCCCCCGATAGTCATGAGCGGTGAGAATCTCCTGATAATATATCTGTCACCCGCCATCACCGCGATCCGGCTATTGAACCTGAACTGGCAGTACGCCTTTTCGCCCGGCTTCAGTTCTTTATTATCAAAAATAATGATCCTGCCTATCAGCTCAGAAGTGCCCGTATGAAAGTGCACCAGACTCCTGTTCTTCAGTGAATTGATCAGCGAATCGCTCAATATTTCAACCGAAGCATCAACCACATAAGTCGGCATTATCTTCTTTGGAGAGGTTATGACATCTCCCCTTTGAAGGTCCTCTTTCGCAACCCCCTGAAGATTTACAGCAACCCTCTGCCCCGCAAATGCCTTCTTAAGCATATCTCCATGACTCTGAAGCCCCCTCACCTTTGTCTTAATCCCCTCAGGCAGAACCTCAACGGGTTCATCGAGTGATATGCTGCCCGAGACAGCCGTCCCGGTGACCACTGTCCCAAAACCCTTAAGGGTAAATACCCTGTCTACAGGAAGTCTGAATAATCCCTTAAGCGGCTTCGGTTCAACACCTGACGCGATCTCCCCTATCTTCTCTTTTAAGAGATCCACGTTCTGCCCTGTCTTTGAAGAGACAGGGATTATCTCGGCACCCTCAAGGAAAGTACCTTTAACAAAACCCCTGACCTCGTCGGTAACAAGGGCAAGCCATTCTTCATCAACAAGGTCTGTCTTGGTGACCGCGATCAATCCCCTCTTAATCTTCAACAGGTTGCATATTGCAAGATGCTCCCTGCTCTGCGGCATTATTCCCTCATCAGCCGCAAATACCATGAGCAGGACATCCAGACCACCTGCGCCTGCCAGCATGTTCTTTATAAGCCTCTCATGCCCCGGCACATCAACTATGCCGACCCTTAGGCCGTCAGGATATGTAAGGTCCGCAAAACCAAGATCGATCGTTATCCCCCGCTCCCTCTCCTCCTTGAGCCTGTCAGGGTCTACCCCTGTCAGTGCCTTTACAATAGCGCTCTTGCCGTGATCAATATGGCCGGCTGTACCCAGGATGACGTATCTCATATAGATTTATTTTGCCACAGACCCGCTTCGCCGAAGCGAGGCGAGCTTACACAGACTACGACTAAAGTTAAAACAAAAAAACTGATACTGATCTTTTAACAGACCTGCCTGTCCCGACATTATCGGGGATCGGGAATCCAAGAGCACAGCATTATGAAACATATTGAAAGTGCTGGATTCCCGCCGGAGTCTATCCCGTACCTCGATACGGGGCGGG
>JBCKZY010000116.1:0-4592 GCA_038918635.1 Thermodesulfovibrionia bacterium | reverse complement strand
CCTCAAGGGAGGGGAAAGTTGATGGTTCCCCACACAAAAGCCGGAAGAGCCAAAAAAAGGTTTCAAATATAATATTAGAGATTAATAATTAAAAAATAAACCACCCTGCGGCAAGATCACAGGGTATCCCAAATATCCCCTCCCTTGATGGTAGGCGACTGAAGGGGAGGGTGATTAATATCTTACCTTTTTATGAGAAAAAGTTTATTCATTACAGGCACTGACACAGGAGTAGGAAAGACTTATGTGACTGCTGCTCTGATCAGTACCATGAAAGAGAAGGGTCTGAATGTATCCCCCATGAAGCCTGTTGAGACAGGTTGTAGAAGAAGGGGCGGAAAGCTTTTTCCGTCAGATACGCTCAAACTCATTCATTCATCAGGCTCTAAAGAGACGATCGACAGGATCAACCCATACAGGTTCAGGCATCCCCTTGCCCCGTCAGTTGCCGCTGAAATTGAAGGGATCGTGATAAAAAAGAAGAAGATCATCTCTGCTTATAAGTATCTCCATAATAAATACGATATTACCATTATCGAAGGGGCAGGCGGGGTAATGGTCCCTGTATATAAAAGGTATCTCATTATCGACCTTATGAAAGATCTGAATGCGCCCGTATTGATTGTGTCGAGGCCGGGGCTCGGGACAATTAATCATACGCTGCTCACGATAGACGCGTTGCGCGCAAGAGAAATCGATATTATCGGAGTTGTTATTAATTATTCCCTAAATAAAAGAAAGGGCCTGTCAGAGAGGACCAATCCAGAAGTGCTGGAAAAAATCGGGGGGGTGCCGGTTCTGGGGGTCGTCCCTTATTCAGTGAACGCGCATACATACAGGAGCAGGAAAGCTTTCGATCAGATCCGAGAGAAAATATTATCTGTGTTATGAGTCAGCTTTTATATCAATGATCCCATTTGCTAATGAGACGGATGAAAATCTTCTTTTTACATTCGAAGAAATCTACATGCGGCTATTTTCCACGTAAAATTCACGGCACTTCATGTATTTATATAATCCCCGCGTGACTCATAGATAGCGTTTTATAGAACATTTCATAATCAGAATTGATACACTCGTAAAAAGTCTTGTTTCCCCTCCCCTGGTGGGAGGGGATTAAGGGGAGGGGGATATAACCATTTAAAATAAAACCTTTTTCACCCTCACCCCAACCCTCTCCCGTCAAGGGAGAGGGGGTTATTGGACTTTTTACGAGTGCATCAACATTGATAAATCATTAGAAAAGTTGACAGCGGCATCCATAAGGTATATTATTTTGAAATATACATAGATTGATGCTTTAATTATAACCTTTAAGAAAGGGGGGAAGAATGAGTGTATATAAGATAATCGAACTGGTAGGTTCAAGTACTGAGTCGTGGGAAAAAGCGGCAGAAACAGCTATCACGACAGCGTCAAAGAAGCTGAAGGACTTAAGGATAGCTGAGGTTATCAAGCTGGACATCCAGATTGAAGACGGTAAGGTGAAGAACTACAGGGCCAAGCTCAAGTTATCTTTCAAATACCACGGGAATGAATAGTCATATATTAAGCATTTGGCCACAGATTAACGCGATAAACACCTGCAGAACAAAAACTTATGCCTGGTTTATATTTCACTGAAATGGTGAAATATAAACTGCCTGTAACTTATAGAATCATCTGCGTCGATCTGCGTAAATCAGTCTACGACTCGTAGAGCGGCTAACTGACGTTTTTAGAATAATAGATTGTATCACTTTGGTCTGTAATGCCGGACCCTGCAGTTAAGAGTGATAATAGAATCTATACTTACCAGACGATTGACAGGACTGATTCAAGATCAGACTTGAGGCGGTTGTACTTACACCATATTATCATGCAGTCCCGGTAGCAGTACCCGTCTTTTATTACCACATGGGTATTTATTCCCGTACTCTTGCGGTAGGGGCAGGGGGCGTGGAGTTTACCGCTTACTTCGGAGTAATGCTTATCAAGCAGGATGTCCTTCATATATATATTGTATCCCTGTAAGGATAAGGTTGCAAATCAATAAACTTCCCCTCCCCCTTGACGGGCCTGTCCCGAGTCTTTTATCGGGGGGAGGGTTAGGGTGGGGGTGTTTTATAAATTATTTTATCACCCTCCCCTTAATCCCCTCCCGTCAAGGGAGGGGAGATACCTCGTCCCGAGTCTTCGGGGACTTGTCGGGGGTAGTTCATTTTACAAAGGTCGGTTCTTTTGCCACACTAAGTTATTAAAACAGGGAGGTGTTGCTATGTTTTGAAAGAATGGTATTAAGAGTTATCTGTGTTGTATATGGAATTTGAAAATAGATATATACCTGAATTGGCGATTCTTGCATATTATGTCATTCCCCGACTCCGTCGGGATAAACCGGCCTGCCCTGTACCATACGGTTCAGGGCTTGCCTGTCGTAGCTGTGCGGAGATCCCGATTTATCGGGGTCCCGAGTTTCTTTTCGGGGTCCTGAATCGTTCCACCTTTTAAAAGTAATGTAAACGCTTTTCAAACTTCTTTAAAATGTCTTTCAGGCTGCATCAGGGAGTTCCCTGAATATTCTCCACATCTTAAGCATCTCAACCGCTCTCTGGAGTTGTGTATCACTATCTTCTGTAATATCATCAGGCGCCTTGACTGATTCTTCTTTCTCTTCATTTTCGGATTCAGTATCTTTAGTTGTATCATTTTCAAGATGGTTTTCAAGATCTTTTTCTCTAAGAATCGGATGTGCTTTACCCCCGGACTTTATTTCGGCCTTTACGATTATGTCGGGCTTGATCCCTGTAGTCTGTATTGATCTTCCTTTAGGAGTATAATATCTTGCTGTTGTCAGTCTGAGAGCGGAACCATCGCTAAGAGGAATAACGGTCTGAACTGAGCCTTTGCCGAAAGTCTGTGTACCTAAAACTACCGCTCGCCCCCAGTCCTGAAGCGCTCCGGCCACAATTTCCGAGGCACTTGCGCTGCCTTCATTTACCAGTACGATCATATTGTACTTATAATGTTCTTTTTTGCCTGAGGTATTGAAATTTGTCTCATCTCCCTCCCTCCCTTTTATGGAGACAACGAGTTTCCCTGAAGGCAGGAACTGACCTGTCACATCAACTGATGAATTGAGAAGTCCGCCGGGGTTGTTCCTTAGGTCGAGTATCAGAGAATCAATCTTCTCCTCGTCGAGATCCTTAAGGGCCTTCGCAAGATCCGTGCTGGTCTTCTGCTGGAACTGCAGGAGTTTGATATAACCAATATCGTCATCTAACATCCTGCTCTTTACACTTTTCATCTCTATTATGTCCCTTATTATCGTAAAATCTTTGGGCTTTTCAAGGTCCTTACGTATTATCGTGATAGTAACTGATGTACCTTTGGGGCCTCTTAATTTAGAGACTGCGTCGTATATGCTCATATCTTTTGTAGATTCATCGTTTATCTTGATGATCTTGTCCCCCGCCTTTACCCCTAGTCTGTAAGCCGGTGTATCTTCTATCGGAGCAATAACGGTCAGCATATTGTCCTTTATTGATATCTGTATTCCGAGACCGCCGAACTCGCCTTTGGTATCAATCTTCATTTCCTTAAAAATATCAGGAGTCATAAATGAAGAATGAGGATCAAGGGATATCAGCATACCTTTAATGGCGCCATAGAGGAGATCTTTGTCTTCAACATCCTCAACATAGCTCTTCTTGATCAAAGAGAGTGCCTCCGCGAATGTCTTGATTCTGTCATAGTGCTCGTTCTCATATGCACTTACAGATTCTATGAGGCTCCATTTGCTGACCATTAAGCCTGTAAATACGACTACTATTATTAATGCCAGTAAAATAAGTTTTCTATTATTCAAGTGTATCCTCCATATCTCAACAGTGGCCTGTAAGTTTTAGGACCTTTTTAATTTTTTCTTGATCTGCCTCTTAATTTTTGTGGTTGTCTTTTTAGTATCTGGCTTTCTTTTCTGCTTTAGCCATCCAAGCGGGTCAATCGGTTTTCCTTTGTGCCTTATCTCGAAATAGAGTGTTGGGACGCTTAATAAACCTTTCTCGGCGATTGTGCCGACTTTGCTCCCTTTTTTAATTATATCATCGGCTTTATAAAAAATCTCGGTAAGGTTTCCATAAAGGCTGTGGTAACCTTTATCGTGATTTATTATGAGTAGCTGACCGTAACCCTCGAACCAGTCGGCATAAACAACTCTGCCCCCGTGTACGGAACTTGCTATGGCCCCTGTTTCAGTTTTGATCTCTATGCCGTTTTTAAATACGGGAATATTGTATTTTGGGTCCTTATATTTACCAAATGGAACTAAGACCTTGCCGTCAACCGGCCAGGGAAGGGCGCCTTTCATGGAAAAAAATCCCTTTCCAGTGACAGATGCGGGTACCTTCTTCTTCTCCATTTCCACAATAACTTTTTTGAGTTTAACTGATGCATCCTTTAACTCTCTTACCATCTTCTCGTAGGAACTGCGTTTATCCTTTACGGATGCAAGTAGTCTGTCCTTATTGGCCCTTTCTTCCTTAATCTCCATCATGTTCTTATGGATATTTCTCTTGTTTCCCTCGAGGTCATTCTGCAGGGTTTCCATCTTC
>JBCKZY010000115.1:0-4683 GCA_038918635.1 Thermodesulfovibrionia bacterium | reverse complement strand
AACTTTCTTATTCAGATTAAGATAAAGTTTACCGTCTTCAATTGACCAGACCTGGGGATCAATGTCAGCCGTGGACCCACGGCTTACTGCGTAAGCTCAGTAGCCTCCGTACTGAGGCGCATACTTTTCAGGATTAGCTGCAAAGAGATCGAGGTGCTCGCTGCTCGAAAACAGCCATTTAGCACCATTCCATTCATAGGCAAACTTCTCGTCCCCTTTGACTGGCTTTTCCATTGTGAAATACGCCAACGTGTCATATCCTTTTATGGCAATGCCGTCAGAACCTGCATTGACGATGGGGTTGGATGTCTTGCAGGACACAATCAGAACAGAAATGAATAGCAAAGCAAAGCAGAAAGGAAGTATTCCAATTTTCTTCATTGAATTCATAAATGTTTTTATCCTTAAACTGCAATGAACCCGGGAAATTTTATAAACTTAATTATAATACTTTATCTTTACGTCAGGGAAGGTTATAATGCATTTAATGATTTTAATTTCCTTAAAAAGGAGGTGGATGAGAAATGGGAGATAAAGGCGGCAAGAAGGATAAGGCGAAATCTTCAAAACAGGCAAAAACAAAAAAAGACGCAAAAAAGAAGAAATAAGTGAACATGTCACTTCACTGAAGTGATAAGGTGCTACAATGAGAAGGCGATGATCCTTATTGTCCTGGGGGGATTTTCTGCTCGCCTGTTGAATGTGGAGACGCCAGAACTATATAAGGGCTTCATACGACGTGGGGCAGTCCTTTTTTGTTTTAAATATATGTTATCTGTTTTCAGGAATATATGAAAAAGTGCGAGGTCGTTAGGACGTATTGATGAAAATAGGGATGTGTCCCTGTTATTTCCCTTTCAGACTATTATTCATGAAGAGTACATTATAGAAATGCACATATTCTGGAGGTATTTCAGTTATCTCTACACCCATTAAGCTGACCGATTCTATTTTATTAGACCATTTTACCCTGCAATTGAGATTCAATGTTTCGAATGTCTCGTCTGAGGGTATTTGAAACTTCACATTCAGTATTTCATCAGGTGAAATGTATTCTGCTGTATTTCCGGGTTCATACCTGATACACATTCCATTTTCAGAAAAATTCTCTATAATCACTTCATGCCTGTCTTCTTTTAAGAGCAACTCCGCCCTGAGTTCATTCAGTACTCTCTTTGATCTCCTCAGTATCATTGTAAGAAAATTCCTTACAGCAACATTGCAATAGCCATTGACAGGTAAACCCTCTTTTGTTCAGTATATCACATAAAAAGCGTTCAGGAAATTCTTACAGAAATGGTTGAGGATTGGGAGAATGATAGTCGTCTTGTCCTGTTAAACCACGTGGCCTTGTTTGCACACCAGCAGTTGAGCCTGCAGATGTAGAGTCTTTTGTTTGCAGGGATTCCTCTACTTAACGGTTCCGCCTGAGGCGGAAAATCCCAACTGCATCGGGGAACTTTCTTTATGTGTATTTTATGGCAACTTCGTAGGTAATTCCTGAGTGATCAGGGCGGTTACCGCTGTCGACACAACCAAGTTCACCTTTTACTTCCATGCTCTGGTTTCTGATCATCGAGTTTATTATCTGAGTCAGGTCAAACCCGCCGTCAACACAGTCGCTGCTCAAACAGTCTACTTTGAAAAAAGCATAACTGCCGGGAGAGAAATTCATGATCCTGGATATCGGATTCCCTATCCCCTTCTGCCTGTACATCATGCTGATAATGATGCTTTTAACTTCCGGGTAATGTTTAGACATAAAGCCCGCGTCAATCTTCTGCTGATTTCTTTCTATCCTTGCCTGATTATTTCTGCTAATCATATTCCTCCCGAATGAATAAGCTCTCCCCTGAAGGAGAGAGCTTACTGCATCTTATTACAGTTTTACAACATTGATCGCCTTGGGGCCTTTCGGGCCGTCTTCAGTATCAAAGCTGACCGTGTCACCTTCGACAAGGGATTTAAATCCGTCGCCCTGGATGGACGTATGGTGCACAAAAGCATCATTACCGTCTTCACACGAAATAAAGCCAAAGCCTTTACTGTCATTAAACCATTTTACAGTTCCCTGATTCATTTCTTATACCTCCTTTTTTTAAATTAAAATCTCAGAAGGTCTCAAGAATTATAAAAGGCCGCAAAGATCAAAAATCCTTGTGGCCTCATCAACTACAAAAACTTCTAAAATCCTTATAAATAATAGCATTTCCACATATAGGTCGTCAAGGAGAAAGTGGGAAAGGTCCGGCCGGAAGGAATCATATCTAACGCTAACAAGGCCTACTGATATCAAAAGCAATCATTTTTCTTCATTATAAGTTGTTAATTTGAAGTATATAATTTTAAAAGCTATAATTTAAGCATTTGATGGATAACATTTCTTTCATATGTTAACAATCTCCCCTTCCTGCTTTCGCAAGAAAGTAGAGGGGACTGCTTTTCACATAAGGAGAATTTAGTCATGAAACATATCCGCTGGCAGGTTTTTCTGGGTTTGGCCCTGATCGTATCATCTGCGGCCTTTTATCTGCTTCATTTTTTTATCTTCAGAGATTTTCATCATATCATGATTTATCTGATCGGTGATATAGCATTTGTCTTTATTGAGGTCCTTCTCGTTACCATGATAATACACCAGCTTTTAAGCGCAAGGGAAAAGCGCTCGAAAATGGAAAAATTAAACATGGTTATAGGGACCTTCTTCAGTGAAGTCGGTACAGGTCTATTGGTTCATCTCTCAAATGTTGACCCAAAGCTTAACAGCATAAAAAAGGACCTTATAGTGACAAACAACTGGTCTGAGAAGGAGTTTACTCATGTCCACAGGTGTCTGAAAGAATACGATTACAGGGTTGATATCCGGAAATTAAATTTAAATGATTTACGTTTTCATCTCATTGAAAAAAGAGATTTCCTCCTTAGACTGCTGGAAAACCCGGTCCTGCTGGAGCATGAGTCATTCACGGAACTGCTCAGGGCAGTCTTCCATCTGACGGAAGAGTTACAGAGCAGGGATGATACCGGGAACTTACCAGAAACCGACTACCAGCACCTTGGAGGAGATATTAAAAGAGCATATAGTCTTCTGGTGAATCAGTGGCTTGACTATATGAAGTATTTAAAAACCGCTTACCCCTATCTGTTTTCTCTTGCGATGAGGACAAACCCATTTGATAAAGAAGCTTCACCGATAGTAAGATAACAGATAACACCTGATAAAAAGTTGAATTATAAAGGTCAATAATTATATTGTAAATACATAAAATCCATTCAACTGTTCTTCTACGAACAAAAAGGAGCATAAAATGTCAGAAAAGAAACACATTCCTGTTCCAAAAGAGACCCCTGCATTTTTCTGTGCAAACTGCGGTGCTGTAGCTCTCGACCAGAATGAAGACTCCCCGCCGCAGCCAGAAGTAGGCGCTTCTAAGCGAGACAGCGGGGTATCGTTAGGTAAAAAAATATTATTTTAAATAATCCCCCCTCGCCCCCCTTTTCCAAAGTGGGGCTTAAGAGGTAACCCCACAGCAGCCAGAAGTAGGCGCTTCTAAGCGAGCCTATGGGGATAGATTATCATTGTTTTGACATCGCTGTGCCCGGGGAGTTCCTGAATCGTGCGTATATCATAGTTTGCCTGAAGAAGATATTAGACACACTCGAACATAGGAGATTGCTTTGAAAAAAGTGTCTTTCGCGGATCCCTTTTTTGACGAGATAACTAAGTATCCAGTTAAATTTGCAGTACCCGTGTTTTTCGGGGACTCCCCAAATTCTTCCCACTCTGCATCTCTTAAAAATGGCACCGCAACATTGCTCAAGCTTGGTGACCGATTCTTCGGCGTTACTTGCCATCATGTATTGGAAGGGTTTCGCCAATATAGGGAGGCCAAAGATGGGTTCTTCCAACTGGGTCCGATCCATATAGATCCTGAGCAGAACCTCATTATTCACAATTCATATTTCTAAGTAAACATTATGCGGGAAAGTCAGAAAAACTTTAAAAACTCCCAAAAAAAATATCAGCCCAGGGGGCTTTCTATTCTCTATGAAGATCATGATATTCTGGTTGTGGATAAAATGAGTGGTCTTTTAACAGTGAGTACTGAGAAAGTCAGAGATAATACAGCTTATTATCGCTTAAATACGTACGTAAGAAAAGGAAATCAGAAATCAAGAAACCGGGTATTTATCGTACACCGTTTGGATAGAAATACTTCCGGTATTATCGTTTTTGCTAAAAATGAAAAAGCCAAGCGTTATCTTCAGCAAGAGTGGCATGGATTTAAAAAAAAAGTACTATGCCGTAGTTCATGGAACATTACCAAAGAGGAAGGGCGTAATTTCTTCATATCTTGCAGAAAACCGTGCTCATAAAATGTATTCTGTTGATGATCCTGAAAATGGTAAGCTTGCCAAGACCGGGTATAAAGTTCTGAGAGAATCAAAAAAGTACAGTCTGCTTGAAATAGATCTGCTTACAGGCAGGAAAAATCAGATCCGGGTCCATTTTTCGGAAAAAGGTTCTCCTGTTGTTGGAGATGATAAGTATGGGGAAAAGGAGAAGGGTATTAAGAGACTTACACTTCATTCGGCCTCCATAACCATATTGCATCCAGATACAAAAGAGAAAATGACTTTTGAGACAAAGGTTCCTGATTATTTTAAATCACTTGTAAAGAA
>JBCKZY010000114.1:0-4742 GCA_038918635.1 Thermodesulfovibrionia bacterium | reverse complement strand
AGCTCACCGACAAATTTATTTCCTTCATAGTTCCAGTGCTCATTAAGCGGATCATACAACCGTTTCCTGATTTTTTCCAGCTCTTTTGCTCTTTCCCTGAATAAAACGGTGGGGTCTAATAAATCTATCCCGTTCCTTCTGCAAATGGCTTCCAGCTCAAGACTGACCTGACCTATGTCCCATTCCTCATCCGAATATCCGTAATTTTTCTTAATTGTTTCCCACATTGCCGGATACACACTTGCCTCATGAGGGACAAGTACCACAAGGAGACTGCTGCCTGTTAAGCCGGTCTCCTCATGTAATTTAACCAGCATCGCTTCAGTGACATGCCACGACTCCCTGACGGATTTGTTATACTCTTTTTTCCAGACGTTGAATTCTCTTGGCAATAGTTCTTCATTCTTTATCGGCCTTTCTTTAAGCTTAAGTCGTATAGCCAGGTCATTAAATATATATGTATTCTTAATTCTTTTTTTGATAACAACATACAAATACGATCTTTCATGGAGCCACAATTTAAGCTTTTTAAATATAGATATATCATCATCAGAGAGCTGATTATTAATAATTATTTCGTCAGGCTTTGGTACGGGAACATTCGTCAGAAGCAGATTGCCGTTAATTTCCTTAAAAAGCGGCTTATAGAACATGCCGAAATCTTTTGGCTGGTTATTGTATGCAAGATCATTCTGGTAAAACATTATTATTGTTAGATCAGGCCTGTATTTCTTTCCCTCACTCTGAAAAAAAAGAAGTTCCTGATCTGTGCTCCACCCTGAAGTACCGGAATTGATAGTCTGGAAATGTACACCCTTTTCCATACTATTCAGTTTGCTTTTCATGACTTCGGAGAACAGGTCATCAAATTCGACGACATAACCTTCCGTATAAGAATCTCCAAGCAGAAGGATCCTGTATTCATTCTCAGCTTTTTCGTATGAATATTCAGGGCCGCGAATTCCTTTGGAATTAATCTTATAGTGGATTTTATTGTTCCCCCTGGCTCTGATCGTTCGTATACTGTCTGTGTTCGGGATATTTCTCCATCCAAGTAATGGATCATACTCATAAAAGCTTCTTGAGTTGCCAATCCATCTGCTTTCATCAGGCATCTCATAAAACGCTCTTACAAATATTTCGGCAGCCAGGAAAGAAAAAGAGACAGCAAGAAATATCGCAGTAAATATGAAAGAGATTCGTTTAATTTTTGTCATAGCTTGATATTTTTACTTACGGTTAACCGGCATCGAGATTATGCCTCACCATAAAAGAACCAACATATTTATACAGCCAATACAGGAAAAGCAACAGCTTTGAAGAAAGGCGCTTATTCATTCTTGTATGTAATTATTTTACTGACTTCTGGATGCTTTAAATCTGGCATAATTCATTGCTAATCTTCTGAGGGGAGCAAAGAAAAACCACTTCAGGTTATCTCTCTTGGCAATGACATAAAGCATATCATAGATCGAACCTGCCGCTGCGTCAAAAAACATATTGAAAAATGTATAATCTCTCAGGTTCAGTATTTTTGACGCATAGGCTTCCTGATAATATCTTCTGTAAATTTGTTTTAAGGCTTCATTATGCGAATGGTAAACCTTTGCCTCAGGTTCATATATTATTTTGTAGTTTAATTTTCTGACATTACGAATCCAGTCATGATCTTCGCAGTAGCTTAACGATTCGTCAAAATTTACTCTTTCCCATATATCTCTTCTTATTACAGAGCTGGTATTGCCAAAAATAAATGGCGGCCCTTCCTTTAATTCCTGTTTGGGTATATTAAATTTTCTCAATAATCCTCTTCTGTCAAACGGGTTACAGTCCGGCCATGGCAAAGTATTACACATAACGGCGGCAACATTATCATCCCTGAAATTGGGGATTATTGTCTCAAGCCAGTTCTCAGACAAAGGCAGGGCATGTGCGCTTAAACAGACCACATATTCTCCTGCTGCCCTCTGGAATCCATAATTCAAAGCATATCCCCAGGTAAAATCTTCAGGCTTTATCTCAAATATCTTCACCTCATATTCTCTGGCTATCTCCAGGGTCCTGTCAGTAGAGCCTGAATCCACAATCAGGACTTCATAATTATTATAGGTTTGTGAAAATATCGCAGTCAGCGTCTTTCCTATATAACCTTCTTCGTTCTTTGTCCTGATTAATATCGAGACTTCTTTATCTCTCATGTATTTATAATCTTTATGGCGTCACTTCTTTATATCTTTATTATATTATGATATTTCAGAACGCCTCACGTCTATATTGAAAAGCACAAAATAATTATCGTTATTATGATTCGGTTATTCCAAATATATGCAAGGCCGTAAATGCGATGAAGTTCTGACTTTCAGTATAAATTATCAGATCAAATGTGATTTGATTATTCTTCTGTTTCTCCAGCCTAAAAATAACCAGCGGAAATAGGTTGGGAGCTGTTTTAGCACTTTAAAATTTGTCAAACCATGAATCAGATTAATATTCTTTTTTTCAAGGGGAATCTCAGCCATACGATAGCCCTTAATAGCGGCCTTGATGGCCAGTTCAGAGTTGACTGCCCATCCACCGTCAACTACGGTCTCGATCTTGATTGAGTCCAGCATGGTCTTTCTGTAGACCTTGATTGATGTCGTAATATCGGAGATCGGCATTCCTATTATTCTATTTAAGACAATGTTGCCGTATTTGGAAAAAAGCTTTTTTACGGTATTTCCCCTTGCCCTTGAACTATTGATCGTAAACCGGTTTGCGGATACAAGATCACAGCCATTCTCAAGTTTTTCCATCATTGCATTAACTATTCCAAATGGGTCAAGATGATAGGCCACCCAGACCCCGACATAGGGGGTGTCGGCGGCGAGGAATCCCGTTTTTATGGCATTTAGTACTCCATTGTCCCATTTATTCTGAACAAGATAGAGGTCGCTGAAATATTTTTGGAGTTTTTTTACCGTTTCAACTGTAACGTCGTCGGGTGAGTCATGCACGACAAGTATCTTAAACGGGAAGTTAACCGTTAAAAATAATGTTGATATTACTGGAATGACCGCATCGCCTTCATTATATACCGGCATGATCAGAGTCAGTAACTTTTCGTTATTTTTTCTTTCTTCCTGTGTCATTGTAGGTTCCCGCTAGAGTGCGGTTATCTTTACAGTTCTATATTTAATTAGACAGGATTAACAGGATCTTCAGGATACATTAAAAGAAAATAAAGAAAACTTCTTTATCTTGTTAATCCTGTCAGAGAAGTCTTTGTTTTGTTATTTGTGTAAATTCGTGTCTCAAAATCCTGTCAAAAGAATGGGAATCCCTATACGATCAAGCGATCGTTTTTAGTAAATTCCAATACTGCTGTAAATAACATTAGTAAATTTGGCTATTTTATTTTTTTCATACAGATTCCAGCAATCTATAAAAATAAGAGGATTGCTTGAAGCGCCCGAAAGCTTTTTAATATTAAGTTTCTTATGACTTTTATGGGAATTCATGATTATAACAACGTCCGCATCCTTAAAACCATCTTCTATTGAACAGGTCCTTACTCCCATCTCCTCGATCATATCCTTGCTTGAGACAGCGTCATAACCGTAAAGGTTAGAGCAGAACGGCTTCAGGTAATTAACGAGATCAATTGTTGTAGAAAATCTCATATCACTAGTTTCCGGTTCGCCTTTAAATGCGAAGCCCATTATAAAAATTTTTGATGCGCAAATATTTTTCCCCAGGGCAGTCAACCTGTTAAACACCTTTTTTGCCAGATTAAATACTGTCACCTCATTAATCGCTCTGGCTGATTTGATAAGTTCCATGTTGATATTAAGCTTATTACAAAGATCGATAAGTATATAAGGATCTTTGGTTAGACAGGCTCCGCCTACGCCTGGACTTGAAGCAGGGATATTATTGCGATTATAATTATTGTTGCAGGCCTGCCGGATTATATTAAAATCAAGCCCCAGTTCCTCGCATATCATTGACATCTGATTGGCATAGGCAAAGGTTACATCGCGGTATGTATTATCTATGATTTTGCATAGTTCCGCATGTTCTATATCAGGGACGAGTATAAGCTGTTTGTTAAAAGCGCTGAAGAGCTTCATTATCTTCTCTCCGCTCTCTTTATTCAATGCGCCAACTATCTGAGGGATATATTTCTGTTCATAAAGGGCATTGCCCTCGACAGTCCTTTCCGGAACAAAGCCGAAGTTAATATCCTTACCGGGCATTAAACTGGTTTCGGATTCGATCATCCTGGCAACCAAGGTTCTTGAAGTCCCCACCGGCACAGTTGATCTCAGGATCAAGGTGTCTCCTTTTTTAAGAAAGGGCAGGATGCTGCGGGATGCCTTCTCTATGTATTCCAGCCTGGGCTTGCCAGTACCCTGATCAATCGGGGTACCCACACAAATAACATAGTAGTTGCAAGATTTATCTGATATGGCAGTTGAAAATATAAGGTTCTTTCCACCGTATTTTTTAACCGACTCCTTCAAGCCCGGCTCAAAAAAATAGCATTCTTTCCTCTTTAGCGAATCGATAACTTCCGGTATAATATCAACACCGAGAACCTCAATTCCCGTCTCGGCCAAAGTAGCGGCCAGCGTAAGCCCGATAAAACCCATGCCCAAAACGCAAACTTTATCATTACTTTTCATATATTCTCCTGATATATTCTTTTATATCTGATTACTCAGATTTTGAACATGATTACACAGATATACTGATAATTT
>JBCKZY010000113.1:0-4763 GCA_038918635.1 Thermodesulfovibrionia bacterium | reverse complement strand
TAGCATCAGATCATTATGTTTTTCAGAGGTTATCATCTTATTTCGTAATCCATCGATAATTTTTCTCCGTTCCTTATTATATCAAGGCTCACCCTGTCCATTCCCTTTATCGCTGTCATTGCGTTTATCGCTACCTCGGGATTCGATATCTCCAGTTCATTAACCCTCAGCAGTATGTCCCCGTTTCTTAAGCCTAGGCTTTCGTAAATGCCTCCGCGTTTTACCTCAAACATCTTGAAGCCTTCCTGTTTATTATTCTTCAGGTTAGGAAGCAGTCTGGCATCTGTAAGCAGCTGCTCGGGATTATCAAGAGCGTGCTGCACCTTTGTTCTGTTCAGAAGATACTCTCTTTCCCCGACCTTCCTTGCAAGAGAACTGTTTGAGGCAGAGATGTCAGGCCGTCTGGATTTGGCGCTGTGTTTCTGCTCGATTATAGGGATCGTAAATGTTTCAGAGTTCTGCTTTAGTTTAACATGAGAGGTCTCAATGCTTGACAGTGTTCCGTAATTAAAGACTTCTTCTCCATGATGGACAACTTCCTGCCCTAATGGGGTGCGCCTGGATTTATCTTCAAAAATAGCATAACTTAATTTGTCAGGGCCTACTACAGTACCAACAAGAAGAAGATTTGACGGTGAACCCTGCGTGACCTTACCGGAAGCCTGTTTAACGTTTATCTGGTGGAATTTCATGGGGCTTCCAAAAGGGTTCTTACTTAGAATCGGGGAATATGACATAAAGTCTTTTCTTGACTGAGTAGAACTCTTAACGGTTGAGTTTTCCAGTAAGTTTATTTGCAGTCTCTTTTTGGAGAGTGAAATATTAATAATATTTTGAGTTACTGACAGGGCTGATGCAAGTATACATAAAATAATAAAATAATTGATCAGACGGAGCCGTTTATATGGAAATTCTAGCATACATTAGATTAAACAATTGATTTTGTCCTGTCAATAAAGCTGAAACTGCCAATCCAGGCTCATTTTATATCTTTGCCTCATTTAGAGCCTCCTGACATGAGCATCCACCATTTCCCTTATACAGGTCAAATGTCTCTTTCAAAAGGCGTTTAAGTTTTTCTGTTGAAGCACCCATAGTCTCCATGACTTCTTTTGTTGTAAGTTTCTTTCTGCTTATTCCAGCGGCGTAATTGGCGACAACCGAGATTCCTGAATAGCAAATCTCAAGCTCCCGCGCAAGTGCTGCTTCAGGCATTCCGGTCATTCCGACAACATCCCCGCCAAGAACCGCAAACCCCCTGATTTCAGATGCTGTCTCGAGCCTTGGTCCCTCAACAGCAACATAAGTACCGCCATTCTTTAACGAAATCCTTGCCCGTTTTCCGGCCTTTATAAGGATTTTACGATTTTGCGGACAGTATGGTTCAGTGAAGTCTATATGAATAACACCGTCCTTTCCGTCATAGAAAGTTGAAGGCCGGCTCTTTGTCATGTCTATTATCTGGTCCAGTATAACTATATCTCCCGGCCTGAGGCCTTTCCTTATTCCTCCGACAGCGCTGATGGAGATAATACTTTCAACTCCGAGTTTCCTGAAACCCCAGATGTTAGCTCTGTAATTAATCATATGAGGAGGTATATTATGATGGCTGCCGTGTCTTGGAAGAAAGATTATATCGTTTGAACCTGATTTACCAATAACATATTGATCAGATGGTTTGCCAAAGGGGGTCTTGACAGTTTGCTTCTTTTTCAATAACAGTCCTTTAATACTGTAAAGGCCGCTTCCTCCGATTATCCCAATCTTTGACATGTCCCCCCCCCATTTGCTATTTTATTATATGAAACAGGAGTTTCCCTGAAGTTATCTTCAGGGATATTCATTCTTGTTTTTTTGCTTACCCAATAAAATAATATATATTAAAACATTTAGCAAAGGATCTGGGATTATCTTCCCCAACATTCCCTGCTACTGCTTTCACAATATTGCAGTAAGACCGTGATGAGGGGGCAAAGAGGAAATGACATATGGAAACAGCTAATGGCAGTTTGTTTAGAGCAAAATTGATAAGCGAAGATGTCCTGTCAGAAATTATAAGAAAGGCCCTTTTAAAAGGTGGTGATTATGCTGACGTATTTATTGAGGACACAGAACCTTTATCGATACAGCTTGAGGATGACAAGGTCGAAAAGTTCTATTCAGGAGTTGATGCTGGAGTAGGGGTCAGGGTTATATCCGGACACAGATCTGCTTACGCGTACACCAGCGATTTCTCATCAGACTCTCTTTTTAGCTTGGCAGAGGCAGTTAGCGGGGCATTTAAGCAAGGAGAGGGGGATGTAACGTTAAATTTGTCCCGGGTCAGGCCGTCAACCGAATTTGTGATAAAAAAAGATCCCCGTGATGTTGACATTAAGAAGAAGCTTCTTCTTGTAGAGAACGCAAATCGCGCAGCAAGGAAGGTTAGCAGCAAGATTAAGCAGGTTTCTGTTATTTACAGGGATGTCATTCAGGGTATTTGCGTTGCAACTTCAGAGGGTACTATTACAGAAGATGATCGTATATATACACTCGCAATTATAAATGTCATAGCTGCCGATGGTGATATCCTGCAGACCGGCTATGAGCCTGTCGGCGGTTTTACAGGTTTCGAACTTTTTGAGGATGAGCTCTTTGAAGAGTTAGCGGTTAAGGCCGCGCGGAAGGCTGTCGGGATGCTTTATGCTGAGAAGGCAACCGGAGGGCGAATGCCAGTTATAATCTCTGCTGACGCCGGAGGCACAATGATACATGAGGCTATCGGGCATGGCCTTGAAGCTGACCTTGTACAGCAGGGTCTGTCTGTATATGCTGACAGTAGAGGCAAACAGGTTGCTTCCCCGTTGGTCTCCATTATTGATGACTCAACTCTGCAGAACAGGAGGGGTTCGTTCAGGTTTGATGATGAAGGGGTAGCTTCACAGAGGACGGTCCTGGTTGAAAACGGTATTTTGACGGGCTATCTATATGACCGACTGTCCGCCATGAAGGATGGAGTAATGTCAACCGGAAACGGCCGGCGGGAATCCTATAAACATCGGCCTATCCCGAGAATGAGCAATACGTTTATTGCCCCGGGAGATGGAGACCCTGAGGAGATACTGAGATCTGTTGAGAGGGGTTTTTTTGTAAAGAAGATGGGAGGTGGACAGGTTAATACCGTAACGGGAGAATTTGTGTTTGAGGTTTCAGAGGGATGTATTATAGAAAAAGGGCAGATAGGAGATCCTGTCAGGGGAGCCACCCTTATTGGTAATGGCGCTGAGGTTCTTAAATCTATTGATATGGTAGGCAATGATTTAGGTTTTTCAATAGGGACCTGTGGAAAAGACTCACAGGGCGTGCCGGTTTCTGACGCAATGCCTACTGTAAGAATTCCCGAGATGGTAGTTGGGGGAGATGTCTGACCGGTTTGTGTTTGTGGTGACACTATGGAAGTATTTATGATACATCTGCTATTATTAACCTATTGTTTTTTAAGTTAATAATGCCTGGCACGATAATTGCTTGGATGAAATTATGCGATTTCAAAATACGATAAACAAAGAAACTTACATAACGGGGACAGGTCTTCATAGCGGAAGAGAGATAAATATTATCCTGAAGCCGGCCCCCAGGGACACTGGGGTTGTATTTATAAGGTCTGACAAGGGTAATGTAGAGATAAAGGCTTCTGTTGCATCTGTTTCAGATACATCATTTGCAACAACTCTGGCAAATAATGGTGTCAGGGTAGGAACAGTTGAGCACCTTCTGTCGGCGTTCGCTGGCATGAATATAGACAATGTATATGTCGAACTTGACGGTCCGGAAATTCCAATTATGGATGGAAGCGCCCTGCCTTTTGTTTCAAGTTTATTGGAAGCTGGCATAGCAAAGCAGGCAAAGAGAGTCTCTTGTCTCAGGATTCTGGAGCCTGTTGTGGTTATTGAGGGAAACTGTCAGATATCTATATCCCCCTATGAAGGTACAAGAATTACCCACCGCGTTTCTTATACACATCCTGCTTTTGGTGACCAACGGATGGGGATAGATATAACCGGTACAAACTATATTAATGAACTTGCGCCTGCCAGAACTTTTGGATTTCTCAGGGATGTTGAGATGCTTAGGGCCAGGGGGCTTGTTCGTGGTGGATCGCTTGAAAACGCTATAGTACTTGGTGAAAAGGATGTCATTAATAAAGGTAAGCTGAGGTTCAGAGATGAGTTTGTCAGACATAAGATTCTGGATGTGATTGGTGATATCTCATTACTGGGATTACCGGTCTACGGACATATAATGGCTAACAAATCCGGCCATACCTTAAGCATTAAACTTCTCAAAAAGATACTTCTCTCAAGAAGCTCGTGGGATATTATCTCAGAAGTTCCTGTAACTTCTCCCGCATTAGGATTGACCGCTTAACCAGCCTGCAATTAAATTGTCTTCAGGGTTCCCAGGGTAATTAGAGTCAAGAGTTTTTCTTTTCATTAGAATCAGCTGAGTAATAAGAAAAAAAAGAGCCGCCCCATCATGAAAGTTGGACGGGACAGCTCAATAAAAAACTCTTACAGGAGTGTTATCTCCTTTTCTTCTTTGCAGCTTTCTTCTTTGCTACTTTCTTCTTTGCAGCTTTTTTCTTAGTAGTCTTTTTCTTTGCTACTTTCTTCTTAGCAACTTTCTTCTTAGCAACTTTCTTCTTTGCAGCGGCTTTTTTCTTGGCGGCCATTTAGTTTCACCCCCTTTCTTCTCCCGTTATTACAGGAGTAATTGTTAGACTC
>JBCKZY010000112.1:0-4812 GCA_038918635.1 Thermodesulfovibrionia bacterium | reverse complement strand
AAGAAATTATAACAGGCCTGCTATGTCAAAAGATTATAAAGAGACTCTGAATCTTCCAAAAACTGACTTCCCTATGAAGGCCAATCTCACCAGGAAAGAGGTTGAGATGCTAAAATTCTGGGAAGATGGCCGGATATATCAAAAGATGCAGGAGAGAAAAAGCTCGGGGAGCTATATACTGCATGACGGGCCTCCTTATGCCAATGGGCATATTCATTTAGGACATACACTTAATAAGGTCCTTAAGGACATAATAGTAAAGTATAAATCCATGAAGGGCTATTACGCTCCCTACGTCCCGGGGTGGGACTGTCACGGACTTCCGATTGAGCATCAGGTTGATAAGAAACTCGGCTCAAAAAAGGCAAGCACATCAATACTTGAGAAGAGAAAGTTATGCAGGGAGTATGCAGGCAAGTTTCTGGATATACAGAGAGAGGAGTTCAAAAGACTCGGGGTCTTCGGTGACTGGCATAACCCGTATATAACGATGTCCTTTAATTATGAAGCTTCGATAGTCAGGGAACTTGGGAATTTTGTTGAAAAGGGGTATGTATACAAGGGTAAAAAGCCAGTACACTGGTGCCCTAACTGCATAACGGCTTTAGCCGAAGCAGAGGTAGAGTATGCTGACAAGAGATCCCCTTCGATATACGTTAAGTTCAGGGTAGAAGATCCGCAGGGTAAATTCACTAACAACCCGGTTAAAGGCACTTTTTTTGTTATCTGGACGACCACTCCATGGACTATTCCCGCGAATATGGCTTTGGCCCTGCATCCGCACTATATGTACTGTCTTGTTGATACGCCTGACGGAGAGCTTATCATTGCGCAGGACCTGATAAATGACTGTATGGAGAAGGCAGGTTACAAAGATGGTGATTATACGGTTACAGAAGGGGCATGGACAGGAGATGAACTGGAAGGGATCATATGCTGTCACCCCTGGATAGAGCGCAAGATAAAGACAATCCTGGGAGAGCACGTTACCCTTGAGCAGGGGACAGGAGTGGTTCATACTGCTCCGGGCCATGGTGAAGAGGATTATGAGGTCGGTCTGAAGTACGGTCTTGACATTTTTGCTCCAGTAAACCCAAAAGGTGTATTTACTGATGAGGTTAAGGAGTTTGAGGGACAGTTTGTATATAAGGCCAACGAAGGTATAATCAACCTGCTTAAGGATAGAGGAGCGCTTCTTGGCTCTCCCGAGGAGACGGAGCACTCTTACCCTCACTGCTGGAGATGCAAAAAGCCTGTCATCTTCAGGGCGACCGAGCAGTGGTTCATTTCCGTTGAAGGAGACCTCAGGAAGAACGCGATAGAGGCTATAAAGGGCACTGAATGGATCCCTGAGTGGGGTATGGAGAGGATTCGGGGTATGGTTGAAAACAGGCCCGACTGGTGCATCTCAAGGCAGAGGTCATGGGGAGTGCCTATCACACTGTTTCAGTGTAAAGGCTGCGGGGAATTTATAACCGACAAGAAAGTTATAGACTCGGTGGTAAAAGAGGTGGAGAAAGCAGGGGTGGACGTCTGGTATGAAAAGCCGGTAAATGCTTTAATTCCAGATGGTTACAAGTGTTCAAAGTGCGGTTCTGCAGAGTTTGTTAAAGAGGCTGATATCCTTGATGTCTGGTTTGATTCAGGGGTAAGCCACGCCGCGGTACTTGAGATAGACGACAGGCTGTCAAGCCCTGCCGACCTTTATCTTGAGGGAAGTGATCAGCACAGAGGGTGGTTTCAATCCTCGCTGCTTACCTCGGTCGCAACACGAGGCAGGGCACCATACAGGGCTGTGCTTACGCATGGGTTTGTGGTTGACGGCAAGGGGAAGAAGATGTCCAAGTCAATCGGTAACGTAATCTCCCCTCAGGATATTACGAATAAGCACGGCGCGGAGATACTGAGACTCTGGAGCTCGTCAGCTGACTACAGAGAGGATATCAGGATATCAAATGAGGTTGTTGCACGCCTTACAGAGGCCTACAGAAAGATAAGGAATACCTGCAGGTTTATGCTTGGTAATATACATGATTTTGATTCATCAGGCGTATATAAGAAGGAAGATCTTATAGAGATAGACCTCCTGGCGATGAGCATGCTACAGGGGCTTATCAGGAAAGTTGACAGGGCATACGACTCTTTCGCCTTTCACGATGTATTTCACTCAATTTATAACTTCTGCGTACTGGATATGAGCTCCTTTTACCTTGACATCCTTAAGGACCGTCTGTACACATTCAGGACTAACTCGGCTGAGAGGAGATCAGCACAGTTTGTTTTGTATAACATATTGATTTCATTATCAAAAATGGTAGCCCCCATACTTTCATTCACAGCAGAGGAGATCTGGCGACATATTCCCGGAAGAGAGGAAGAGAGTGTCTTTCTGAGCGATTTCCCTGAGGTTAATAAAGAATATATCGACAATGACCTTGAAAAAAGATGGGAAGTCCTAACAAGGATACGCGATGAGGTTAACAAGGCCCTTGAAATTAAGCGTCAGGAAAAGCTTATAGGGAACGCTCTTGAGGCAAAGGTGACGCTTTATCTTGATGATTCGGCATACGATTTAATTAAAGAATATTCAGACTATCTCCAGACCCTGTTCATAGTCTCTTCTGCTGAGGCCGTTAATAAGGATACCTCGGTTCCTGATACAGCCTATAAAAGTGAAGAGATTGAAGGACTTGCCGTTCTTGTTGAGAGGGCTGAGGGCGAAAAATGCGAAAGGTGCTGGAACAGGAGTACAAGTGTAGGAGAATTCAAGGATGATCCCCAAATCTGTGAAAGATGCTACAGGGTTGTAACCTCTTGAAAAAACTATCTTTTGCCCCGCTTATAGCCTCTCTGGTAGTGATCTCTGATTTTATCACAAAGCGTATGATCCTTAAATGGGTAAAGCCTTATGAGTCGATTGATATACTCCCTTTCATAAATATTGTGCATGTAAAGAACGAGGGAGCTGCCTTTGGCATGTTCAGTTCCCTTGGCAACAGTATATTTGTAATAATATCAATTGTTGCTATAATAGTAATAATAGCGTACCTTGCCAGGATTAAGGGAAGACTGGAGATTGTCTCCATTTCACTAATTCTTGGCGGAGCAATCGGCAACCTGATCGACAGGCTGACAGTCGGCAAAGTTGTTGATTTTATTGACTTTTTTGTAGGTAAATGGCACTGGCCGGCATTTAATGTCGCGGATTCCGCCCTTACCGTTGGTATTATACTCTTCTTTATTGCCAGTATCCGGGAAAGTAATAAAAAAGGATAGGGTTCCAGGATTCTAGGATTCTAGGGTTCGAGTGTTTTTGTAGTGCATTAATCAGTTAGCTTCAATCCTTGACCACTAGACCACTTGAATACCTGGTTTTGTAAACGGGGATGAAAAGTTCTTATTTTATTTCTCCCCTTTGAAAAAGGGGGATTAAGGGGGATTTTATGGTTCCAAAGTTCAGGTATTTAGATATTTTCTTGAATTTGCTCACTTGAACCCCTGAACCCTTGGCCCCTTGAATCCTTTTTTTAGCTATTTATGAAAAATTCATCTGAAGATACAACTGCTCCCGATCTTAAGAAAGAGAAAAAAGGTCTTAAAGGGGTGATTGAGCGGTTAAAGCATGGTCCTCATAAATGCGTCTTCTGTTCCGAGACCTTTGACGGTATCAAGGCGATGCTTTCACATTTAAAAGATCACTGCAGGTGATAAACCCTCTGAAGGTCAGCCTTGAGCTGACCCAAGTGGCATGTAAGCCTTTGGATTTAAAGAATAATTTGAGATTACCCCTTCTTTGAAGCGAAAATATCCCGCGGAGGCTATCATGGCGGCATTGTCAGTGCACAGGCTTATAGAAGGCAGATAAACCTCTATCCCCTTATCCTTTGCAATCTTCCTGATACCGCTTCTCAGGACACTGTTGGCTGAAACACCACCTGAAAGCATAATTCTGTTAATCTTCTCGGCCTTAGCCGCATCAATAACCTTGCTAATAAGGATATCGACCACAGCCTTCTGAAAACTTGCAGCAATATCCTCTTTCTTTGATTCAGGAAATTTTTTTGTATGGTTCAGCACGGCCGTCTTTAATCCGCTGAAGCTGAAGTCATGGCTTCCCGGAAGTTTCGCCCTTGGAAACCGGATCGCGTCAGGATTACCCTCTGATGATACCTTGTCTATTATAGGCCCCCCGGGATAGCCAAAACCGAGCAATTTCGCCACCTTATCAAACGCCTCACCGGCTGCGTCATCTCTTGTCCTTCCAAGTTCAGTATAAAGCCCGAAACCATCCACTCTGTATATGCTTGTATGCCCGCCGGATACGATAAGGGCCAGAAAAGGGTAATCCGGACTCGACTCTTCAAGGTGTATCGCGGCCACGTGCCCTTCCAGGTGGTTTACCGCTATCATAGGTATCTGCTTTACATAAGACAGGGATTTCGCAAAGCATACACCCACAAGTAGAGAACCTATCAGGCCCGGGCCGTGACTGACAGCTATTGCGGATAAATCCTCAAGATTGACCTTTGCACCCTTGAGAGCCTCATCAACAACAGGCCAGATCATCTCAATATGTCTGCGGGAGGCGAGTTCCGGCACAATGCCGCCGTATTTATTGTGGATCACATCCTGGTTAGAGACTATGTTTGAGACGATTCTTGTGCCGTCCTCTACAACCGCGGCTGATGTGTCATCGCATGAGGTGTCTATTCCCAGTACAAGCATTACATTTTATAGCATAGCGGTTACTATTCAGTCAATGACTGAACTAAGGGGCAATGGCACACCCCGAAAACAGACTCGGGACAGGCA
>JBCKZY010000111.1:0-4847 GCA_038918635.1 Thermodesulfovibrionia bacterium | reverse complement strand
CGGGGTCGCACATATAATCTGCAGTATGTCATTCCCGCAGTTTTTCTCGCCTCGGGGCCTGTCTCGCTAGTAGCGGACGAAGCAACGGGTGAGCTGGAATCCGGAATCTTTTCATAAGGGAATGGCTTCTCGATGCGATTCGGAGTTAAGTCGCTACGAGAGAGTCGCTCCGACCGGCTCAAACCTGTCCCCGAAAGTAGTAACATGGAGAATGCCGGCCTTCCCCGATTCTTCGGGGGTATATCGGGGGATGACAGCTTATTTCTGAGACCTCGTCCCGATTCATCGGGACTGCCGGGCAGCTCATTTCCCTAAAGGAGTTGAAGGAAAAAGTCTTTTACGATTTGACGGGGCTATCACTTCCGATGATTTACATATTATGTTTAGGGCTATAGAGGAAGGCTGTGAAAATGTAGACATCAGTGAATGGTAAATACCTTCTCTCAATCCCCACTTTAGTACAGTGGGGTGAGGCTTAACACACGGGTTTCAAATTAATACTTCGACACGTTTATCTCCTCCATCTCACCGGTCACGAGATAAATGATCCGTTCACAAATATTGGTGACTCTGTCAGCGATCCTCTCCAGATTATGCGCAACCCACATGAGGTACGTTGCGCCGGTGATCGTCCCGGGGTCTTCGATCATAAAGGTTAAAAGCTCATGGTATATCTGGTCGTAAAGCATGTCTACTTCATCGTCTTCATCGCAGATTGACCTCGCTGACACGGCATCCTGCTTCATAAAGGCTTCAAGTGACCTTTTGATCATATCTGTTGATTTAACAGTCATGCGGGGGATGTCGATCAATGGTTTAATTAAAGGCTGATCACCCATCATTATCACGATGTTTGCAGTGCCGGCAGCGTAATCGCCCATGCGTTCGAGCTCGGTAATGATATTTAATACAGCGATAAGATGCCGAAGATCAGTGGCAACCGGCTGCTGCGTTGCTATCAGGCATATGCACTTTTCCTCCATATCCCATCTTTTTTTATTAATAAGCAGGTCATCAGCCACAATTTTTTTTGCTTCTTCAATGGTATGGTTCTTTAATGCATCAACGGACCGGGTTACGGCATGTATCACCATTTCGCCCATACCGACGAGTTCCTGTTCCAGTTCTCTTTTATGTTTTTGAAAGGACCCTCTTGTTGTCATTGTTATCTCCCTTTATTACCCGAAACGTCCGGTTATATAATTTTCAGTGAGTTGCTCCCGGGGTTTTGTAAATATTCTGTCTGTTACATCAAACTCGATCAGCTCCCCAAGGTAAAGAAACCCCGTATAGTCCGAGGCCCTTGCGGCCTGCTGCATATTATGCGTAACCAGGATGATGGTATACTGTTTTTTTAATTCGTCCATGAGCTCTTCTATCTTTAAAGTACTTGCAGGGTCAAGTGCGGAAGACGGCTCATCCATTAATATAACCTCAGGCTCAATAGCCAGAGCACGGGCAATACACAATCTCTGCTGTTGTCCGCCCGATAATGAAAGAGCAGAATCATTCAGACGGTCCTTCACCTCATCCCAGAGACCGCTGTCCTTTAAACTCCTCTCCAGAATCGCGGAATTATTTTTTTTATCTCGCAGTCCCTTTATTTTTAAACCAAAAACAATATTCTCATATATCGATTTTGGGAAAGGATTAGGTTTCTGGAAAACCATACCGATCTTCTGCCTGACCTCTACCGGATCAACACCATCTGCATAGATATTCTTCCCGTCAATCAATATCTCTCCTTCAACCCTTGACGCGGGATTGAGTTCGTTCATCCTGTTTATGCACCGTAAAAAAGTGGACTTTCCGCATCCTGAAGGACCGATAATCGCTGTTACTTTTTTTTCAGGAATGGTTATATTTACATTCTTCAGTATCTGCTTTACCCCATAAAACAGGTTCAGTTCTTTTGTGATAACTTTATCTTTGGAAGCGACGTCTTTCATCTTATGCCTGAAATCTCTTTCTCAACCTGTACCTCATAACAATTGCCGCCAGATTCATAATAAAGACGAGTGCAATCAAAACCAGCGCCGTACCGTAGGCAAGAGGGCGAACCTGTTCAATTGCATGATGCTGGGTAGCAAGTATGTAGAGATGATAGGGGAGCGCCATAAACTGGTCGAATATCGAGCCGGGAAGAGCAGGCAGTGAAAACGCAACACCCGCAAAGAGGATCGGAGCAGTCTCCCCGGCAGCCCTTGAAAGACCCAGTATACTGCCGGTAAGGATTCCCGGCAAAGCATAAGGGAGGACATTCGTACGGATACTCTGCCATTTTGTAGCACCTAATGCCAGTGCACCTTCTCTGTAAGATTGAGGAACTGATTTAAGTGCTTCTTCACAGGTAGCGATTACCCACGGTAATGTTAAGAGCCCCAATGTCAGTCCGGCCGAGAGCACTGAGGTTCCGAGATTCAGCGCCTGCACAAAGAGGGCTACGCCAAATAAACCGTACACTATTGAAGGCACGCCTGCAAGATTTCTTATAGATATGCGGATCAGGCTCACCAGTCTGCCTTCTTTCGCGTATTCACTTAAATATATTGCAGCGGATACACCAAGCGGGATGGAAAAAAGAGTTGTGGTAATCGTAACAAATACAGTTCCGAAAATAGCAGGGAATATCCCGCCCTTTGTCATCCCTTCTTTCGGGAAATCAAACAAGAATTGCGGGTTTATTACTCCCACTCCTTTCACAAAGATATCAAACATAATGATACAGAGGAGAAGGATAACAAATAAGGCGGCCAGAGCAAGAATAACAAACCCTGTTATTCCCTTTATCTTATTGAACTTCATACCCTCTCTCTCCGATGCCGTGCGGTAGCTATTTCCGCGATAAGGTTAACACAGAAGCTCATAAGAAACAGTACGGCACCAATGGCAAAGAGGGCGTAATAGTGTGTTGTGTCATAGGGAACTTCTCCCAGTTCTATAGCTATCGTTGCGGTCATTGTTCTGACAGAATCAAAGAAACTGTGCGGCATGGCAGGTGCGTTGCCTGTCGCCATAAGGACAGTCATCGTCTCACCGAGCGCCCTGCCGACACCGAGCATAACAGAGACCACTATGCCTGAAAAGGCTGATGGGATAGTCACCTTTATCAATGTTTCCCATCTCGTTGCACCAAGTGCATACGACGCTTCCTTGTAATCTTTTGGAACAGCCCGGATAGCATCTTCTGAAACACTGATAATAGTCGGTAAAGACATGACTGCGAGAAGAATTGAACCGTTTATCGCGTTAAGCCCGCTGGAAAGGCCGAACAGCCGGGCGATCAGAGGGCCCAGCAAAACAATGCCGAGAAATCCTATGGCTACAGATGGGATACCGGCAAGTATCTCTATAATCGGTTTAAGGATTTCTCTTGTTTTAGTGCCGGCAGCTTCGGAAATAAAGGCAGCTGTACCAACACCTAACGGCACGGCTATTATCATGGCCCCTAAGGTCACCATAACAGTGCTGACTATCATGGGCAGGATGCCATAGGAAGGTTTTTCGTACGCCGAGGGGTTCCATTCTGTGCCAAGAAAAAAGTCTGAAAGTCCGACTTCATGAAATGTCCGGGAACCGTTAACAAGAAGCATGAGAAAGATTCCCGCGAGAATAATAACAGCTGAAATGCCTGTTATAAAGAAAAAGAGATGTATCCCCTTTTCCCTGACATTCTGTAACTTCATTGTGTTATTCCAAGCATTTTATTCGCTTCCATATACTCAGAAGTGACTGGATAATACCCTTCTTTTACAACTATTTTCTGACCTTCATCACTTAATTCAAATTGTATGAATTCAAGGGCCCTGCCGGCAGGGACACCGTTTGTGTACTGATACAACGGCCTGCTGATCGGATAGAGTCCTGATTTTACATTTTCAGGGTCAAGAGGAGATACAGCTTGAGAACCGGCATCTTTTGCGATATTTAATACCCTTATCCCCGGAATTACTTTTCCCTGCCTGTCAACAACATATCCAATACCCACATAACCGATTCCACCCCTGTCCTGTTTTAAGGCCTCAACGATCTGTGCGGTCCCGTTCATCCGTTTCATGTTTTGAGAATAATCTCCTTTGAGCACATAATCCCTGAAAAAAATAAATGTTCCGGAATTGCTCTGCCTGCCGTACAAAGAGACCGGGATATCAGGACCGTTTATCTCCTTCCAGTTAGAAATATTACCTTTAAAAACCCCGGCCAGTTCATCAAGGTTTAAAGCGTCAAGCGGAAAACTCTGATGTGTAACCAGGGCCAATCCATCTAAAGCAAAAACAACGGCCACGGGATCAACACCTTTATCTTTTGCCCTCTTTATCTCCTCCTGCTTCATGGCCCGAGAGGAATTTGCAATATCGGTCTGTCTGTTAATGAGAGCGGCAATGCCTGTTCCTGAGCCTCCGCCTGTAACCGCGATAGCGGCCGCCGGATGTTTCTCCATAAATAACTCAGACATCCTCTGAACCAGGTTCACCTCAGTATCAGAGCCTTTCACCTGAATTGAAGCCCCGGATATGTCTTTTTTTTGACAACCTGTTGTCATAACCCATAATAAGATACATAACGTTACGGTTATCCATGCACCGGTATTCTTCATAATATTTCCTCTAATTTTTTGTCTTATCGTGTCCTGAATGATGGCGTCCCATAATCAGATCCCCAAGTGTATACTCTTCAAATCCTGCAATTTCAGCAATTTGATACATAATGATTAATCATCCTTAAACATGTTTTTCAGTTCATTTTAGTTCCCGTAAACAATTGCCCTGTCACCTGCTTTCAGGAATTCATCCGCCTTCGGTAGTGGCTTGGGTAGGTTTGTCTTTTAGAAGAGCATTAATCTCATC
>JBCKZY010000110.1:0-4954 GCA_038918635.1 Thermodesulfovibrionia bacterium | reverse complement strand
AGAGATATGGCAAAGAAAGGATTATATATAGGGACAGGAGCCGGGCTGGTACTGTTCGCGTTGGTAGGACTGCTTCCGGGTTCATTAATCGGCGGAGTGATAGGACTGAAGGTTGTGGGAGCAGTTTTCGGGTCACCTTTGGGTTCCGCGATACTGCCGAGGATAATATTGGCATTATCGATGGTGACGGGAGTGATGGTATCTGCAACGGTATGTCTGCTTGGATCGGGGATGATCGGATATTCAATGGGATTTCTGATGGATTCAGTCAGGAGCGGTCAGAAGGCCGGTGTCGAGGCACCTGCGGCGGTAAAGAGGTAACAGCGACAATTAAATAACAAAGGGCATGGCTTGTGGGTTGTTAAAGCCCGCAGGCTATGTTATTTTAAAGGAGACTATCAATGTATTCAGCATTTGATATAAAGGATGGTAGATATTTCAGTACAGGAAGAAATTCAAAATCATATGGAGAATGTTTAGAAGCGGTAAAATCTTTGATGGCATTGCAGTATAGTGAAGATCTGGATGACTTGCCTGATAAAGTATTATTAAAAATGTTTAGAGTCAGGATTGATAAGCATAAAAACAGGGCAAATAATGACACAGATGCATTATTGGCCAATATTATCGCTTCTTATAACAAAAAGCCTTATTCTGTTAAAAGTGGTATAAGAAGATGAATAAGTTGAGCGGGTTCTTGTCTGCTGGAGCTCCGTTCTGATTTACATTTTCTTATAAACTCTATTCGCAAATAATCCCGATTATTTCGCATTTATGCAATAATATGCATTTATGCGAAATTAGTTAGGATTTTTTACGTTTTAAATCAATAAGTTAGCATCTGGTATATTTAATGCTTTATAAGGCAATAAAGTAAAAGAGGGAGGATAACTACTTATGAAATTTATTGTCAGTAGAAAGAGGATATCTGTAACAGAGAACAGAAAACCCTGTGATGAGGCTATAGAAGAAGAGTTGACCCCTCTGGATTATAGAACCGTTAAGACTCTTGAAGACGCTAAAGGAAAGATATGGTATAAAGACTGGCTTGAAGGCGGTAAGAATCACAGAGAAGAAGGCGGGATAGTTGTATGTGATAAAAAAGAAAAGACAAAAAGATGGGTTGTTGATATCAATACACTTGAAGAATTAATGGCATTTCAAAGCAAATACGATTCAATTGTAATCCTGGACGGCACTCTTTATAAAGAATGCCAAAAAGAGATAATTATTTAATAAATAAAAGGCGGTTAGATAATTTCACAAGGGGGAAACTATGGCAGATGAGCCAAAGTCTTCAAAGAAAACTTCGGTAGTGGGAGACCTTGCAAGGTCTTTTAATCCCACGATTATGTCTGATCTGTATTCACATGTTATTGAGTTTTTATCAGGTACCAGGTCTTTTTATGTGCTTTTAATCATAGGAATGCTGACGGTGTTCGGCGCCTCTGTCGCGGGTCTGGATGCAATGCGTATCGGTTTCAGACATGCCTACGGCGTAACTCGCGAGATTTCATGGGGTCTCATAATATCAACCTATATCTTCTTCGTAGTCACTTCAACCGGCCTGTGTATTGTCTCTTCAATAGGGCATGTTTTTGGTGTCAAGAACTTTATGCCTATCGTGAACAGGGCAGTTTTTCTATCTGTTGTGACTATATTCGCCGGCTTCACAGTTATATTTTTCGATATTGAGAACCCCTTCCGGATGGCTATCTGGAATGCCATCTCGCCAAACCTGTCCTCTAACCTGTGGTGGATGGGAACTCTTTATGGGGCATACATGGTCTTTATGGCTGTTGAATACGTATTTTTGTTGTTGAATAATCACAAGTTGGCAACATATGCCGGCCTTTCGGGCCTGATATCAGGTATTGTTGCTCACAGCAACCTTGGGGCTATTTTCGGTATGCTCCATGGTCGGGAATACTGGTATGGGCCGTTTATGCCGATCTATTTTATAGCTTCCGCGGTCATGTCAGGATGTGCCGCGGTCCTGTTTTTCACGTGGGTAGGATATAAAGTCAATAATGAAAAGATGGATAAACCGATGGAACGCGCTTTAGAGGCTGTATCCAAACTCACAATCCTCATGATATCAGTGCTCCTGTTCTTCACGGCATGGAAGGTGATTACAGGGCTTGTGGGAGCACCGGGCAAACAGGCAGCCATAATGGCAATGTTGGCTGGTCCCTATGCGGTTAATTTCTGGGTTTTCGAAGTAATGCTCGGCATGGTGATCCCGTTTGTGCTGATTCTCTATACACGGTTTAAGAATATTAACGCAAATTTTGTTGCTTCGGTCATGATGATTCTCGGCATCTTCTTTATGAGGTATGACCTTGTTATTGTCGGACAGATTGTGCCGGCGTATCATGGGATGGGCATAAATGATTTACCACATCTGCTGCCGTACATGCCGTCATTCCATGAGATCATTATAACAATAGGCGGTATGGGAATTGTGGCATCTGCCTTCCTAATTGGAGAAAGGGTATTTAAGGGGCATAAGGACAGCGGTGGTCACTAAGATAAAATATCAGGAGGTGAGAAGAAGTTGAAGATAAATCATGAAAATTCAAATGACGATATGAATACTCCCAGTAAAATGCAGCGCAGGGAGTTCCTTAAGTTAGGGTTTATGATAACCGGAGTATTTGCGGGCGGGACAGTGTTATCACTTGCGTCAAATATAGATGTCTTTGCATCGCCGGAGGAATTTGCCGCGCAATATCCCTATAAACCTCATTACAGCATGTTAATCAGGCAGAACCGATGTATAGATTGTGAGCTCTGTTTAAAGGCATGTGCAGAAACCAATGAAGTGCCTTCTTATGGATATCGCACAAATATACTTGAGAGGATAGTTCCGGATGCGCTTGGACAGAAGAGGGAATTTATCCCTGTGCTATGCAACCAGTGCAACAATCCGCCCTGCGTGAGGGTATGTCCAACAAAGGCCAGTTATAAAGACAAAACAAATGGAATTGTTACCATTGAGCGGAGAAAATGTATAGGCTGTAAGGGCTGCGTACTCGCATGTCCCTACAATGCAAGGTACTTTAGTGAGGAGGTTCATTCAATTGATAAATGCGACTTCTGTTTTGATAAACGCCTCTCAAAAGGAGAGGAACTGACAGCCTGCGCGGCAGCGTGTCCGACCGGCGCCCGTACATTCGGGGATATATCAGACCCTCAGGATTTTGTATTTAAGATGATACACCAGATCCATAATCCGGTATGGGTGTTAATTGAAGGGGCAGGATCGAAGCCGAATGTCTTCTATATGAAGGCATAAATGAATTCTAAAGAATCGTTACTAAGAGGTGGTAAAATGAAAAAAGAGATGATTTGTCTGTTCGTTATAATTTTATTTGTTGCGGTAATGATTGTCCCCGTGAAGCTTGTGGCATCAGAAGAAGAGCATGGAGGGGATATAATTTATACAATTCCTTTAAAGTCTGTCCTCTTCAGCCACAAAAAACATGTGGAAGATTTTGAGATGGACTGTGACTCATGCCATGATGATATCTTTGAAATGGAGTCATTAGCTGTTCAGCAGAAGAATGATTTTACAATGGAGTCGCTTTATGATGGCAAATACTGCGGTGCTTGTCATGACGGTTCCACGGCATTTGCCTCAAACAGCCAGTGTGCCCGCTGTCATATAGGTGTTAAAGGGTATAACCGGCTGATGGGAAAAGAGACAGGCGAAGGCGGGCATTAATACAGGAAGTTAGAATAGGAGCAGAAGAACTTCCCCGCTTGTGGGAATATTTATTACAGACTGAATGACCTGAAGTGGTTTGACTTATAGTATGCACTAATATATTTTTATAGAATGAAGAACAAGATAGTAATAATATCTGTATTTATCTTTCTTGTTTCTCTCCTTATAACTGTCAATGTCTTCTTTCAGGAAAGCCTTCGTAGTGAGTTAGCGGCACAGTATAACAATCAGCAGCTTCTTATCGCAAAGACAGTTGCCGATTCTATTCATGAAGCGATAGAACACTTCGAAGATGAATTTATCGCCCTTTCCATGCTGTTGTCAATAAGGGGAATCCAGGAACGTGAAGGTTTGGGTGATTTTGTCACCACCGCATTTAAAGGGGTGGGTATGGATATGAATATATCCCTTGTTGTGCTTGATGAAGATGGGAAGCCGGTTTTTTCTTTACCGGAGAACAATCCGCTGTCACAGTATGATATGGAACTGTTTGAAAGGAGCAGGAATCTGGAGAACGGGCAGGTATTTTTTTCTGAAAGGATAAAGGAAGATAAGAGTCTGAAGATGACAACACCTATCAGAATAGGGGGTAAAATGGCAGGCGCTCTAATTATGAATGTTCCTGTTGAAGGTATTAATGAAAAGTTCCTTGCCCCGATCAAGTCAGGCAAAAGAGGATATGCCTGGATGATTGACAGTACCGGCACGTTGATATATCACCCTACTCAACCGGGGATGATAGGGAATAATCTTTACAGTGCTGATAAGGAGTGTTTTAGATGCCATCAATCTTTTGAACTTGAAAAAAAGGTCGTGGAGGGTTCGGTAGAGTTTGACAGGTATATTGCGCCTTCAGGGGAGGATAAGGTCCTTGCTTTCGCCAAGACAAAGGTAGGGAACACTTCATGGATTGTATGTGTCTCCTCTCCATACAGCGAGGTAATATCTATTACAGGAAGAAGCATGAAGTTGTATTCCGGAATGGTCGCCCTGATCTTTGCGACCGTATTTGTAGGGGCCTCCGTTATAGTGCTTATTAACAGACAGCGTGTTAAAACAGAGAAGGAATCAAAGGAAGCTATACTGCTTGAGAAGCAGAAGCTTGATAATATTGTCAGCGCGATAGGGTCAGGTCTGACTTTATTGGACAATAAGAATAAGATCCAGTGGATAAACACTACTCTACGGGAGTGGGCAGGGGATGTGGAAGGAGAGAGTAGTGAC
>JBCKZY010000109.1:0-4996 GCA_038918635.1 Thermodesulfovibrionia bacterium | reverse complement strand
TCCCACTTTTCATGATGATAGAGAGGTATATCAATTGCAGGCCGTAAGTGCTCTATAGGATATAATAGATCACGCGCGTATACTGGATGACGTTGCATGATTTCTCTTTCTTTATCTGTAAGCTTACCCGGTTTCAGCAGGATGCTGTCAGATACACTCATCTTTCCGATATCATGCAAAAGTGCCCCTCTCCTAATATGCGTAAGTTCATCGTCCTTGATATTAAATTCTTCAGCTATGCGTACAGTCAAATCCGCGACACGCTGTGAGTGCCCTTTGGTCTCTTTATCCCTCATATCAAGGGCATTTGACCAGCCTTCAATCGTTCTGTCATAGGCGATAGAGAGATCAGTATTTGAACGCTGAAGATTGTTAAACAGAAAAGAGTTGTCTAACGCAATTGCCCCCTGATAAGCGATGGCCTGAAGAAATTCCAGCCACTCCGGCTTAATATCCAGGCGGCTACGTTGAAAGACCTCCATGACTCCTATTGTCTCTCCCCTCGCTATGAGAGGAACGGCTATATAGGAAACAAAACCCTCAGATTTGAATTGATCAGAACGTTCAAAATCGGAGAGGTTTTCATCAAGGTTGGGAATATTTATGATCTGGCGCTCTAAAGCAGCGCGTCCCGCGTTACTCTGCCCCAATCTTAAATTTGTGTATAGCAACGCGCTTGTGTGAAAACCTTTTCTAATCACCTGCTTCATTGTCTGTGTATGCTTGTTCAGAATAAGTATGGAGGCAGCATCTATATGCAGTTCTGTCATTACATGGGCAAGAAAGACGTCAAGGGTAACCTCAAGGTCGAGACTGGAGATGATCGCCTTATCAATTGAGCGAAGAGCCGATAGGTGATTAACCTGACGCTGGATGACTTCCTCAGAGTGCCTGCGTTCGGATATGTCTCTGATTATGGCGGTAAAGTACACTCCAATTCCTATTTCCCATTTTGAAAGGGAAAGCTCGATTGGCAATTCAGAGCCGTCTTTTCTTAGTCCGCTTAATTCAACTGTTTTTCCAATAATTATTGTCTCCCCGTCCTCAATTACCCTGGCAATTCCTTCCTTGTGCGCTTTTCTGTCTCTCTCGGGGATGATGGCGTCAACCTTCCTTCCAACCATCTCTTCGTCTGAATAGCCGAAGGTCTTTTCAGCCGCCTGGTTCCAGGAGATTATCTCCCCCCGATTGTCAATATAGATGATGGCGTCATTCGCGGTCTCTACCACAGAACGGAAGCGTTCTTCATTATGCAAAATTGTCTCTTCCGCGTGTATCCGTTTTTTGACTTCCTCAGTCAACTCATCGCGTGAAACGGTAATAAATTTTAAATCTTCACTCATCTTCTTAAAAGCATCCGCGAGTTGACCGATCTCGTCATTTGATTTTATATCTACATCAATATCCATATCACCTTTGCCTACTTTGATCGTGGCTTTATGGAGTTTCCTGACATTTCTGGTAATTGGATAAGTGACGAGGAAAGCTATTGGAATACCGAATAATGTGATAATGCCCAGGGAGAGTAATAATCGCCTCCTCAGGTGAATAAATGGCGCAAACAGCTCTTCTGAATTATGCTGTATTACTAAAACCCAGTCCAAAGCATTATTTTCCTGAAATTGCCCGATATGAGACCGGGCAGTCAGAGTATTGCCGTATATATCATTTTCTGAAGATTTTACGGGATAGTCTGTTCCGGTATTTAAATGCTCATCGTGTAACATGAAAGAGACATCCTCAAAAAAATTCATATCTGATATGTTTGAATAGATCAGCTTTCCCTCTCCGGTAATTAAGTAGTAGTTCATTGATCTATGTTTTGAATGTGTATTTTTCTCACTTATAGTTTCTAAAATATCAAATACTTCTTCAAGACTCATGATAACCTTCATTACTCCGATGAAATTACCGATCCTGTCATTAATTCTCATCCCGATAGCAACGGAATAAATACCAGCGCTCTCGTCATACTCAACATCTTTTGCGTAAAAACCATCCTTCTTAGCGCTCTGCCACCACTCTTCATCATCCTGCCTGTAGTCGGATGTCTTGCCGGTCTGAGCAATATTCACCCCGTATTTGTTTGTTATAAAGACTTCACCGAAAATCCTTTGACCGGTCTTCTCCTCATAGAACGCAGCCTTCTCTCTCAGGTTATTCGATAACCCGTTATGTATCAAATCATGCATAAAAGGCGTGACCTCCTCTTTTGCTGAAGAAGTCCATTCCCCTTCTCTCCTGTTTATATAATCCTGAATGTTGTCCAGTTTATCGAAATCCCGGTTTGAGCTTAATACAGTATCCTGAAGTTCACTATCCCCGGTGTATTCCTGGAAGATTTCATACCTGCTTCGAATCTGTCTGGCTATTTTTTCTAATGTCTCACTCGCAAACCATCCGATTCGCTCAGAACAAGGTCCTGCATTACTTTCTTATTAAAAAAAACAGTTAAGTAGCCAAAACTCCAGAAAATGATGAGGATAATAATATAACCCAGAATCAGTTTATGAATTAATTTCATTAATTGTCCTTAACAGGATTGATTTATTAGTATCTCGTTATTAATAAACTGCCCTCATAAATGAGGGCAAAAGCTAAGGTACAACATTAATTAAGTTAAGTTATCTTAACATAAAATAAGGCAAAGTCAAGTACAAAATCTCTAAAGCGCAAATGGACAAAGTAGAAAAGGAACAGAGGCACAGAGGAGCAAAGTAGTAATGAACAGGAAGAGTTGAAAAATAAAAATATCAATAAATCCTAAAAAAGAGGCGGGGTATTCACCCCGCCTCTTGCTGATTACTAAGTCCTTAAGACTTTAGCCCTGGTTCTTCTGCCTTCTCATGTAATACAATGAACCCAGGCCTGCCAGCAGAACAAAGATAATCATGCGCCTTCGTTATAGAAGCTCACTTTGAGATAGCTTTCAATCAGGATTTCTTCTTCTGCAGGAATAGTATGGCGGTAACGGCCATAAGAGTGATTGTGAATACTTCAACAAAAACCAATGAAGTGTCTATTTCGCAGAACCCGCGTATACGTGTCCCCTCGTATGAAAACAACTGACTCGCCTTTGCCCTCATATGATGACCGTTATACTTTCTTATGCCGTCTTCAAAGTAGCATATATATGGTACATACGCAAAGGTGATTACAAAGACCGCTAAGGCATATGGTACAAGGACCAGCTTCTGGAGTTTACTCATAGCTCCTCCTTATTAATAAAGAATATATAATTATCTTTAGATTATATCCCTGCTCATTTAATTTCAAGTGCTATTCATTATTAATACCGATAAGCTCAGAATGACATTTGCTATTTTTACAGATTGCCGTAAAAGTATAAGGGTTTTACATAGTAAACAAAAAATCTGTTGAAATAATACTATAAATATAGTAATGTAAAATGATTTATAATATAAATATTATCTAAATTAGAATAATATATTCTGGATACGTCACTCCGTTCAAGTATTCCCAATGATGTTGGGACTCCCGAAGAAGCACTCGGGACAGGCAAGTACTGGAGACAGACATCGAAAGGTTAGCCCATATATAGGAGGATTATTGGATGGCGAAGCTTAATTGCTGGGAGTTCAAGAAGTGCGAAAGGCAGGAGGGTGGTACGAAAACGACTGATGAAGGGATCTGTCCCGCTGCGGCTGAGAAACGGCTTGATGGGGTACATGAAGGCATAAATGCCGGAAGGTCATGCTGGGTAGTTGCCGGCAGTATGTGCGGTGGAAAGCGTCAGGGGACTTTTGCCCAGAAGTACGAAAACTGCCAGAAGTGCGAATTTTATCAGGTGGTTAAACAGGAAGAGGGTGTGAATCTGGAGATGTCTATTGTGTTGCTTAACAGGGTTAAATCCGTTAAATAGCATTGTAAGCTGAATAGGTTGATTGACAGTTACCTGCGATAGCTGCTCATAGCCTTTTTAAAACTATTAAATACTTTTCCTGATTTCTACCCCTTCTTCATGAAGGGTCTGCTCCCACTGCTCCGCATTTTTTGTGCCCATTCCTGGATTTGCGCCTCTACCCGTGTCATGTTTTACCAGACAAAACAACGGGTAATAAATTTTTTGGTAGCGAAGCAAAGCGGTAGAGTTGAATCCTTACTTATGCAATTAAATCCCTGTTCTGAACTTCTCCCGTATAGATCCTTTTCATCTCCCCTGTGTATTCCCCGCTTTTTTCATATATATATAAAGGAGGATCTATCTTTAGCCATGTCCCTGAATTTTTCACCGCCTCAACCAGCACCATCTTTGCATCTTCGCCAATTCCTGAGTGTACAAACCTCATCCTCTTTGGCTCAAGGTGTTTTTTCAGAAGCATACTTGTCAGTTCTACCAGTCTGAAGGGATGATATATGATATATAAACTGCCTGTATCCCTGAGAAGATATGAGGCGGTATCTATAAGTTCCGGCAGGTTTATTTTCATCTCATGACGCGCGGTGGCGCGCTCAATGTCTTTGCTGAGACGTCCCGACATTGTCTTTCTGAACGGTGGATTGGTAAAAACAATATCAAACCCGTTCGGTGGAAAGACCTGCCTTAACATCTTGATATCCATGTTCAGGACTTTTATCCTGTCATGGAGACCGTTTATCTCAGAATTCTTCTTTGCGCGTTCTGCAAGGGACTTCTGAATCTCAACAGCTGTGATCTTTATATCACTGACTCTTTTTGCAAGCAGAATCGAGATAATACCGGAGCCTGTGCCGAGTTCTACTCCACTTACGATACGTTCTTTTGATATAAAGTTTTCAAGCAGCAGAGCGTCAACGCTGAAGCGGTAACCTGTCTTTGACTGAAGGAGCTTTATATCCTTTATAGAATCGAGAGTTTCACTGTCTTTCGGTTTAATCATATTATCAGTGGAATAGATGGTGTTTTCATTTAATTAAAAGAATTCCTTGATGATAGCTTAGGGATCAATGATCTACTCCTTTGTTCGTCATTCCCAAAGCCTGCCCCCGACTCCGA
>JBCKZY010000108.1:0-5027 GCA_038918635.1 Thermodesulfovibrionia bacterium | reverse complement strand
GAAAGTAATCAAAATAATTCCTTGAATATCAGAACTGTTCGATACTGATAGAATTGTGCACTAAATGTGCACCTGACAAGAGAGAACAAGGGAGAACACCGTCAAAGATGTTCCCCCTTGAAAGGTCATTTTGGTAAGCAAGGGAGAGTAAGGGATAACAAGGGATAGTACCAGAGGGCATACGGCACTTCCTTCGTAATCAGTACCTCAGGATTTGTAAGTGTTCCCCGCCAAATTTTAAAGTTTTTGGCGAGGTCTCGCCCTGGGCGGAGACTCTCCCATGCCTACGGCAGGCAGGCCCATCGGCTCCATTTTTTCTTGTATATCAAATGGTTAAGCAATCAGTCAACTGACAACATTTTAGAATACGTTCTAAAATGTCACACCCTTCTCTAAGTTTCTCAGTTAAAGATATTCCTTCCTTTCAAATGGTTTCACCATTTTAAGCAACTGACACTAAATAGCCTGTTTTAGGGCTGTCTACTAAATAGAGGAAGCTTACGAGGTGATATAAATCACATAGTTAATGCTGAATAAATATTATTATCTAATTAAGAAAACAACTTTCTTTTAAAGTTCGATAAGATTGTTGTTTATGAAGAAGTAATAGTTAAGAACCATATTGATAAGTATTAAGACTATGAGCAAAGAAATTGGGGAATACCACTCAATAAAAGAGTACCCCCGATTTGGGAAAATCTCTGTCGATTTAGGATATATAAATGAAGAACAGTTAAAAACAGCTTTAGATGAGCAAGTAAAAAATAACATTTCAAACAAGCCTCACATTAATATAGGCAGAATCTTTCTCAACAAAAAATGGATTACATACGAACAAATATTAGAAGTTCTGGATAAGTCCAGGGAAAAAGAGCATAACGTATCTGCTTTTATAAAGGCTATAAAACGTGACGTAAGAGCTCTTAGGTTGATTATTCTGTTAACTGCAAATGTCCTCGTATTTATAAACTTAAGTTTTCTGTCTAAAATTCTTAATTATTTACCTCCTTTCTCTATCGCAACAATATTCTTTTTTGTGCTTGGACTTATTTCCATATCTTTTTATTTATCAAAGCTTATCGCCAATAAATCTGTAGAGGAATTAGTGGGATATGATAAAAGCATGAACGGTATCCTAAACTCCCTGCGACAAGAAATAGAAGAGCGTAAAAAAATTGAGGATGAAATACGTTTTCAGTCACGACAGAATTGGGAAGGCACATTTAATTCCATTAATGATTTGATTACAATTCATGATTTGGATTTTAATATCATTAACTCTAATAATGCAGCAAAAGAAAGACTTCAGTTGCCTGATTTAGAAGTCCATAAAGAGATTAAATGTTTCAAATATTTTCATGGTACAGACTCTCCTCCTGAAGGATGTCCCTGCCATAAGTGTTTTGAGACAGGAGCACCTGCCAGTTTTGACATGTTTGAGCCATATTTAGATAAATACATTGAGATAAGGGTAATACCCAGATTCAGCATCGATAAGCAACTAATAGGACTGACTCATATTGTCAGAGATATAACTGGGCGAAAAGAGTTAGAAAAAAAACTTTATTCATTGTCAATAACAGACGAACTCACAGGCTTATACAACAGGAGAGGGTTTCTCACATTATGTGAACAACAATTAAAACTGGCTAACCGTGATAATAAAAAGATGTTCTTGATGTCTGCTGACATTGATTCTCTAAAACAAATCAATGACACCGTTGGACATAAAATCGGAGACTTGGCAATTATCAGTATTGCCGATATTCTCAAAGAGACCTTCAGAGAGTCTGATATAGTGGCACGTATTGGTGGAGACGAATTTGTTATTCTTGGAATAGACACCCCTGACACTAACATTGATACTCTTGCTGGTCGATTAAGGGAAAATCTAAATGCACATAATTCTAAAGAAACTGAACCGTTGATTCAATTATCATTAAGTTATGGGTTTACAAAATACGACCCCAAACATCCCTATTCCATAGAGGAATTACTTGCAAAAGCTGACAAACTAATGTATGAAGAAAAACATATGAAAAAATAAGATTTTATTACAAAACATCATTCTATATTTTCTTCGTAAGCAGTTCTAAAATAATCATTGGATTGATCTTCCCTGTGGTACCAGAAGTAGGCGCTTCTAAGCGAGACTACAAGGAATCTAATGTAAGGAATAATGTTTAATATATTCACTCGCTTGACCTCATGGCAAAGAAAACATGGGAAACACTCGCTTTCCATTTAAATGAACTCTCTGTATTGATCTTCCCTGTGACAAGACCACAGAGTATCTGATGCAATGACTTTGATTATTACATTCACTCGTTAGACCCCTTGGCAAAGACCACGGGGGATGCACTAGCTTTCCATCTATTGGATTTTCTGGATTTGTGAAATTACAGGCAGGAAACAGTTTTATTGATTAGAATCAACAGGTTATGCTTGATAACACTTGAAATTCGTAATCAGTAGGTCGGGTTTGTATGAGTTCTCCGCAAATTTCTTTAGATTTTGCGAGATCTCGCCATAGGCGGAGACTCTCCCATGCCTACGGCAGGCAGGCCCATCGGCTCCATTTTTTTTCTTTATAATTGAAGGGGCACACTGTTTTATCATGATGGGTTCATTGCACGATTAATCATTTGCATTACATATTTATTAGCATTAATAGGGACTAATTCCATGTGAGAGTTCTGTTTAGCAAAGACACGAAATATCTCATCAGCAAATGCTTGCCCGATTGACTCTACGTTATTGAAATCGAATGAAACCGTCTTAAATTTATCAATCCGAACTAATAGTCTTTTGGCCTGTGAACGTGAAATCAGTTTTTCATTACCATATTGAACAAGTTGAACAGGAACAACAGTTTTGGTAAAACCATAATCATCGTCGCTTGTAAATTTATCAAATATTTTTTTTGTAGTGCGAGAAGTGTTGTTTTTTATCGTCATGACTATTATTGTTCCAGTTTGTGATCTTTGAGACTCAAGAATCCAATCTTCAATATCATCATGTTTATGAGAGAAAAAGACAGTTCCCGAAAGAATTATGTAATCATCAAACATTCTTGATGCAAAGAAGATACCTTCCCCAGTATGGTTTTCAGGATCAGTTGTAAACTTACCTTTAGCAAGCTCTAAAACTGAATGACGTTCATCGGACAAATGTAACTCTCTCTGTATCTTCTTGAAAATTCCAAATCCATCATCGTAAATTGACATCTTCGTGGTAACGGCTGTTTGGTCAATATTAACAATTACAAATTTACCTTCAGAATGATCGATTGCGTTATTCATCATCTCAGTAAATCCATAATGCCAAATATCAACAACATTATCGGGAAGTTCGCCCAAATTTGGGGCAATATCATTTCTCCAAATAATGTGCTCCTCAAGTTCTGAACTCAGTGGATAGTTTTTCTCCCATTGTTTAGTGGGATGCAATGAATATCTTCGTTTTCGCGTATTTCCATGTGCAATGATAGTTCCCTGTTGAATAAGATTTCGAATATGCTTCGACACTGCCTGTCGAGTCAAATTGAAGTTTCTTGCAGTAATTAATGTTATATCTTTTGGATGATGAGAGACATTGTCCAATATAAATCGCCTTACCTCTTCACCTCGTTTACGAAGCCTGACCATATTTCCTAAAATACCTCCCCTTAATTGACAACCTTAGCAAGATGAATTGACAACCTTAAGAATAATGATTGTAAACTTTAGAATAAATATTGTCAACTTAGTAATTAAGGCAACCAAGCTCCATTACTCATCATATTCGTAATCAGTACCTCAGGATTTGTAAGTGTTCCCCGCCAAATTTTATAGTTTTTGGCGAGGTCTCGCCTGCCTGCCCATCGGCTCCAGTTTTTTCTCTGTCTCTGCCATGTTCAAAGATATGATAACTCCTATACTATAATTATCGATTGAAGATAATTTTGCCATATCTATTTGCTTTCCTGATATAATAAAGAAAAAGTATTATGGAGGGTTTTCGAATGAAGTTTTATGTGAAATTAGATGAAGCAGAAGAAGGCGGTTATAATGTTTCTGTGCCAGCATTAGATGGTTGTTATACACAGGGGAAGGATGAGGATGAAGCCCTCGAAAATGCCAAAGAAGCTATCCTCTGCTACCTTGAAGGGCTTGAAAAAATAAATGAGATCAAGGCTAAGCCAGGCGCTCTACTGAAAGAAGTTGAGGTTTCTGTTTGAGTAAAACTTTTTCTGGAAGGCAATTAGTTAAGGCACTCCGGAGAGTCGGCTTTATCATAGATCACTAGCGCGGCAGCCATATTTTCCTCCATAACATCGATAAAAACATTTCTGTCGTTGCACCCAACCATAAGGAATTAAGAAAAGGTACTCTTAATAATATTCTGAAAAAAACCAGCCTTTCTATTGAAGACCTTAAAAAGCTTGTTTAATTAGTCTCTCAAGATGATCTCTTAGGTCGGGAGAAGTAAGGGTTCCCCCGATGAATCCGTTCTCCGTAGCAGCCTACTTCGCCGAAGTGCTGCGAAGGATGAATCCCCGAGGAATCGGGACAGGCGGGTCTGTCCTGGGGCGGAGACTCTCCCATGCCTACGGCAGGCAGGCCCATCGGCTCCATTAAAATCAAGGGGTTGCGGGACCTCTTCTTATCATCTATCATCGATACAGGATGATGTCCCTTAAAACACAACTAGTTTATTCAGAACAAACTGAGTTAAAATAAAAAGATAGAATAAAAATAGAATCTATCAATAATACATCTCGAGGACAAATAAATGAAAGAAAACAGAAAGAAAAGAGTATATGACAATATTATTAATATGATAAATGACCCCCTGAACCCGACCCCGATGGTAAAGCTGAATAAACGCTTCAATCCTCATGAGGGGTTTGATATATATCTAAAACTTGAAAGAGTCAATCCGATGGGTTCAATAAAAGACAGGACTTCAAAATATATGCTTGAGAATCTTAAAATAGAAGATGGACAAACAATAGTCGAACCTACATCTGGTAATACAGGCCTGGG
>JBCKZY010000107.1:0-5061 GCA_038918635.1 Thermodesulfovibrionia bacterium | reverse complement strand
GCTTTAGAACAACATCAATGGGAATGAGTTTTTCAACGACGATGACAGAGGTGGTTTTGCCGTTCTCATTAACCGGAGATGCTGCTCTTATGATATCGCCGGAATCATTAGATACTACCTCGGTGCCGGATATACCATCAAAGGCCTTCTTAATCAGTTCTGACCCGTCGTTTCCTGGATTTGTATACCGGAATCTCTTGTAGTTGCCAGTTACGGAATCACCATGAGGTTTGTAAAATAGGCTTGTATCTGAAGCTAATAGTTCAGCGTATTTCCCGGTATTTACTCTCTCCTGCGAATAATAGATTTTTGCAAGTTCCATTGAATCGTAGATTGGTTTGCGGGCTTCTATGGAAAACCATGTGTCAATTGAGTTGTTAATAAGCTGGTTTGAGAGGACAAAAAGCAGGATTGAAGGCACGAGGGTCAGACTCACAAAAGCGATTACGAGCTGTGTCCTGAACTTTGAACTTATGGCCTTCTTCTTCTTTTCAGTGTATAGACTGAAGAGGTTGCGTAATACAGAAAACATGAGTATAAAAAGATAAAGGAGAACATTTACTGCTATGAAAGTAAAACCTATCTTTACAAGAAAGGGGCCGTGCTGTATACCGAGGTAATTAAGAACAACCCATGTAATTATTATCGCAGCGATGCTGAATATGAACAGACTTAACAGTATCTTCAGGTTCTTCATCTACTGCCTCTTACGATGAAGGGTTCCGATTCTTTAACAAGGCTCATCTCAACCTCGGGAATGAAATTCATAAAAAAGCCTACTACAGGCAGCTGTTCCATGTTCCTTGATTCAACTATAACCCTTATATAGTATTTCCCGGCCTCAAGTTCTTTCATATTGGCCAGATTAACGTCCTTAACAGTAAAGACACGGTCCTTAAAATCATCGAAATCCATAAAAACCTTCTCCGTGATTTTTAAGCTGTCACCGGAAGATATCCGGTACTGGTTCCGCAGGTTGTCAAATTTGATGATCCTTGTTATCTTTTTTGATACTATATATTCATCGGGCCAGAACTTCCACGACCTCAGGAGTTCTAGTGTAAATACAATCTCCTTTTTTACACCCGATTTTAATGTATTTTCAAGTTCTTTGACATTAGTGATTCCACTACTTAGAATAATATCGTTATTCTCAATTACCATCCCAGGGCCTATAATTTTTGGTGTTTTGGCAGATGTGAAGGACGGGATCAGTAATGAACAGAGAACTAATATGAGGATTAAAAGGTCTTTTCTCATTTTTTAACTTGATAACTGCACAAAATTTCATTGATTATAACATAGAGAATAGGCAAAGGCATAAAGACAGTTCACGGTTCACGGTTCACGGTTGACAGAAAAATATAATACAAGGGACTGAGGCATAAAGACGTTCATGGTTCACGGTACGTAGTATTTTTTCTATATTTTCTCTGTGTGCTCTGTGGTTAAGTCTTAAAAATTCGTTAAGAGTTGAAAGGAGGGATGATGGACATAAAATCAGTAAAGATTGATTTCCCGGAAGGCTGTAATATAATAATCGGACAGACACACTTCATTAAGACTGCAGAAGACCTTTATGAGATAATCGCTACTACCGTGCCTCAGGCAAAATTCGGAATCGCCTTTACTGAGGCGTCAGGCCCCTGTCTTATAAGGAGAGAGGGTAATGACCCTGAGTTGATAGATATCTGTGTAAGGAACCTGCAGGAGATAGGCGCTGGTCATGTATTCTTTATAACTCTCAGGGACGCTTTTCCCATTAATATTCTTAACCCGATAAAGAACTGTCCTGAGGTATGCGGAATTTACTGCGCAACTGCCAATCCCGTTGAGGTGGTCGTGGCTGAGACAGTACAGGGCAGAGGAATAATGGGGGTAATTGATGGTTATTCACCTAAAGGGGTTGAAGATGATTCTCAGGTCAGTGAACGCAGGAATTTTTTACGTAAAATAGGATACAAACTGTAAAAAATAAAGGGTTCTAGGATTCCAGGGTTCAAGGATTCAAGCGATCTACAAAATAATAAAGGGACAAAGAGACATCCCGTAAACCGTTGCTACGGGAAAGGCTTCGTAGGATTAACACCCTTTGTCATGCCGGACCCCGATCCGGCATCCAGGGGAAAGCACGCATAACATAGATCTTCGATCCCCGAAAGATCGGAACAGGCAGGTCGGGAATGAGGGTAATGATAAAGTGTCATTCCCCGATAAATCGGGACAAGCCGGCTTGTCCGGAATCAAATATGAGTAGGATTCACAATACTTGTTGAAAATTGGTAATTGTTTTTATAAGGAGGACTTATGATACCAGCGCTTAAATACGATAAAGACGGACTCATACCGGCTATTATCCAGGATGTAGAGAACAATGATGTCCTGATGCTTGGCTATATGAACAGGACATCTATAGAGAGGACTATTGAAACAGGGAGGACCTGCTTCTGGAGCAGGTCAAGGCAGGAGTACTGGGTAAAGGGAGAGACCTCAGGGAGTATCCAGACCGTAAAGGAGATATCCTATGATTGTGATGCGGATACCCTTCTCATTAAGGTTGAGCAGGCAGGCTCCGGTGCGTGCCACACGGGTAACAGAACGTGTTTTTATAGAAAAATAGGATAAAGAATAGGGTTCGAGGATTCAAGGGGTCAAGGGTTCGAGTGAAAAGCTTGAAAGACAGGGTTCTCCGCCACATTATTGATTTTGGCGAGATCTCGCAGGGCGGAGAGGAGTCTAGGATTCAAGGGTTCGAGTGAAAAGCAAAAACAAGATAAAACTATAAAACAGGGTTCAAGGATTCGAGGGGTCTAGGGTTCGAGTGAAAAGCTTGAAAGACAGGGTTCGAGGAGTCTAGGATTCAAGGGTTCGAGTGAAAAGCAAAAAAAGATAAAACTATAAAACAGGGTTCAAGCGAAATGCTCAAGAATTATAAAGAATTAAAAATCTGGCAAAAATCTTACCAGCAATGTTTAGAGATTTATAAGGCAACAAAGGGATTTCCTAAAGAGGAAATCTATGGTTTAACATCACAGATAAGAAGAGCTGCCTTATCAATTCCAAGCAATATTGCCGAAGGATATGGAAGAAAAACAACACTGGATTATATTCGTTTTCTATATATTGCTTATGGATCAAACTGTGAATTAGAGACTCAATTATTACTGTCTGGTGATTTAAGTTATATACCAGCAGAAAAGTTAAAGAAGCTTCAGGCTGATATAAGAGAAGTAGAGATAATGCTTAAGTCATTGATAAAGTCCTTGGAAAATAAACACTTGAATCCTTGAACCCTTGACCCCTTGAATCCTTTTATTAACTGACTAATATATCAATAGAGTACATAACACATAGGTCACCTAAATTATTACTAAATTAAGGATATGAAACTCGGTGAGAAAGGGGAGGGGCTTGCTAGAGAATTTCTGAAGGAGAAAGGTTATAAAATAGTCAGGCAGAACTATAAGACCCCGATAGGTGAGATTGATATAATAGCAACAGATGGTGACACCCTTGTATTTATCGAAGTAAAGACAAGAGAGAGCATAGAGTACGGATATCCTTTTGAGGCGGTAAATAAAGCGAAGAAACGGAAGATCGCGAATGTCGCGCTCTTATATCTTAAAAAGCTGAAAGAGGTCCCTGCCTGCAGGTTTGATGTTGTGAGCATCTTCTATGAGGATCGAAGACCTAAATTTGATTTGATAAAGGATGCTTTTGAGCTTTAAGATTTACAGTTAGAAAAACTCCTTGTCCCCTTAGAATTTCTCCAGCTTATTATGGTATCATTGTTATTCCTGATGTATCCGTACTATGTAGTAGCCTGCTTCGCCGAAGTGCTACGAAGGCTGAATTACGAAGGATGAATCGGGAGAAAGCGTGTTAATGAGACTTAAACTTTTAAAGCAGAGCGTGTGAAAGTTTTTAGTCGATATTAATCCCGAGAATCGGGAGTAGGCTGCTACCTGTTATGTTTCTTATAGTAAAATTGATATGTTAAATTTCGGGGCGTAGCGCAGCCTGGTAGCGCGCACGGTTCGGGACCGTGAGGTCGGAAGTTCAAATCTTCTCGCCCCGACCAATAAATACAAGGTTAAGGGAAGAGGGAATAGGGGATAGAGCGAAGGTTCCCTAAACTTTCCCCCTTCTCTGTTTATATAATTTGCTCCAATATTTTTCTTATATTCCTTAATTATTTTCATAAGGATGCTATAATATATATGAAATTTAGTGAATTAATAAGACTACTCGAAGAAGATGGTTTTAAGATTATTAAAGAAAAAGGTTCTATCAGATACTACGGAAAATCTGACTGTAATAAGCTCGTGCGTGTTGACTATCATGGTTCAAAGGAAGTCCCAACAGGGACCTGTCATGCCATATTAAAGGCTGCAGGGACTAAAAATAAGAAAAGGGGGAAACATGATTGATATTGAATATTCTCTTGTAATAGAGGCTACAGATGATCACAATTTTTTCGGCTTTTACTCCCCTGACTTAGAGGGATTTACCGGAACAGGACACTCGATAGAAGACTGTATTTATAAGGCAAAATGGGGAATGAAGGAGCATATAGCTCTATTAAAAGAAAGAAAAATGCCTGTTCCTTCGAGAAATCCTGATCCTAAAATCATCATTCAGAATGTTCACGAAAAAGCAGTGGTTTAGATTTCCTGTTTTCTTTTGTATTTTCCGACAACCGTAAACTGATAACTGTAAACTGTTATATAGCCCCCTTAGCTCAGGTGGATAGAGCACAGGTTTCCTAAACCTGGGGTCGCGTGTTCGAGTCGCGCAGGGGGCGCCATTTTCTTTTATTTACCATTAAGTTACGCCTAATTGCTTAGAACCCGCTTTAAGTCCTGCTCGCCCTGACTGTAACACTTCAATCCAATTGTAAAGAGAAGAAATAAGGGGAATTTGCTATTTTAAGGAGATTGAATTGCACAAATGGCTCCCTTTTGTTTGATTGAGAACTTGCATCATGCCCATCGCTACTCTCTTTGTCCATTTTGAATAAGCGTCATTCTGATGCAGTTGGAGAATAACGCATGAAGGACT
>JBCKZY010000106.1:0-5125 GCA_038918635.1 Thermodesulfovibrionia bacterium | reverse complement strand
TCCTTCACGATTAGTGAAAAGCATTCCAAGCTATATTAGAAAATCCATATTGACAATTGTACGAATATTCATGACTTATAATCCGTTCAGCTTTTTTATCATCCCCGGAGCCGTTTTTTTCAGCATAGGATTGCTGCTTGGAGCCAGGTTCTTATATTATTATTTTACTAGTGGCGGCGCCGGTCATATACAGTCTGTTATTTTAGCGGCCCTTCTCATGGGAACAGGTTTTTTTCTATCAGTTATAGGTCTTATTGCCGATCTGATTTCCGTTAACAGAAAGCTGCTCGAAAAGCTCGACTGGCGAACTTATATGATAGAAGAAAAAATCAAAGGCAGATATAAAGAATAGAAATTAAGCTGTTCAAATACATGCATCTGAGATGATTTAACAATGATATATCGATCTTACAAATAACAATTGAATATTAATATTCCCATAATTAATGTTTTCGTTAATCAAAAGAATTCCCCGATGCTCAGCATCGGGGTTAACGAGCTACTCCTTTATCTGTCATTCTCTCGACAAATCCCCGAGGAATCGGGACAGGCGGGACAGGCCCGACCGTCCCCGCATGTGGTAAACGGGGACCGGGTCACCTCAGGCGGCCCGCCGATGCGGGAATCCAGGGTTTCCTGTGAAACCTGTCCCCGACTCGTCGCGACTGCTAAAAAGTTCATTTGTATCAGCATGACATAATTATGAATATTCTTATAGATCTTCAGCATCCGGCCCACCTGCATTTCTTCAGAAATTTGATCGATCGCCTGCGTGATGAAGGACACATCGTGCAAGTTACCGGACGTGATAAAGACATATTAGTGGAATTGGCTGAAGAATATGGTATGGATGTTATTTTTTTTGGCAAGGCCAGGAAGGGCTTCTTGAATCTTGCTTCTGAATTGCTTTTCAGGCAATATCGGTTATGGAAAATAATAAAGAATGATAAGCCCGATATCATGTTGGCCATTGCAGGCACCTATATAAGTTCTTTGGGGAAGCTTTTTAATATTGCTACCCAGGTTTTTTATGACACTGAGCATGCAACTTTATCAAATCTGTTAGCCTATCCCTTTGCAACATGCATTTATATCCCGAAATGTTATCGCAGGCAAGTCCGCTGGAATCATGTCAGATACAACGGTTACCATGAACTTGCATATCTTCATCCAAAATATTTCAGTGCAGATCCGTCCGTTCTGGAAGAAGTTGGACTTAATCCTGATGAAATTTTCACTATTGTAAGATTTGTCGGATGGGGAGCTGCTCACGATTTTGGCCGGTCCGGTTTTATCACCGCCAAAAAGATCAAGGCCGTAAAGGAACTGCGTCGTTATGGCAGGGTGTTTATTTCCTGCGAAGGAGACCTTCCGGAGGAATTAGAGATATACAGACTCCGTCTGAGAGTGACGAAAATACATAATCTCATTGCATATGCTTCCCTGATTTTCGGAGAGAGCGCCACTATGGTCTCTGAAGGAGCGGTTATGGGTGTCCCGGGAGTGTATCTCGATCCTGTCGGTCGCGGCTACACGGATGAACAGGAAAGCAAATACAACATCGTTTTCAATTTTACACCCGAAAGACAGGATGAAGCAATAGTAAAAGCTGTATCTATATTAAGCGATTACAGAAAAGAAGACTGGCTCGCTATTGGCGAACAAATTGTAAAAGATAAGATCGATGTGACTGAAATGCTCTACCGCATTGTTATGGAACATCCTTCTTCCTAAGTGCTTTGCCACATTCAGATATTGCATCTAATATGGATATATTGCTGGCAGGTGGAAAATCACAAAAACTGATTGTATGCCTGACAAGATAAAATAACTTTTAATGATACGGAATCTATATTCGTAGTATATGCATACGATAACAATTATAACAGTTAACTGGTATTCTGTAGAGTATATTGAAAAGTTGCTGGACAATCTCTATAGAAAGGCCTCACAGCCTGAGAAGTTGAAAGTTCTTGTTATCGACAACACTAATGGTGCCGATTTGACGGTAAACCGACTGTCAGAAACCCGCATGCCTTGTCACATCTACCCTGTAAATACCGGGAAGCTTTCCGGTTCAAGGGCTCATGCTTGTGCCTTGAACCAGGCGATGAACCTGCTGGATACAGAATTCGCGCTTATTACAGATCCGGACATTTATGTCTTCAAGAAAGACTGGGATACGTTTTGCATCAATGAAATCAGACAACAGGACATCATAGCGATCGGGGCCCCTTATCCGCCCTGGAAGGTCGGAAAATACCATGACTTCCCGAGTCCACCCTTCTGTTTCTTCAACTCCGAAACCATAAGGAAGTTGTCAAATAACTGGACACCGTTTTCAAAAACCCAGGCTGGATCTATCGGGAAATTCATAATCAGACAATTGGGAAGGATCGGGCCTGTCATCACCCGTCGGACATACATGAATTGCTCTTTAGTAAGGAATTACAGTACTGCCGCAGAAAAAGTTCTGGGCATATTCGCGCCTGACACCGGCTGGTTAATTGCAGAGGAAGCAAGAAAGAGGGAGATGAAATCAATTCTGTTTGACACAGCACAATCACATGAAACCCGCCTTGTACACAAATCAGCAGTCCCTGCTTTCCAGGACCTCGCAAGTCACTACGAACTTTTCTCCTACAAAGATGAACTAATGGTTACGCATAAATATGGCACTCGTAGCTGGCCATGGAAAACCAGGTTTGGAAATGATGAGGCTTACTGGCGAACGTGCATCAAATTAATTGAAGAAACCCCTGCAGAGAGAGTGTATTGATTGAAGAAATTTAAGATATTAATCCGTCTTATCCTGGTAGCGGCCTGCTTCATTTACATGGTGAAGTTCTTCCTTGAAAACAGGGATACCATTAAGATAGCCTTCAGCCTTGATGCCAAACTTTTGTTTATACTTCTCCTGTTACATCCTCCTTTATACCTGCTTCAGAGCTGGCGATTCAAGGTCGTTATTGAAAAATGCAGCAAGAAAGAATTATTTTTTTTATCATGGTTCAAAATTTTTATTTTAGGAAGATTCCTGAATACTATTTTCCCGCAAAGCGGAAATATCTACCGCAGCATACGACTTAAGAAGGATTTTAATGTAACTTATACAGGATACATCAGCAGTTATGCCTCGATAATCTGGCTTGATATGTGTATGAATTTAGTTATGGCTTTGGCACTGATTATTCTTTTAAATCCGGGGCTGAAGATAGGCCAATTTCTGGCCTTGAAACTCATGACAATCATAACTGTTGTCATTATCATAGCCCCGATTTTAGCCGACCTTGTTCTGAAAAAGATATTATTCAGTAACAGGACCTTATACTGGATCCACTCGAAGCTGTCAGAAGTCATTGCATCATCTGTTGATAATCTAAAAGACGCTGCATTCCTGTTTAAAATAGTCTATATTGGCATGTTATCATTCACACTAACATGCATAGTGTTATCATTGTATTTCCTCAGTTTTGGTGTTCATGTTGATCTTCCTGCTCTTGCTGTATTTTACACTCTTTATAAGCTTAGTACTTTCATAGTTCTCACCCCCGGAAACCTTGGTGTCCAGGAAATTATGTTGGGCTTCATCAGTGCAGAAATGGGTATCGGTATGGCACAGGGGGTTTTATTATCCGTTTTCATCAGGGTTGTCGGTACATGCTCTATTTTCATGCTGGGAGCAGCTTTAGGCGGCATTGATCTTTTACGACACAGGGAAGAGTACACAAAAAATAACGAAGAAACAACAGATGTTTCCCTGCCGTCCCGGTAAGAACATCCCGTCAGCTGCACGAAAAAATCAAATCCGACCGGTTTTCAATGATTCAAACTCTTACCTGATACTCTCTTTAGTGAGGTTCTTTTTTTTCGAAGCATTTAATAGTGCCTGCGCCAGCAGTGGATTTGCTCATGAATGATTATTGAGTTTATCTATCTGAAGGTTAGATTTCTTTTACATTTGAAGCAAATATTCTACTTATATGCCTCTACCCTGAGACAGGGCTCAAGATCTTTAAGGTAATCCTGAGGTTCACATTGCTGGACCTTCCTGAAACCGCATTTCACAAGATGTTTTTCCAGCCTCATAAAATTATATCCGAACATATGGGTGTCGCCAGGAAATCTCTGCAAGCCAAAGATATTATCTATACGGTCAACATTTCCTTCCAGGTACTCCCTTACCGCGTTATCAAAGTCCGGACATTCAATGACGAGTTTGCCGTCTTTTTTCAGGACCCTGAACCATTCTTTCAAAGCCCTGGGGAGATCATGCCTTGGTAAATGCTCGATGACATGATAGGTTTCAACGAGTTCAACAGTGTTATCATTAAATGGGAGCCAGACGATATCACACTCCAGATCTGTTGCGCTGGTTTCCCGTGAATCAATATTTATGTAGCCCTCTAAATGATTTTTTCCACAACCCAAGTGTAACTTTATTTCACCATCCGAGGGTATTAATGTCTGTATTTTTTTCTTTAGCTCTTCCGGCAAAACATTTGGAGCATTTAATCACCGGGGTCCGGAAAACAGTGACTTTACCTTGTAAATATACTTAAATGAATCGACATTGAAGTTCTGGTCAAATTTATTAATAATTTTTTTTGCGAATTTCCCAGTCAAATTTACAACTCTCCTCAATATCTCTTGTCCATACCATCCAGCATAACCTCAATAACAAATTGTATGTCGTCAAAAGGTTTAGGACAACTGAGCCGATTATCCAAGCTACAGTTTTATGACCATATATTAGTTCAATTCATGCTTGCGGTCAAGGTTTGAATTGCAATTGTTTTGTTAATTATTCTCCTTAGCTTCATAGTTTTTCCCTTTATTATTTTTCTCTTCGGTACGATCCAGACACATAGGTGACACTTTGTTCTAAGTACATGGGTTGCAGTTGTCTATGTCTTCGTTCGTTCAGTATATTCCCCGATCAAGATGGCTTTATTAAGAGCCCTTGGCCTGTAGGGAGTGATAAGATCTTCACATCTTTAGCCGAAACTGCAGCGTCCATTGCAACCTTCTGTAGTTCATGCCCTTTGTAAGCATAGTCATCAAGCAAAACGAATGCCCCGGGGACTAAACGTTCCCAGAAATAGTTAAAAGCCGCCACCTCCGG
>JBCKZY010000105.1:0-5213 GCA_038918635.1 Thermodesulfovibrionia bacterium | reverse complement strand
TCCGCGTTTTGGCATGATCGGTGCAGCCGCAGCAACTGCTTTTTGCCTTTCTATGGTAGATATCACATGTATTTGTGTAATTAACAGGCGGTTGTCAATCCTTACTTTGGCAAAAGGACTGAAATTTGATGTTGGTTTTATTTCGGTTGTTGCGGTTATTTATGCATTTCTCAATTATAATAATCTATATACGGGGTACCATGTTCTTCTGATTAGTTCCCTTGCGATATATCTTTGGAAGTCGATATCACATCATGACATCCCTTGGAAATTATTGATTTCCAAGTACAGAGGAAATCAAACATAATTGGTTTATTAAGCAGGCTGGGATTTATTTAAGACAGGTTCATACAGTATAACTTCCTTAAATTTATCGATGATACATTTTGAGTGAAATAACAATGAAAATCAGGAAAGAACACATATTATTAACCAGCATATTGCTTATAGGCATAATCGCTAGAATTATAAAGTTTGATGGCCCGGCAATTGTAATGGATGCTGTCGCATTTTCACGCCTGGGAAAAAACCTGATTGAGAGCGGCAGTTATGTTTTCGGTGAAAACTACAATATGGGAGTTTTCTTCCCTCCCGGGTATCCTTTTTTTGTTGGCATTGCAAACCTCGTTTTCAAGGACCTCTTTTTTTCGGCAAAAATTGTATCATTTATTGCAAGTTGTATAACAATCTTTATTTCATATTTTATAGGCAAAGAATTATACAACAGGGAGGCCGGGATATTTGCCGCTCTTGTTTACGCATTATATCCTGTTATACTGATAATCTCCGTTGATGCATATGCGGATTCCTTATTCTTCTGCTTCTTTTTACTTTCTATTTATATATTTATTATCTCCCTGAGAAAAGATAATCTTTATTTTATTTCTTTGCTCGGGATTTCTATTGCCGCGGCATTTCTGGTTAGGCCGGAGGGGTTTTTCCTCCTCGCCTTGCCGTGTTTACAGTTATTCGGTGTATTCAACAAAAGGATTTTCTTTAATAATAAATATTTATTAAAACTTGCTTTGATCATTTCTCTTTTTGTTTTGCTTGTTTCTCCATATATGATTTTTATAAGAAATTATACCGGGAAGTTCAGTTTATCAGGAAAGGCTAATGTAAGCATTATTCTTGGAGAAATTAGCGGGGATAGGGAATATCACGATGTTGTAAATGCGCCGGATAATCTGTATGACAGGGCGGCGTTTGTTCTGACTGAGGATAAGACTCAGTTGAGAGGATGGAATAATAGTAGAAACTTATCTTTCAAGGAGTATTTGCTAAAAGATCCGGAAAACCTTCTAATAAAATATCAGAAAAACGTTATGCGTGAAATGAGCATTCTAATAAAATTGCTTATCCCTGTTTTATTGCCGCTGTTTTTTTCATTTTTCAGCACAGAACTCTTCAAGAACAGGCTAAGACTTATATTTATTATGTATTCATGCGTTTTTTTTCTTATGTATCCATTGTTTATTATCATTGAGAAACAGACTCTTTTTATAGTTATATTCCTTGTAGTATTTTCATCGGGCGGTTTTTCTCACTCTCGACAGGTAATGTCTCGTATTTTGAATTATTACAGCATTAGAAATAATTACGCGCGTCACTTGTTGGAAATGAGTATAAAGCCCCTCATCATAATACTGCTTGTTTTGTCGAGTCTGTTGTATCTCAGATATTCGAGTTTTGAAAACACTGAAAGGCTGATAGAGAATGAAAAGGCCGGAAATTATTTAAATGAACATATTTCAGCTTCATACGAGGAATTAAATATTATGGGGAGAAAGCCTTATGTCAGTTTTTATAGCGATTCGAAATTTACTATGCTGCCATATGCTAACAGTAAGGATGTGGTTAATTTTGCAAAATTGTATGATGTTGACTATATCGTTATAGATGAAAGGTCACTAAGTAAGTGGTATTTTTATGATGAGTTGAAGGAGTTGAACAGATATTCTGATGATGTGGAATTATTTTATGAGGATAATTCTGATAAGCTGTTGAAGTTATTCAGGATAAAGAAAAAATAATTGTCTTTAGGGAATGTTCAGATGTTAAAATGAAAGTAGTTTAATGTAAGATACTATAATCTGTTATATTGTTAGGGGACCGTTAAATATGCTACAGGATAAGAACATAAGAGTGCTTTTAGTAAATCCAATTACCGGGGAAAGAGGGATGTTTGCGGCTACACCGAACCTCGGGTTAGGTTACCTTGCTACCGCGCTCAGAAGAAACGGGTTTGAAGTAGACATCTGGGATGGAATGAAGAAAGACATGACCACAAAGAAGCTTGGTGAAAGACTAAATAAACTGGATTACGACGCAATAGGGGTGCAAGTATATACCTGCAGTGTTGAGGAAGCTCAGGAAACCTTAACCAAGGTGAAATCTCTCAATAATAAAGTCATCAGAATAATCGGAGGCGCTCATATTTCGGGTGACTCTGAAAACGCAATGAACCAGCTGGACGCGGACTTTGCATTCAGGGGAGAAGCGGAGATAGGTCTGCCGAAAATTCTGAATAAAATAAGCGGGAAAGAAGACTGTGCGTATGAAGATATTCATCATCTCATCTGGAGAGACAATGGAAAAATTATACGAAACGAGTTAAAGCCTATTGAAGATGTGACATCCCTTGGTTTGCCCAGCTGGGATTTGATTAATCCGAATGAATATCCTAATGCGCCTATAGGGGCTTTTGTGAAGAACTTCCCTTTAGCTACTATATCCTGCACTCGTGGCTGTCCTCATCACTGTACGTATTGTGCAAATGCGCTTATCATGGGGAGAAGATTACGGGCAAGAAGCCCTGAATCTGTCCTGGAAGAAATAGGAATGCTTTATAAGGATTATGGGGTCAGAGAGTTTCAGATTATTGATGATTGCTTTACTTCAAAGAAATCCCTTGCTGTATCTGTCTGCGAAGGCATAATCGAGAAAGGGTTAAAGATCGGATTCACTTTTCCAAATGGGGTGAGAGTTGAGTCCCTGAATGAAGAAATGCTGAAATTACTCGAAAGAGCAGGGTGTTACTCTATCGGGATGGCGATTGAATCGGGATCACAAAGAATCATAGACCACATGAAACGAAGACAGAAGATTGAGGCGATTCGAGAGAAAGTGGACCTTGTCAGCCGCATAACAAAGATTAGAATGACAGGGTTCTTTATTCTCGGATACCCTGCCGAAGAGAGAGAAGATATCCTCAAGACAATAAAACTCGCTAAAGAACTTCCCTTGAAGAGAGCGCAGTTTACCATCTGGATACCAGTTCCCGGAAGTGAAATGACAGAAAAGCTAAAAAGAGAGGGCAAACTAAATATCAAGGAATTAAGCGGTGTTGTACTGAACCAGATAAACTATGTTCCTGAAAACATGACAGAAGACGAACTTCAGAAATTACTTCGAAGGGCATATCTTGAATTTTACTTAAGACCAAAGATTTTGCTCGGTTTATTGGCGGAGATACAATCTTGGGAACACCTGAAGAATATATTGCGAAGAGTGAAAAGAATGTGGAGTGCGCGTAATTAAATTTATCAACCCCCTCATTGCCTGTTTTGTAAGTATAAATCAATACTTCTTTATTCAGACTTGTAGAGTATGAGTTTAAAGTGAAGATTTTACTTGTAAACAACTTCTACTACAACCGTGGTGGAGACTGCACGTATCTTTTTTCTTTAAAAAAGCTTTTGGAGGAAAAAGGTCATAAGGTTATTGCCTTCTCCATGCATCATCCCCAGAACTTTAAATCTGAATATTCAAAATATTTTGTCAGTTATGTTGATTATGCAGAAGAGTCGAGAAGTATGTCCATATCTTCCGGATTCCAGGTACTGTTCAGGAGTATATACTCTACTGAAGCCAGGGAAAAAATGGAAAAGCTGATTAAAGAAGAAAAACCGGATATAGTACACCTTAATAATATCCGTCATCACCTTACACCTTCTATACTATATTCGATTAAAAAATATAATATCCCTGTCGTCTGGACTTTACACGATTACCAGCTTATTTGTCCTAATATCTCTTTTTTGGCGAAAGGCAAAATTTGCGAAAGGTGCAAAAAAAGAAAATATTACTGGCCGCCTCTTGTAAGGTGTAAAAAGGACTCTTTGCCGGCTAGCACGATGGCTGCGATTGAACACACAGCACAATGGATTTTTAAAATGTATGATTTAGTTGATGTTTTTATATGTCCAAGTGAATTTTTAAGAAATAAATTTATTGAATATGGATTTCAGGAAAAGAAGCTGGTCTTACTAAACCATTTTGTAGATATTAACGAGGAATACTCAATAGAAACTGATAGTGATTACCTGCTTTATATTGGAAGACTATCAGAAGAAAAGGGCATAAGGACACTTATAGATACTGTAGTAAAATTGAATGCAGTCAAGCTGAAAATTGCAGGTGATGGGCCATTAAAAGAGGAGTTGCTTATCTATGCTGATTCAAGAGATAAAAATAAGGTAATAGAATTTGTTGGACATAAGGATCGTAAAGAAATAATTAAACTTCTGAAAAATTGCAGGTTCCTTATTTTTCCTTCAGAATGGTATGAAGTTTCCGGACTGGTAATATTAGAGGCTTTTGCTTGTGGAAGGCCTGTCATTGGTTCAAGAATTGGTGGGATTCCTGAGTTTATTAAGGATGGAGAAACAGGGCTACTGTTTGAACCCGGAAACTCTGATGAATTAAGTGATAAGATCGGATATCTTATAAAGAATCACGATAAGGTCCAGGAGATGGGAGATGCTGCCAGAAGATATGCTCAACGTGAACTCACTGCGGAAACACACTATCGTAAGCTAATGGAAATTTACTGGGAAGTATCAGAAGGTAAAGGTTGAATCTGTAATATGGAATTATAAAAGATACATAATAATATTCAACATCCAGGCTAGATAGTTGTAGAAGTCAAGATTTGTATTTACAGGTACTGTAAAGACATTTCTTAACTTGTATATTTCTGTTACTTATTTGCGCGGCCATGAACCGTATGGTACATGGCGCGGCCAAATAAGTAACCAACAAAGGCCGCCCGAGTTTGTTTACTGTCGGTCTTCTGCGTTTCTGACCGGTAAGTTCAAAAAACTCTCTTCGTTCAAACAGTTTTGAACTTTTAAACCGGTCAGTTTACTTTAAGACCGGAAACAAACAAAGGGGTATCTCGAAAGAGGATGCTAAAAGCCTTTTACATAGAC
>JBCKZY010000104.1:0-5225 GCA_038918635.1 Thermodesulfovibrionia bacterium | reverse complement strand
TCGTCATTTATCTTTACTTTCTTACCGCTTATACTGGACAGCTTTGAATTAATCACCGGCGGCTCCTTGCCTTCAAGGACCGCTGTTATGCTCCAGTACTCCTGCGGCTTAAATGCCTCAATCTCACGTTCCCTGTCAACGACAAGTCTTAGCGCTACTGACTGTACCCTGCCGGCGCTCAGGCCGCGCCTTAACTTTGACCACAGCAGCGGTGACAATTTATAACCAACAAGCCGATCCAGTATCCTTCGTGCCTGCTGTGCGTCGAAAAGACTCTTGTTAATTTTCCTCGGGTTCTTAATAGCGTCTTTTACAGCTCTTTCGGTAATCTCATTGAACTCAACCCTGAGTATCCTGTCCGGATCTCCATCCAGTTCCTCCGCGATATGCCACGCGATGGCCTCTCCTTCCCTGTCAGGGTCAGGAGCAAGGAAGATCCTGTCAACCTTCTTTGCTGATCTCTTTAAGTCCCGCAATACCTTTTCCTTGCCGGCTATAGCAACATAAGTCGGGGTAAATTTATTCTCCAGATCAACACCGAGTTCCTTCTTGGGAAGGTCTTTCACATGCCCTATGGAGGACTTTATGGTAAAATCCCCGCCCAGAAACTTACTGAGTGTCTTTACCTTCGCCGGTGACTCAACAATTAAAAGCGATTTCATAACTCTCCTGCCTGCTGCGGGCGCAATGCCCGGCTAAGCGTTCATTTTCATTTTTATATGGTAATAAATCGTTTTCCATCAATCTGCCTTACGATACCCTTAAGTTCAAGACTCAATAATATAGACAATGCTTCACTGCTTGATTTCTCTGTCTCCCTGATAATGGCATCTATATGCTTTGGCTCATTGTCCAGACAGACGAACATACTCTTTTCACTCTCGGTCATTTGAGGCAAACACCTCTCAACACTCTTCCTGTCCTCTTTGAGAATCCCCCTTATTTGAGGTTTCAGCTCTTCAATAACATCTTCGGCTCTCTCAACAAGCCTTGCGCCTTTCCTAATTAGGTCATTTGTACCTCTTGAGCTCCTTGAAGTTATATTTCCAGGAACAGCAAATACCTCTTTGCCCTGCTCAAGCGCATATCCTACTGTAATAAGAGAACCGCTGTCAACCGCGGCCTCCACAACTATCACCCCCAGAGACAGTGCGCTTATTATCCTGTTCCTACGGGGGAAATTGCCTCTTTCAGGCAATGTCCCAAAGGGGAATTCGCTAATTACAGCGCCGGAAGATGTGATTGCGTTCATAAGGCCCCTGTTCTCCGGAGGGTACAGGATATCAATGCCGGAACCGATCACTGCCAGAGTTCTGCCCTTTGCCCTGAGCGCCCCTTTGTGTGAAGCTGAGTCCACACCGCGCGCCATACCGCTGACAATTGTAATCCCATGGCATGCAAGGTCATGGCTGATCGTTTCAGAAACCCGGGTACCGTAGGAGGTAGCCCGCCTGGAGCCGATGACTGCAACAGCATACTTATCGGTCTCCTTTAAATCTCCCTTAACATACAGTACAGGCGGGGCATCGTTAAGAGACCTGAGGGCCTCAGGGTACAAGCGGTCATTGTAAGTAATAAGACGGACATCATGCTTAACAGCAGACTCAATCTCCCGGTTCACCTTATCCCACTCATTAAAGCCCGCTATACCCCTTGACCTATCCTCTCCCACCCCCTCAATCTTTCTAAGTTCATCGACCGGCATAGTGAAGATAGTCTCAGGATTACCGAAGGCCGAAAGGAGTCTCCTAACAAGCACAGGGCCTATATCCGGTAAATGATTAAGGGCAAGCCAGTATCTGAGTTCAGACATAATTGAGAAAAAAAGGCACAAAGTAACAAAGGCAGAAGGCACAAAGTTTTTCTATGTGCCTTTGCACCTATATCCCTGCTTTCTTATCCTGATTTATTATTTTTCAGTCTTGAATTTATCTTGAGTCTCAGTGCGTTAATCTTTATAAATCCCTCCGCGTCCTTCTGGTTATATACATCCTCCGCCTCAAAAGTAGCAAGGGCGGGGCTGTAAAGAGAACGCGGGGCCTTACGGCCAACCAGAGTGCAGTTGCCTTTATAGAGCTTAACCCTTGCCGTGCCGGTCACACCTGATTGGGATTTATCAATAAGGGCCTGCAAAGCCTCTCTTTCAGGAGAAAACCAGTAGCCGTTATATATAAGCTCTGAATACCTCTGCACTAATGAATCCTTCAAATGCATAACCTCTCTGTCAAGGGTAACAGATTCAACAGCCCTGTGACCAACTTGGAGAATCGTACCACCGGGTGTCTCATAAACGCCCCTGGATTTCATCCCTACAAACCGGTTCTCGACTATATCTACCCTGCCGATCCCATGCTTACCGCCTATCGCGTTGAGCCTTTCAAAAAGCGTCACAGGCGATAATCTTCTGCCATCAAGAGAGACCGGATCCCCGTTTTTGAAACCTATATCAAGGTATACAGGCCTTGATGGAGCCTTTTCTGGAGAGACGGTTAATATATACATATCTTCAGAAGGCTCAGTCCATGGGTCCTCAAGTATCCCTCCCTCATAACTTATATGAAAGAGGTTTCTATCCATACTGTAAGGCTTTTTCTTTGTTACCGTAACCGGAATCTTCTTCTCTTTTGCATAACTTAAAAGGGATTCCCGGGAGTCAAACTCCCAGTCACGCCATGGGGCTATCACCTTAATATCAGGATTGATAGAGTAGTATGTCAGTTCGAACCTGACCTGGTCATTCCCCTTGCCGGTTGCGCCATGCGCTACCGAATCGGCATTCTCCCTCTCAGCTATTTCTATCTGTTTCCGCGCTATAAGGGGCCTTGCGATTGAGGTGCCCAGAAGGTAACTGCCCTCATAAACAGCATTGGCCCTGAGCATGGGGAAAATATAATCCCTAATAAATTCTTTCCTTAAATCTACTATGTAAACTTTTGAAGCGCCTGTCTTCAGCGCCTTATCCCTTACAGGTCTTAGTTCCTCCCCCTGCCCAAGGTCCGCACAAAAGGCGATCACCTCACAGTCATACTTGTCCTTTATCCATTTAATCGCAATTGATGTATCAAGTCCTCCTGAATATGCAAGAACAACCTTTTTAACATTCATAGAGATTCCCCTTTATTGAAGTTTATTTAAAAATATCCCTTTCCCAGATTGAGCGATTCTTACTACTCTTTCATTTATTCTGTCATTCCCCGACTTCGTCGGGGAATGACTGACTTTTTTTAACCCAATAGGTCTTTTGGGTATATCCTGAATTTTTTCAATACATTAACCGGTCTTAGTATCATAAATAACTCAATCAAAGTCTTTATCCCATTATCCGTAATCCTGCACTCATACAGAATAGAAAATATCATAAGCCCGAAGAAAAGTAAATCTCCGAAAAAAACCGGTCAGGGGCTTTTCCCCCTGTTAAACTCTTCTTCCGCTTCGACTGAGAGTGCCCGGGGAGCGCCGGAATACCTTGGAGAAAAATGGAAAACCTCAAGCCTGCCGACACCAGCCTCCCTGGCGATCCGGCCGGCTTCCCCTGTACACAGTCTATAAACCCCTCTGGTCCATAAAGTCTTAAAGGCCCTTCCCTCCTGAGGTGAAGTCTCAGGATGCTGTCAAAACCTATGAAATGGTCAATATGGGTATGTGATATAAATATATCTCTTACTTTAAGGATATCTCCGGCAGAGAGGTTTGTTGTGAAACCGGCATCAAAGAGAAACGCCCTCCTCTCCCTGAGCAGCCGAACATAAAGACAGGGGTCCTCAAAAGGGGAGTTAACGAGTCTTGCATGCAATGATGGCTTCATAGGAAATAATAACTTAAATGGGAAGCGAGTATAATAATATAAGTCATTACATTAGATTCCCTGTAGTCTTGCCACAGGGAAGATCAATGATATAATATACTAAATTCGTACAATGCTACTATATAATTTCATAAAGAAATAATATTATATAAATTAGGCGATTCTTGAGGAATGAACTACCCAGCGATAAGAACGACGTATTATGTCATACCCGTGGAAACGGGTATCCAGACGTCATCCCCGCGAAGGCGGGGAGCTATAATGAATTGGGTTCCTGTTTTCACAGGAAACCCTGGATTCCCGATCGGGATCGGGCCTGTTCCGATATATCGGGGAATGACAGACAAAGGAGTAGATCATTAACCCCGATGCAAAACATCGATGAATTTTTTGATTAAATATAGTGGTCGGACAAATCCCAGTGAATAAATTAAAATCAATATTGCCTTTTATCAGGGAGAACTGATGCCTGAACTGAGAAAAGATCCCGTCTCCGGGAGATGGGTCATAATTTCTGTTGAAAGAGGTAAGAGACCTTCGGATTTTTCAGCACATGCTCATGCCAGAAAAGGCGGCTTTTGCGCGTTTTGTGAAGGCAACGAGCATACCACCCCCCCAGAAATATTGGCAATAAGGCCCGATGGAAGCCAGGCAAATACCCCAGGCTGGACTTTACGTGTTGTACCTAATAAATTCCCAGCGCTCCGGATCGAAGGGGAGATCAACAGGGTCAGTGAGGGTATCCTGAACAAGATGAACGGGATAGGCGCCCATGAGGTAATCATAGAGACACCTGACCACAACCTAACACTGTCGACAATGCCGCTTAAACATGTAGAGGATGTGCTTGTAGCGTTTCACAAAAGAATATCAGACCTGAAAAAAGACAGCCGTTTCAGATATGTCATTGTATTTAAGAATGAAGGGGACGCAGCAGGTGCTTCGCTTGAACATACTCATTCACAGCTTATAGCGCTCCCGATAGTCCCTCGCGTTGTGGAAGAAGAGATAGAACATTCAAGGCAGTATTTCAATTACAATGAGCGGTGCCTCTTTTGCGATATTATCCTGCAGGAGAGAGAAAGTGGTGTAAGGGTCATATCCGAGAATGAAGATTTTATTGTCCTTGCCCCTTTTGCTCCGCGGTCACCTTTTGAGACACTGGTAATACCTAAATCACATGAGTCTCTCTATAACCCAGACAGGAAACTCGGACCTCTGGCTCAAATTCTCCAACAGACACTCAAACAGTTAGACAATGTCCTGGACAATCCTCCATACAATATGATGATACACTCGTCTCCCTTCAGAGAAGAGATAAACGATTACTATCATTGGCACATTGAAATAAAACCCAAGCTGATAAATATAGCGGGTTTTGAATGGGGATCGGGAATCTATATTAACCCCACACCCCCGG
>JBCKZY010000103.1:0-5431 GCA_038918635.1 Thermodesulfovibrionia bacterium | reverse complement strand
AGACTGCATCAAATGATTTGAAAGTTTTTTTTGTAACGAAGACTATTTTCACGATTGGAGAATATAGCTTGTTTATAAAGCCCGATTTATTAAACGGTTTCTCTTGTGAGCCTTCAACAGCTGACCTGACGCTGTCCAAAACGCCGTCAGATCTTCATTTACAGGAGATTGTTAATGAATCGGGCTTTTTTTTTACATTAAATATCCCGAATACGGGATAGTGGAAAGAAGAAATGACGGCAGTTACATCTTGGGAGTACAACTATGAATAAGATACTGATAGCGGTTGACGATACAAAAGGCACGCAGGAGATGTTTGAAAAAATCGTACAAATTGTGAAATGCATGAGTCCCGATGAAACCGTACTGCTATATGTTGAGAAGTTTGAAGGCAGATCCCTGATGGATGAAATGCTCGGTGACGCGGAGATGTCGACACTCAGGGAAGAATTAGAGGGAACAGAGGTTAAGGATGCCCTTGACAGGAAAGATAGTAAGATACTTTCTTACTACAAGAATATTATGGAAAGCAGTCCTCCCGTACCAATAGTCAAATCCATTGTAAGGACAGGACATCCCGCAGAAGAGATCATTAATGGTGCACAGGAAGAAGGAGCTGACCTGATCATAATAGGATCAAGCGGGAAAAGGGTGAGGAAATTCTTAATAGGGAGTGTAAGTAGGGAAGTAGTAAATAACGCTTCAGTGCCGGTACTGGTTGTAAGATAGCTGAATTCAATTAATAATTAACTCCACCCTGATATATACATTAAACACGAAAGGCGACTTGAAGGATGAAAAGTTTATTTATTATTTTAATCGCCTTTTTGCTATTCATTACTCAGATAATATATTCCCACATCAGGTGAATGGGATAAACTGCCCCGGATTAGAAGAAACGTTAATAACTTTATTACTGCTGAGGTAATTATTGCTTTTGGGATCTTAATAAGTACAAGCCTCTTAACTCATCTTTCTCCGGTAGGCTAATTTATTTCATGGTATAGTCCCTCATTATCCAACAATGGTTACATTTCGTATGGATTCTAAAATTGATTTCTCACTTTGATGATTTAACGGTGATAGTATATAATCAGAGCCTGAAAACAAAAGAACATGCCCTTTTCTGTTCACTATCGCTTAATGCAGGAAAACCAATGACTGAAAAGAAAGAAAAAAGTGCAATAATATTGGAACAGGAAGAGAAATTTGCCATTACACTTGCCTCTCAAATTATTAACAAACCTCAACTCAGCCTCTGGATGATTTTAATTCCGATTTTTTTTGTTTTTTATTTTAATGATCTTACCAAGTACAGAAAAGGCTGCAAAAAATTCGCCGAGAACTATGTTATCGACAAAAAGCGTGCGCTGAATGAAGCAGTTGAGGCGGTTAACAGAGGAAGAGAACCTGATATCCATGCACTGTCAGAGGTGTTAAACATGAATAGTAATGCCCGGGAAAAACAGGCAAACATTCTTGCCGTCCTTATAGAGCACTACACGATCCTTCTTGATGCAGATGGAGAAGATTTCGCGTCGCTAATACGTTCCGCGTATGGCACTATTACAAACTACCTGCTATTTCTTAATCGCCTGAACCAGGCTGAGAAAGAGGTCAATAAATCTCTCAAACCAGATATTAAAGAACCCTATGAGGTAATCAATGATATCGTAAGCAGGATGGAAGTCCTGACCGAGAAACTCCGGAGAGAAAAAGCTGAGAGTATATTCAAGTAATTACCGCATGCATCTGTCTCTCTCTGTTTCTTTCGCCAACCAGGCAAAAGGAACAGACATATATCTGGTCAATACTCATATGAGATCAACCATGCGGGTCACGCTGTTTCGTTTGATTACGACATACAAATACTGCGTCCATTAAAAAACTGCAAGTGTTAACTTTCTCGCATTGATTGCATCTTTTATCTTCGTGACTGAACATACAATCTAACATGTTATTCATTTCCCTGTTGACGTTAATTTTTAATTTCAATTCATCTATTTCTTTCCTGGTCTCTTACTCATGTCGGCCACCATGATAAATGTATCAGATTGATTTGCCCCGGTTTAATTCACAAACCGGGGCAAACGTTTTAACATGCTTTATAAATATTCTCAGAGACAAGAAGGCATTATTGCCCATTTCAGTCAGGGAGAACATATTTATATCCAATCCACACAGCAAGGGAAAACAACAGCACTCCGGAAATAATACTGATAATGTAACTTGTATCTTTTGGTACATTCTCCATTGCATGTCGCATATAAAATTCCGCATCTGCAAACAACGCTACCTCTGTATAGTCATAAAGATTAGCCTCTATACCTCTTTCCTGAATTACAGCGTTAACAGGCTTCATGTATGGCAGTTCCATAATCCATGGAGCGATAACAGATACAAATATAAATATGAGAAAAATTCCGGATAAGAAGGATGCCCATCGGTGAAACACTCCCCTGCCCCCGCCTCTTACGGAGGCAGGGGAGCTCAGAATTTCATTCCCTATCGTACTGACTTTACAGTTTAAGTCCTTCAAGACTATTTAACCAGCATCTGAAGTGCAGGGTCTATTTTGGGAAGAATCTCAGGGAATACTTTGTAGAACATGATATAAGCCATTGCTAATGTCAGGACCAAATTCAGTGACTGCCCGCATATATAAAGAATAAACGGCTTACCGCCATGCATATGCTCTTTAAGCTCACGGAAGTTCGTTGCCAGGCCAATGCTCACAAAGGCCAGACAGAAGAACCATCCCCTGAAAATATCGCTCATTCCTTTAATGACACCCTGCTTTATTACTGTATTGCTGATGTCTCCGCCAAAAGATGCATCTGCCATGGAGAATATAATTGATGCAGCGATAAAACCGATGATGAACTTGGGAAAGCGATGCCAGATCTCGATTGAACTTACCTTCTGGTCAGGCTTGCATTCAACTTTTGCACACCAGTAAACAGCAACAAGAAAGGCGATCACTCCGATCAGGATATTCTGGATCATCTTGATCGTGGCTGCCACATACAATGCCGTGTCACCCAGAAATGCCCCTGCCGCTGCAACAGCGCCTGTAGCGTCAATGGTCCCTCCCATCCATGCACCGCCCAGAACCTGGACCATGTGTGGCGGGAAAAACCCCTTTATAACCGCCGGCATGACTATCATCATGATAGATGTAAAAACCAGTGAGAGCCCTACTGCAAGGGTCAACTCCTCTTTCTTTGCCCTGCAGGCGGCCGCCGTGGCTATTGCAGCCGAGACACCGCAGACTGACATGTCAGAACAGATGGTTGCATTCAGCTCCTTGGACCCTATCTTGAGAATTTTTTGTCCAAACCAGAAAGTAGTAAGCCAGACAGTTGGAGTGACTACCCATGCTACAAATATCCCCGGCTGACCAATTGCTACAAGTTTCCCAAATAAAATCTTCGCGCCCAGCAATATCAGTCCTGTCTTGATAAAGTATTCGGTCTGGACAGCGGGTTTTACCCAGTTGGGCGTTCCTACTGTATTGCTTATCAACATCCCGATTATAATGGCCCAGGCTGCATACCCTATTCCCAGCCCATTAATAGTTGTCTGGTTTGCCATCATAAAGGCGAGGCATGCTATTGCGAAAACAAAGAGGAATCCCTTAAAGAACTTGCCGAACGATTGCCCCATTGCCGCCATGCCTATACCAAAAAACACGGCCATCCCGATCATGAGCACTATTAACTGAAAGATCTGGCTGTGGGCCTTGGCTACCGGAAGACCTTTCTTCTTTAACCCGCCTGCAACCTGTTTTTTGTTCCTCCAGTCCTTTATTGCCGTTATTGCTTCATTGTTCAGAGTACTGTCCTGATACCCTGCTGCCTTAGCAGTTGCATCTGCCATTTTTGCATTCTTATGCGCGCTCTTTTCCGCTTTCTTTGCGTCATTATATTTATTAATTAACCCCGATTCTTTCTTAACAGCAGATGCCTGGTCTTTGGACATGAAAAAAGCGCTCAAGGGATTACTCGTCCATTTATGCGGCTTGTCAGTCCACTTTTTAATTGTTGCCCCAATGGTTGAACTTTTCGCCTGAAACTTCTTTTTCTTGTCTTTTGCTGAATAAAAGGCAACTGTTGGAAAAGGGTTTTTCTTCTCAGACGCTATTATCCCGTTCTGCTCCTCAATAACAGTGCCTGGATATGCTGTCATGATTTCCTTGGTCTTTTTGTCCTTATAATCATAGGACGAGCCCATCGGGAAATAAATCAGCATTCCCACTAACAGGATTGCAAAGCCAAGCCAGATAGCCCAGTAATCCTCCTTCTTCCACAAATCTGAAATTTTGCCTTTCCCGCTGTCAACAACGACGCCAGAAGCACTTTTCTCTTGCTCCCGTATTTTCCTTCCGGTTTCATCCGGAGATTGATCAACTGACATATTCTTTCCCCCTTTTTTCTAAAGGTTATGTCATACAACCATCCCGGACGAATTTAATCATTTCGGTTCCAACCATTCCAGTCCAGTATTGCCCGGGCCATACTGATCATCTATGCGTAAATCTGTAAGGTTTTTATATTTAGAAAGCTACCTGGACCTGTGCGAGGAATGCATCATCCTTGTATCCGCCAAGCCCTCCCCATTTCTCTTCATCGCCACTGGCGATAACATAGTTAAGCTGAACGCGTGCCGCATGTTTCTTTTTAGGGTAAAGGTATGTATTCAGTCCTATAAAAGTATTACCCAGATCTGTTTCTTTATTGAAACATCAACTACATTCAACCTGACTCCCTCTGAACAGTGGTTTTATTAGGTAGTTTTACTAAAACTACTTATGTTATACTAAAAAAAATATCCAATGTCAAGGATATTAGTATTGCCCCATATCAGAGGATTAAATAGCAAGTCTTGTGCCATCATGTAACCCTCTGAAAAAATAGAACTTATTAATTTTATCAATGCAGGCGCCTGTCCCAAATGGGACAGAGTAACGTCTCAAGGTGTGCCAAATAGAACAAAAGGGAATCCAGTCAGTTGCTCTGATAGATGAGACCTCCAGAGAGAAGGTTATTTTTATGTCCTGTAAAAGTTAACCTCTTGCCGTAAAGTTGGAAGTGGCAGCCAGTCACTTATTTGGTTTAAATGTTTTAACCCTAAAAGCTATTTCTTATCATTCATTTATTCGGAAGCTGGACTCTCTTTGCATATTATTATCCTGATATGGACTATGATGTTATGGGAAATGATAACAGGTGCATCTGGCTTGCTGATAACAACTTAGGGTTACCCATATCTCTTCTCTGCATTCAGAAGGACGTATGCTTTTTCCACCGTATATGAATCCGTATATCTGTGCTTTCAGAAAAAAACAAAAATAATGCCATAATGCAAAAAGGTAACGACTCATGAAGTTACTCATAGCAAACATTCACAGAGTTGAATAAGAGAGCGACTA
>JBCKZY010000102.1:0-5576 GCA_038918635.1 Thermodesulfovibrionia bacterium | reverse complement strand
GTTTATGATTATAATACCCGCGATTGACATTAAGGACGGCAGGTGCGTAAGGCTTTTACAGGGGAAAAAGGAAGAGGTTACAGTATATTCAGACGACCCGGTTTCTATGGCAAAACACTGGGTCAAGCTTGGGGCGGAGATGCTTCATATTGTTGACATTGATGGAGCGTTCACCGGGATACAGAAGAATTTAGACGTGATTCTCGCTATAAGAAAGGCAGTGGAGATACCGATTGAACTCGGCGGCGGCATCAGGAATATAGAGATTATAGAGAGTCTTGTTACTCTTGGGATTGATAGGGTCATTATAGGCACATCAGCTGTTAATGATTCAGAAATGATCAGAAAAGCCTGTGAGAGGTTTCCCGGAAAAGTAGCCGTTGGAGTTGACGCCAAAGACGGAAAGGTTGCAGTTAAGGGTTGGGAGGAGTTGACCGAATGGGATGCCGTGGGTTTTGCAAGACATATGGAGGCTGAAGGGGCCTCTGCGGTTATTTATACGGACATATCAAGAGACGGCATGCTGACCGGGCCTAATGTTGAAGCAATGGCAACTATGGTGGATTCGCTTAATATTCCTGTGATAGCGTCAGGAGGTGTTTCGGGGATTGATGATATAAAAGCCCTTATGAATGTAAAGGGTCTTATGGGAGTTATTACAGGTAAGGCGTTATATGCGAAGAGTCTTGACCTGAAGGAAGCTATAATGACCGTAAAACGTAATCTGTAATGAGTGATGGGAGATAAAGAATATAGAACTCATAAAGATTTGGATGTCTGGAATAAGTCTATAGAACTCATAAAGATTTGGATGTCTGGAATAAGTCTATAGAACTTGCAGAGAAAATATACAAGGTTACGTCAAGTTTTCCGAAAGAAGAACAATATGGAATAGTAAGTCAGATTAGACGATCGGTTGTATCAATATCAAGCAATATAGCCGAAGGGGCGGCAAGAAATTCAAAAAAAGAATTCATTCAGTTTCTTTACATTGCATTAGGTTCTCTTTCAGAACTGGAAACTCAATTAATTCTTGCAGTAAGATTGGAATTTATTAAAGACAACAATGTGTTTTCAGAAATTGAATCAATAAGAAAAATGTTGTTAGGACTTATCAGGTTTTTAAAGAATAAGATATGAGGTACTATTTTTTGCCCATTACTCATCACCCATTACTCATTACGGAGTTAGAATGTTAGCCAAAAGAATAATACCATGTCTGGATGTAAGAGACGGGAGGGTCGTTAAGGGAGTAAATTTTCAGAACCTCACTGACGCAGGTGACCCTGTTGAAAATGCCATATTTTATGACAGTCAGGGTGCTGACGAGATAGTTTTTCTTGATATCACCGCTTCCCATGAAAAGAGGAAGATTATCCTTGATGTTGTCGCGAGGACAGCTAATGATGTCTTTATGCCCCTGACTGTTGGCGGGGGAATTAAGACGCTGGATGATATAAGGGACCTCCTGAATGCAGGGTGTGACAAAGTCTCAATCAATACGACCGCCGTCCGTGATCCATATTTTATAAAAAAAGCATCTGAGCGGTTTGGAAGCCAGTGCATTGTAGTGGCTGTTGATGCCAAGAGAATCATAAGAGGAATGGCCTTTGAACCGGATGAGCCATGGCTGGGCTGGCTGAGTGATCCTTACCTGAGCGAAATGGCGTTGGATGACCGGTCAAACGGCAGTATCACATGGGCACTTTCTACCCACGGCGGCAGAAAGATGAGGCGTTTGGATGCCATCAAGTGGGCGAAGAAGATGGATGAACTTGGCGCCGGGGAAATTCTCCTTACAAGCATGGACAGGGACGGCACAAAGGATGGCTATGATATTGAGCTGACAAAGAGGATAGCGGAGGCGGTCTCTATTCCGGTTGTAGCATCGGGTGGAGTAGGGACTCTTGATCATCTTCGTGAAGGGCTTGTTGAGGGAGAGGCTGACGCGGCTTTGGCGGCCTCGATATTTCATTACAGGGAGTACTCTGTAAGAGAGGCCAAGGAGTTTCTAAGGTCCAGAGGTGTGCCTGTAAGGCTGTAAAAATTATCGAATTTCAACTTCGTTAGAAAACCAAATTCTTTGTCATGCCCGTAATTTTCTGGGCGGGTATCCAGTGTATAATCAAATCACTCTCTCTTTAAAACAATACTTAGATATGGTATACTTGTAGATAAATAGATGAAAAGAGGTGTGTGAAAATGCAAACAACAACGGTAAGAGTCAGCAAACCAACACAGGAGAAACTCAAAAAACTTTCAGCAGATGCAGGGACAAGCATAGCAGATTTAATTGACAGATTGCTTGAGGAGCATAGAAGATCCTTCTGGAAGGGATTTGATGAAGAAGCTGAAGGGTTTCTTGACAGGGAAGAAAGAAAGACGAGGAAGACCTTTGAGAAGAGTTTAGGAGACGGTCTTGAAAGATAATGAGTTTCCCAAACGCGGAGAAATATGGCTTGTTAACTTCAGTCCTTCCATCGGTTCTGAAATCAAGGACCTGCACCCTGCCCTTGTGGTATCAGTTGATGACCTGAATAAGAGTCCATGGGGGCTTGTTGTCGTATGTCCCATTACAACATTCAGGAAGAAAAAGAGATTCAGACTCCATCTTTTAATATCGCCACCGGAAGGGGGCGTAAAACAGGATTCTATTATAAGGTGTGATCAGGTGAAATCTGTTTCCATAGAAAGATTTTCCAGGAGTTGGGGAAAGGTTACTAAAGATACAATCGATAAAGTTGAATATATCTTAAGAAAAATACTGAATTTGTGAAATGAGAATGGAAATGCTGAATATCAATAGTCAAGTCTGATTCTGCCCCATCCCATATTAAGTAAACTAACCGGAGAGGATTTTGGTCAGGACTATAAAGAATGGCTGGAATGGCTGGACAAAAGATAAACGTTTAGCTGCTTTGAAATGTTACATGTTCGGATTAACGCTGAGCCACGCTTTTCTTTTTCTTCTCTATCCGGTAGTTCCGTATTGTTTCTTCATTAGCCGGTCGGACTTCCATTATAAAAGACTCGTTCTTCCGGGAGACAGTTACCTTTACACAGATTAAGTCTTTGGCATCTGAATATCTGGCGCATAGTGAAGCAGCGGTATTTAATGTCTCATCATCAGGAACTCCGGTAATAATTGTTGTAGGGCTTCCATAACCTTCAACCGTCATCCTGTAATTCTCCGGGTTTGCGATCATCTTCAGTTCTCTGTTTTCTTCGATGTTTCTTCCCACGATAATCTTAGATCCGGGGGAGACTCTGAAGTGTCTGCCGATCCTTAACAGATTTATCTCCTGTGAATCAGGGTCCTTGCAGTCTTCGAATAATTCTTTCAGCCTGTATGAGTAAATGGGGTCGGTAAGCAGACATCCACCGGCTGGCGCCGCGTAGTCAGTCAGTCCAAATTCACGCGCGAGAGCGATCTGTGGTTTTCTGGAGCGTCCGTTAAAATCATAAAACAATTCACGGTTTACAATACCTCTCTCTTCAGGGACGGTTGGTTTCATCAGTTTTGCACTGAGAGGTCTCAGGACATATCCGGTAACACCTGCTTCCCTGTCGATCACGGGAAATGTATCTCTTCTCTGGCTCATGGGCCTCTGACCGAGAACCTCGCCTGTTACAAGGAAATCCGAGCCGGTCATCTTCATCAGTTCCATAGCCTCCTTCAGCATCAGTATGCGACAGTCCATGCAGGGGTTCATGTTTTTCCCATATCCGAATTTTGGATTCTTTACTATCTCCATGAACTTGTCTGACAGGTGTGCCAGCTTCACCTTGAAACCGAACTTAATGGATGCAGAGAAGGGGTCTTTAGAACATGATGACCTGTCGCCGATATTACAGCCGAAATGGTTGAGAAAAGTTATAGCGGTAACATCAATCCCCTGTTTCATGACAGTAAGTATCGCAAGCGAACTGTCGAGACCTCCTGAAAACAGCGCTATCGCCTTTGGCATAAAGCCCCCTTAAATTGAACTTGATAATTCCCTGTAGTATTGCTACAGGGTTTTCAATAGTTTTCCTCCCCCTTGATGGGCCTGTCCCGAGTCTTTTATCGGGGGGAGGGATAGGGAGGGGGTGCTTTAAGATATTATTCACCCTCCCCTTAGTCCCCTCCCATCCCGAAGTGGGTCTCCGCAAAGGGTCGCTCCGACAAGGGAGGGGATATTTTGGATGCCCTGTGGTCTTGCCGCAGGTTGATTTATTAAATTTTGATGGCGTCGTAAAAAGTCCGATCTACTGCGTTGCAGCGTATTTTGAAATCCTCGACATACTATATGTATTGTCTCGGCTTAAAAAATACACTACGCCTTGTATATCGATATTTTTACTTAGCCATCCCATGATATTTTACGAGTGCATTAATTTTTAATACCCCACAGTCTCGCTTAGAAGCGCCTACTTCTGGCTGCTGTGGGGTTTCCTCTTAATCCCCACTTTGGAAAAGGGGGGCGAGGGGGGATTATTTAAAATAATATTTTTTTACCTAACGATACCCCGCTGTCTCTGCGGCGGGGAGTCTTCATTTGATATTCTTAATAGTTATCATACTATTTTTATTTTTAACTTTCAATTAATTCTTGGACCCAAATTGAGCGATTTATCATGCAAAAACCAGTTAATTTTCAAAAAAACAGTTTCAGGGGTTACTCATAATGACTCATTAGGTGAAATAATATCTGTCATTCCCCGACTTCGTCGGGGAATGACGGAAAAAAGAAAAGAGAAGATGGAATTGTCCAATTTATCTTGAAGTAATAAATAATCTATTGTACAGTATTATATGCAAAGAGCGGTTGCTATAATTCCGGCTAGATACAACTCATTCCGCTTCACCGGCAAACCCCTTGCACTCCTTAACAAAAAACCAGTTATCCAGCATGTATATGAAAACGTCAGTCATGCCCGTCTTATTGATATGGTTCTTGTTGCCACGGATGACGAGAGGATATATGATACTGTCAAGGCTTTTGGCGGGGGAGCGGTTATGACGTCAGCTGAGCATACCAGCGGTACCGACAGGATAGCGGAAGCCGTCAGGGATATAGAATGTGATATTGTAGTGAATATACAGGGGGACGAGCCCTTTATAAAATCCGATATGGTTGATGATGTTGTAGACATCCTGACCGGTGATGACAGGGCTTTGGTTGGTACCCTTGCAAAGAGGATAACCGATATTGAGGATATCCTGTCTTCTGATATTGTAAAGGTTGTCATGGATAATGAAGGTTTCGCGCTCTATTTCTCAAGGGCGCCGATACCATATATCAGAGATGAGTGGAAGCTTTATGGGAAAGGTTCCGGTCGGCCTGGTGAGGCGGCTGAAGGTATATTCGAGTTTCGAGCTTCGATCCCCTTACCAAAAAGCACTCATTTTTTTAAACATATAGGGATTTACGGCTATAGGAAAAAGACGCTTCTTGCTTTTACATCAATGGACAAGAGTATGCTGGAGATGACAGAGAAGTTGGAACAACTGCGGGTTCTTGCCAGTGGACTGAGGATAAAGGTCAGAGAAACGGAGCATGATACTCTGGGGATTGACACTGTAGAGGACCTTA
>JBCKZY010000101.1:0-6104 GCA_038918635.1 Thermodesulfovibrionia bacterium | reverse complement strand
AGGCTATATGACAGATTAAATTATTCACTATTTCTAACAATTAATAGACGAAGTTCGCCTTTTCTGGCATTTCCGTTCATTATACGGGATTCAGCTGAGTGCTGCAAGAGAATAATACATTGAAAAGATTGAATAAATCATTTTGACGATTTCGTAAAACCTACGTAATATCATGTTATACGAAGTTCGCTTTTTCCGGGATTTTGTTATTAATTTGCGTTTGAAAGCTACTATAAAGTGACAAAACTAAATTCGTTGATTTCAGGAAATACTCAACGGAAAAGAGGCCCGTGACCTTCCCCCTTTAAATCGGTCCAGATATAATGTGCATCTGATTTTTTCTTATGGGGACTGCATTTCATTTCTATTATTAACAGAAATGAGATAGAGAGAGGTATATGGTATGAGTATGTGAGCGATTGCAATAGGAGTCCAGACTATATAGATATACAGACATCCGCACAACTCAAAAATACGCCCACCTCGATGTAATAGCACATTCGCAGGTATTTGAAGCGCAGAAGCAGAAAAAGAAAATTACGCCTGTTGAGAAAATAAGGAAATAAGTTATTTAGAAATAGACCTTCGGCCTCCGGAGCTGTTTTTGGGTTTTTTGTAAGTTTTTGGATACAGGCATCACCTCTGTTTAAGCGGTATATAGTTATTTATGTCTTTTAAAGAAGATACATATGATGGACGAATAAGTCTTCCTTGAATAATCTCTTCTATTCTGTGCGCTGACCAGCCCGCTACCCGTGCCATTGCAAATATGGGGGTGAAGAGGGCTTCCGGGATTCCCATGCACTTGTAGATAAAGCCCGAGTAGAAGTCAACATTTGTACATACCACTTTGCCCTTTTTATCTCTGACAAGCCTGGGCGCTATTCTGGCTATTTTTTTATAAAGAGCAAACTCCTTTTCTTTACCGGTGACTCTCGCAAGTTCTTCTCCCCTGTTCTCCAGAAAGACCGCCCTCGGGTCTGAAAATGTGTATACCGCGTGGCCCAGGCCGTAAATTTTCCCTGTCTTGTCACCGGCTTTTCTATCCAGGATCAGCGCAAGGTATGATTTAATCTCTTCATCATCAGCCCAATCCCTGACCTTACGCTTGATGTCTCTCACCATCTTTACCACAGCTTCGTTTGCACCGCCATGAAGATGCCCGGAAAGTGATCCGATCCCTGCACATATAGCCATATAGGTGTTTGCCCCGGACGATGAAACACATCGTGTCGTGAAAGTTGAGTTATTGCCCCCGCCATGTTCCGCGTGAAACATTAGCATGGTGTCGAATAGCTCAGCGGTCAGTTTTTCTGGGAAACGGCCCGAAAGCATGTAGAGGAAATTCTCAGCTGTGCCGAGCCCAGGCTCCGGTTCAATCAGTTTCTCCCGGCCTTTATTCTGATAATTGAAGGCTATAATTGTGGGAAATTTTGCTATCAGGTCAATACACTGTCTGGTTACATCCCTTATATTCGTTGAGTTCGGTTTCTTATCAAACAGGTGCATGGCTGATACAATGGTGTGAAGAGACCCCATCTGGTCATCGTGCTGTGGTCTCTTAATAATTAATGCCTTGGCTTCTGCAGGCAGTGAACGTCTTTTGCCAAGTTCTTTTGAAAAGCTCCTTAAGCCTTTTTCATCAGGGAGAATACCGGTTAACAGCAGGTAAACCGTTTCTTCAAACCCGAAACGTTTCTCCTCTTCTTTTGCCTGTACCAGCTCGGCAACGTCATATCCGCAATAATAGAGCTTCCCGGGTATCGGATGCAATTTTTCCGATCCATCACCGCTTATTATCTTTTCATAACCAATAACCTGCCCCTTGCTTGTTATGCCTACAAAGACTCCTGAACCGTCATCATTTCTCAACCCCAGCTTTATGTTCTTTTCTCTGACTGTTTTGGGGTCTATCTTGTTATGCAGTAATGCAAGTTCCTCAACTTTTTTAAGTATGCTTTCCATATTATATTTCCTCCAAAATTATTTTAAGGAAGATAGCTGACAAATATATAATTTCCGGTATTGCATGTGATAATTTGATCTTCTGGCACGTTTATCAGTTTGAATTATAAATGAAAAAATACAATTCTGCTACATATATATGAATCGGTTAATCAGGAGTCAGGAAAGCCCAAGCTTTATGTGAGATACGGGGTCGGTATATTCGAACCTGCCAGTACGGTGCGCCTTCGTTACTACCTAAGCCAGAAGTGGCTGCTGCAGACAGAACACCGCCTTGAGAGCGGAGGGGATTTACTGTACAAAATAGAGCGTAGATAAGAAGTTATATCTCCTTGACTTTCAGTTGGAGCGTTATAAGTCCAATACCGAGCAGCCTGGCAGCCTTTGATGGGGTTCAACAGGATTGACAAGCACGGAGCAGTCCTTTGTAAAGAGAGATTTTTCAACAGATTCTTCTTTTGTTTCTCTTTTGTAAAAATATTTTCCTTCTCTTTTCTCAATGCTTATTCTAATTGCTTCTTTGTTTATCAAGAGAGGTATGTCATATGTTCCGTACATAACAAATCTGGTTTGCAGCAGATTTAACAAGCGGGCACCAATATCACAGTTTATTAATACCCTTGTGGAATACTACTGTCAGGTTCGGTTTTTTTATTATCATTACAATAACGCTCTCTATTATTAAAAATCGACTGGAAATCGAAGAAAGACTGGCTGACACCGATTTCCTAACTGGTTTGTACAATAGTCGCTCTTTCTTTGAATTCGTTGATGCAGAATCACAAAGATCTAAAAGATATAACCATCCATTTACAATGGCGTACATTGACGTGGATAACTTTAAATATGTTAATGATGATGCACTCGTAAAAAGTCATAGGATGGCTAAGTAAAAATTTCGATATACAAGGCGTAGTGTATTTTTAAAGCCGAGACTATACATATAGTATGTCGAGGATTTCAAAATGCGCTGCAACGCAGTAGATCGGACTTTTTACGACGCCATTAATGATACCTATGGCCATGATGTCGGCAATGTTCTTTTATGTAATATTGCTAGCATACTACGAGAAAACCTGCGGAATACAGATGTTATAAGCCGCTTAGGAGGTGATGAGTTTTCTATATTATTTCCGGAAACTGATTACCAGTCAGCAGAAGCCATAATAAAAAATGTAAATTCTTTTCTGGTTGAAGCTATGGAAAGAAATGAATGGCCAATAAGATTCAGCATTGGGGCTATTACTTTCGTAAAAAGTCTTGGTACGGTAAGGGACATGATCAAGGCAATAGATGATTTGATGTACAAGGCAAAGAAAAGTGGTAAGAATAATATCATTCACATAGAATCAACACAACTCAAATTCGACCGAAATAAGATACAATTGTAATAATGTTTAATGTATTAAAACCATCACTATAGATGTGATTTCAAGATTCAAGTTGAAAGCAGAAAGGTTTACAGGCAATAACGTCTAGTAGAATTTTATTCATTGTGCTTGTCATATAATGAGTTATAATTCTGATTATAAAGAAGATGGTAAATTCTCATGAATAAGAAGCAGAAGTTTGAGAGGATTGATACGTTCGATTTTGAAGCAGGCACAACACTTGCCGGAAAATACAAGGTGCTGTTACGGCTCGGATCTGGATGGGAGGGAGAGGTATATAAGATTCTGGAATTAAGGACAGGAATCGAGCGGGCAGCAAAAATATTCTATCCTCAACGTAATATAAATAATCGCACATCAAGGCTTTACGCAAGAAAGCTTCACAAATTGCGTCACTGTCCCATATTAATTCAATACCATACAGATGAACTTATCAAATATAGAAAAATCCCGGTCACCATGTTTATATCGGAATATGTTGAAGGCAGGCTCCTCTCGGAATTTCTTGACACGGTACCGGGAAAGAGACTCGCTCCTTTTGAGGCTTTACACCTTCTCTACTCATTAACTATGGGAATGCAGAGCATTCATCAACATAGTGAATATCATGGTGATCTCCATCTGGATAATATTATCGTATGCCGCCATGGTTTGACTTTTGATCTTAAGCTATTAGATCTTTTTCACCTTGAGACACCCAAAGCGGAAAACAGGCAAACTGATATCCTGGATGTTATTCGTATTTTTTATGATTCGCTTGGAGGTGCAAAATATTATTCAAAGCAGCCTGATGTGATCAAATATCTCTGTAGTGGGCTGAAGCATTCCCTGATTCTCAGGAAATTCAGGACAATGTATGCACTGAGTAAATACCTTGAGACAATGCAGTGGTAGTATGCTAAAGGAGACCATTAAATATGATAATGAGGAGGATCTGTAATGGCTGATTTTCATCAGGAAGGAACAATTACAACTTTCCACGACCTTTACCGGGCATTTGATACGGAAGAATATCTGGTCAAACTGGAAGAACGGCTTGTGAATTATACACAGAAGAACAGGGTTAGCCTGCTCCTTCCCTGTCATTTTACGGAGCTGGAAAATCGTGAAGTCCTGGACAGGATAGTGGAAAAGATAAAGAAAGTGCGCTATTTAAAAAATATCATAATAGCGTTTAACGGAACGGAAGATGAGGAGAAATTCAGAGAGGCAAAGGAATATTTCAGTGCTCTCAGGGGATCGAAAAGAACCGTCAAGCTGGTATGGATTAACGGCCCGAGGGTGCAGGAAGTCTTTGAGAGAATCCGCGAGCGCGATATTATGACCGGTGTGCAGGGTAAAGGACAGTCGGTATGGATGACGTTGGGTTATATCCTTGGACGTGGGGACTCAGAGGTGATAGCCCTTCATGATTGTGATATTGTTACCTATGACCGTATCCTTCTGGGACGTCTGGTCGAGCCGACAGCAAACCCACACGCTGATTATGAATTCTGCAAGGGGTACTATATGCGTATTTCCCCTTCCGAACGTGCGATGAAAGGCAGGGTCATGAGGCTATTTATCACCCCCTTTGTAGACGCGATGATGAATGTTATGTACGAGCGGGGGAATAATGAGCTTGCCAGGTTTTTTGCTTATCACAGAAGCTTTAAATATCCACTCTCCGGAGAGTTCAGCTTTACTGCGAGGCTTGCAAGGGAAATTAATATAGCCTACGACTGGTCTCTTGAAGTTGCAACTCTCTCCGAGGTCTACCACCGCGTTAAGTTCAGAAGAATTGCCCAGTCGGACCTAGTCTCCAACTACGAACACAGGCACCAGGACCTGTCGCCTGAAGACACATCAAAAGGACTCTCCCGCATGTTAGTGGATATCGCGAAGTTTTATCTGCACTATATGAGGGCGCATGGGATAGCCCTGGATGACCCTTTTGTGGATATGATGCTTCATACTTATTATGATAATGCTATCAGGTTCATCAAGTGCTACAGTGATGACGCTGAGATGAACAATCTGTTATTTGACCGGTACAAGGAAGAGATGACCGCAAAGCAGTTCCGTGGTCTCCTCTGGACGGCCTGGGAACAGAGCCGTGGCCCTACCGAAGCGCCTCTCATTCCTTCATGGAACAGGGTCATATACAGTATCCCGGACATATACGCGCAGCTCCTTGAAGCTGTGGAGAAAGACAATAAATGAGGTAATTGTTTTTATCTTGACAAGAGGGATGAGATATATCTAATCTTTCTCTTTTTAAGGAGGTTAAAGATAGAAAGCGTAATTTTAAGAGATGAGGTAAGTGAAAGGCTGAAAGAGATCGGTGAAGCGGACATCCTTGTCGGTATACCGAGTTTTAATAACGCCGACACGGTTAAGCATGTAGTAAGGGCCGTGCAGGCAGGCTTTGCAAAGTACTTCCCCGACAGAAAGGCGATTATCGTGAATTCAGACGGGGGCTCTTCCGACGGGACCATGGATATTGTAGATAAGGAGACTATCGAGGACTTCCAGCCCCTTCTTATAAGCCAGAGAGAAAACCTGCTCTCAAAGATAGTCACCCCTTATCATGGCATTCCCGGTAAAGGAAGCGCCTTCAGAACAATATTTCAGATCGCTAAAGAACTGGGGGTAAAGGCCTGCGCTGTCGTAGACTCCGACCTCAGGAGTATCACTCCCGAGTGGATAGAGCTTCTTATCAGGCCGGTCCTTGAAAGAAATTTTGATTTTGTTGCCCCTTACTATCTC
>JBCKZY010000100.1:0-6318 GCA_038918635.1 Thermodesulfovibrionia bacterium | reverse complement strand
CCGAGGGGTCTTCGCCTCAGCGAATCCGCCGGGGCGGAAAGGATTCAAGTGAACTGATAAAAACACTAATAAGATCATAGAAAACAAACACCCGATTCTCTTCCTGCCGACAGGCTCTACGGGAATAACATCTTTTGTTTTCATACCTCATCACTCGTTACTCATCACTGGTTTTAATTTGACTTTTAAGCATATATTTTTTACAGTTAAGTATTAGACCTGCATTTTTTGTCCCGCTATCTTTGCACTGGGCGAAGGAGGTTCAATGAAACAAGCAGCAGCAAAAAGCGATGCCGATATACTCAATAAAATAGAGACCATAGAGAAAGAAGTCATGAAATTAAAACTCTCTGTGCTCACAAAACTTACCTCCTCCGGGAAAAAGATTGTTAAACTCAAAGGAATTCTAAAAGGCTCGAATATTTCTGATAAAGACATAACTTCTGCCAAAAAGTCTCTTTATAGCAAGATTGGGATCTGACTCTCCTATGAACTTCGTAACAGACACCCATGCCCTAATCTGGTGGTTTACAGACAGTCCGAAAATCGGCCCAAAGGCATCAGAGATTTTTGAAAAATGCGAAGAAGGCGAAAATGTTATCTTTATCCCCTCAATCGTCATTGCAGAAGCATTAAGCATCTTTGACAAGAAGCGTGTCTTCTTTGACTTCAAGCGATTATTCAGCAAGTTACATGACAGTGAGAATTTTGTTATAATTTCTCTCGATTACCCTGTTCTCCAGAAGATGATCGACCTGAAAGAGATCCCTGAATTGCATGATAACATAATTGTCTCAACTGCAAAGTATCTCAAACTCCCTGTAATAACAAAAGATAAAATCCTTCAAAAGCTGACCTCCATAAAAACAGTCTGGTAATCTTTTTTTGTCATCCCGAACGTGCCTGTAGTGACCCCGTTTAAGACGGGAAGGAGAATCCTAAATTCATTAACTTCGTTTGATTTAAACCCGGATTAACTTTTATACTTAAAAAATATGATCTCCATAGTTATCCCCACTTACAATGCAGCCGGATTCATTCCGGACCTCCTTGACTCCATCTTCAGGCAGAAAACCGGGGACATGGAAGTGATAATAGTTGACGACCTTTCCACCGACGACACCGTAAAGGTTGCCGGAACCTACCCGGTCAGAGTCATTGAGCTCGATACTAACGCCGGTCCAGCAAAGGCAAGAAATATCGGGGTTAAGGCAGCGCGGGGCGATATAATATTCTTCCTTGATGCGGATGTTATCGTAATGGACGGCACGGTAAAGGCGGTCAATGACTATTTTCAGGAACACCCCGATTTTCGATGCGTTATCGGCATATGCTCGACAGAGCCCTTAAATAAAGGGTTTGTGCCCCGTTACATGGCGATGTTTGAATATATCCACCTCATAGGAACAAAGGAGAACAGGGTCAGCGTATTTGCCCCGAGATGCGGCGCCATAAAGAAGGAATTCTTTGAGGAGATAGGCGGGTATAATGAGGGTTACAGGGGGGCGGATGTAGAGGATTTTGAACTCGCAAGAAGGATCAACAGGACAGACAGCATTATTCTGAACCCGAATATGATTGTTAGACATATGTTCGCAAACTTCAGGCAGGCCGTCAGAAATTATTTTAAGCGGACCGTAATGTGGGTACACCTCTTCTTCAGGGAGAAGAAGCTTGACAACGCCGGGCCAACTGCCCCGAGCAACGGTATTGCGGCGGTCTGCGCCTTCATGAGTCTGATAACATTACCATTTATTCCGTTAATTCCGTCTCTTAAGTATCTTTTCATATCACTTATTGTCATCTTCCTTATCTCCAATATCAGGTGGTGGAACTTCATGAGGAAGGAGGCAGGTCCGGTCTTTGCGGTAAAAGCTCTCTTTTTGAACTATTTACTGGGCAATGTCATAATGACTGCGGCGCTTTATGGAGTGATAAGTTGTTTTCTAAAGAAGGGTTCAAGGATTCAAGGGTTCTAGGATTCAAGTAGAGTCATGTACTCAATTATTGATGCCTGTAAAATTAATGTCCTATCTTCGACTTTTTGTCATTCCGGACTTGATCCGGAATCCAGAATTCTTCCCTGCGGAAGCCGGAGATTATAAAGGATTAGATTCCTGTTTGCACAGGAAACCCTGGATTCCCGTTTCTACGGGAATGACAGCAAATAGGCAAAAGCTATAAATAATTGTTTTGAGTGCCTGTGAAGACAATTAGTCAGGAATAAAACTGATCACTTATGAAAAATAAATTTATTCTTCTTGCATACGCCAACGCCAGTCCATTCCCATACCACGCGTGGACTCCTCTCGCGATCCTCTCTCTGGGCGCTTATCTTGAACAGCATGGTATAGATGTAGAGTTCTTTGATGAGAGGATACATAAGAAAGAGCGTTTTAAAGAACTGGTTCGAAAGAGACCACTTTTGATAGGTCTTTCTACCATGACGTGTTTCCAGATCAAGAATACCCTGAGGCTGGCAAAGCTTGCCAGAAAGATTAACCCTGATATCCCCCTTGTCTGGGGCGGCACCCATCCCTCCATGATGGCGGAACAGACCCTTGAATCGAATTTGGTCGATTTTGTTGTCAAAGGGGAGGGTGAGGAGACTTTACTGGAACTGGTCAGGGCACATCAGGATGGAGGGACAGACCTCAGCGGAATAGACGGCCTCGGGTGGAAGAAGGGCGGAAAACCCACTTTAAACAAAGACCGGGGCTTTCTTGATATAGAGGATCTGCCCTTCCCATATGAAGGGAAAGGCAAGGATATCCTGGTGGAATATCTAAGAAGGTCGGGTGATACCCTTGAAAATATAGGCTACGAATCTTCAAGGGGTTGTCCTCATAAGTGCGGCTTCTGCTACAACGTCTATTTTCATAAAAATGTCTGCAGGGTAAAGAGCGTTAAGAAGATAAGGTCCGAGCTACTCAAACTTCAAGCCCTTGGTGTCAATAAGATGACATTCTATGACGACACCTTCCTTGCAGGAAGGAAAGACGTTATGGTCAACATCGTTGAGCTTCTAAAGGAACTTGATTTTAAATGGATAGCCAATGTGAGGATCAACACCTTTACCCCTGAACTGCTTAAGAAGTTCAGGGAAGGCGGCTGTGTCTACCTCTTCTTCGGGGTCGAGTCACCGGATGACGATGTACTTAAGTATATAAGAAAAGGACAGAACCGGCGCATGATCGATGAAGGCATCAAGGTCATCTCCCGGGGCGATATTCCGACACTATACTCCTTAATAATCGGCCTCCCGGGTGAGACTGAGGAGCAGATGAACAGGACACTTGATTTTGCCGACGATATAAGAAGCAGGCATCCCGGTGCGGAGGTGCCGATTCAGCCTTATGTGCCGCTGCCGGGAACGTTACTATATGAAGAGGCTGTAAAGTACGGGTTTAAGGCCCCCACACACCTTGAGGGATGGAAGAACTTCACGAATGATGAGGTGCGTAACCCGTGGATTAAAGACCCCGGACTCCTGCACGCGATTTATATAAACTCATTCCTGGCTTTTCGTTACGACAGGTTCCTGAAGAATTTCTGGAGCAGGATCGTCTTCGGGCCATTACACAAGCTCTCTCTATGGAGATGGAAGCACCGCAACTATAAATTCTTTCTTGAAATTTACCTTTACCTTACCTATAAACGTATGGGCAGGTTCTTCATCTTTCTGGAGAAGATGATAAAGAACTGATAAATCCTGCGCATGAGAGAAAAGATGTGTCAGTTAAAGAGATTTCCTGTTCAGGCAATGATCAACAAAGATCATCCTGATCTGTAACATATATTGGGTCGTTGTTATTATAGTAATTTCAAATAAAGAGGAATACATACATGAACAACGTTGAATACCTTATGGAAAATGAAGATGAGGCCGTCAGGCTGGACATCAAAACCGACAGGGATGCTGTAATTGAAGATGCTGTATGGGCCGGGTTGAAGCCGGGAATGACAGTGGCAGACATCGGGTGCGGGTCTGGGAAAACACTAACCATACTGCACGAAATTGTCAGCAAGGAAGGTCCTGTAGAATGCGTCGGCATTGACGGTTCTCGATCCCGTATAGATTATGCGGAAAAGAAGTATTCCAGAAGCGGTATAAAGTTTGTATGCAAGGATATAAGGAGTCTTCCGGACGATATAGGCTCTTTCGATTTTGTATGGGTAAGGTTTGTTCTGGAGTATTACAGGAAGGACAGTTTTGAGATGACACAGCGCCTTATGCAGACAGTTAAACCAGACGGGACACTCTGTCTGGCAGATCTGGACAATAATTCATTATGTTTCTTTGGAGCATCTGAAAGGTTTGAAAAGACCATCAGCTCCATAATGGCCAGGCTTGAGAAGGAAGCAAACTTTGACCCTTATGTCGGCAGAAAACTATATTCGTATCTTTACAGGCTTGGTTTCAAAGATATCAAAATGAAAGTCACAGCTCATCATCTAATTTACGGAAAGCTGACGGAAAAGGACTCCTTTAACTGGCTTAAAAAGATTGATGTAATATCAAAGAAATTAAATTATGATTTCCCGGAATACACTGGGGGATATAATGAGTTCTATCAGGAGTTCTGCTCTTTTCTGAACGACCCTCAAAGATTCATTTATACACCTTTAATTTGTTGCAGCGGCAGGCGGCCTTAAGTTTAGTACTACCGGTGTAAGTTTTCCATGACCAGCAAGTCAGGATATTGGGTGTACAAACACTTCATAAAAGCATTTGTCACTTTTCTGTCAAAATAAACTCCAGCCTGTTCCTGCATGAGTGATATTGCCACATCTATAGGCATAGGATCTCTGTAATGTCTTTTTGAGGTGATGGCTTCAAAAAAATCGGCAACTGCAATTATCTTCGCCCCAAACGGTATCTCGTCACCTCTTAATCCTTTAGGGTATCCGCTGCCGTCATATTTTTCATGATGGCTGCCAGCAATTAAAGGGACATCTTTATAAATACCATCGAATGCTACCTGATCAAGTATCTCCCTTGTCTTCTCTGCGTGAGTCTGTATCTCACTGAATTCATCAGGGGTAAGTTTCCCTTTCTTCTTTAAAACCAGATCGCTTACGCCTATCTTGCCGAAATCGTGCAGCATGGCTGTTACCGAGATCATTTCCGTGAACTCTTTGGACATCTTTAGTTCTTTACATATGCCAACCGAATACTCAGTAACCTTTTCCGAGTGGCCGGCAGTAAGCGAGTCTCGAGCGTCAATAGTAGCAGCCAGCGTCTTTAAAATTGATTTAAACTGCTTTTCTTTCAACATCATGAGCGCGGCGTTTCTAATGCTTGTTCCAATCGCAGGCACAATCCCCATAAGAAGATTAATGTCCTTTTGGAGGAAGGGTCTTTTTGTTTTAATGTTATCCACAGCCAATATCCCGATGGAATGGTCTTCATAAACAATTGGACAACATATAAATGATTTCACTCCTAACATTTTTGCAAAATGTTTGCTGTGCTCGCTAAGTTGCGATTTAATATCATCAACATCATTTACAAGGAAAGATTTTTTCTTGCGGTAAGAAACAACAAAAACCCCTTCTGAATCTGGCAAGTTCAGATGAAAAGAAGCGTCTTTCAGTATTTGCTCATCTTTTTCATTGTAACCAAAACCGGCACGATAAACTAAAGAGGTTTCGTCTTCATTGGATAACAGTATCATGCCTCTGTCAAAGTCAAGGCGGCTTTCAAGAATTAAAGTAACTTCCTTAAGGATGCTGTCGACTTTTATCTGCTTGCTTATTGTGGAGCCTATTTCATTAATGAGCAGGGCATTGTTGTAGTTCAAGCTAAGATCACTCATAAGGCTCTCTGAGGAGTTAAGCATATTGTCCAGAGATGCTTCTATCTCATCTTTTTCGATCTTTTTCGCGTACAGGCTGAGTGCTAATACAGCGATGACAGAAACAGGCAGCACGGTATTAACGGCAATAAGAGGGTCCTTGCCAAAAAACCATGCCAATATTACAAGGAAAGTGAGGGACAGGGAGTTACGCATTCTTTTCCAGTGATCAGAGCGCTGTTTTTTCCACTTGATTTCGTAACGGCAGACCTTGCCGCCTCTGAAAATGCATTCGTCATGCCTGATTTCCGGTAATCTTTGTGTAAATGCAAAGGCAATTGCTTCAAAATATCCTATTCTGTTTTCGCACTGAAACTTTCTCTCCTCAACCCCTTCATTTATCTTTACGGATATCTCAACCCTGTTTCTGGCCAAAGACCTGGTGGTATAAATGGAGGACCTTGTAAAAGTCGATGCATATTTTCCAATCAAACTGTAAGCCTTAGAAGGCCCGACGAGT
>JBCKZY010000099.1:0-6387 GCA_038918635.1 Thermodesulfovibrionia bacterium | reverse complement strand
CGGCGCGCTTGAGCGATTCATTGCAGATTATACTACTGCAAAGGGATTGTCTGAAAAACCTGAAGCACCAAAATCCAACGGCCATAAGGTAGCGGTTGTTGGTTCGGGCCCTGCAGGACTTACTGTAGCCGCTGACCTTGCAAAGATCGGTTATAAAGTCACTATATTTGAGGCGCTTCATGAAGCTGGAGGAGTGCTCACTTATGGAATACCGGAGTTCAGACTTCCGCAGAAGATCATCGAAAGAGAGATAAATTACTTGAAAGGCCTTGGTGTTGAGATAAAACTTAACTGGGTTGTGGGAAGAACACAGACCGTTGATGAATTGTTTGAGGAAGGGTACAAATCTATATTCATTGGTGTGGGAGCCGGGTCACCGAGATACATGGGCATACCGGGTGAAAACCTGAATAATGTTTATTTTGCCTCGGAATATCTTACAAGAGTCAACCTCATGAAGGCGCATAAATTCCCTGAATACGATACACCTGTAAAGATAGGAAGAAGGGTTGCGGTCATCGGTGCGGGAAACGTTGCAATGGACGCAGCGAGGACAGCGGTCAGGATGGGATCTGAAAAGGTCTTCATAGTATACAGAAGGACGAGAGCAGAGATGCCCGCAAGGCTCGAAGAGGTCGATCATGCAAGGGAAGAGGGTATAGAGAAGCTTTTCCTTTCCAGTCCAAAGGAGATAATCGGGGACAGGAAGGGCTATGTCAAAGCCATAAGGTGTGACGCGATGAAGTTGTGTGAGCCTGATGAATCAGGCAGGAGAAGACCCGAGTGTTCAGGAGATGAGTTCGTACTGAAGGTTGACCAGGTGATCATGGCGATCGGGCAGACATCAAACCCCATACTGGTTAAATCGATAAAAAAACTAAAGCTCTGGGGAAAAGGCTATATAGAAGTGGGTGAAGATGGCAGAACAAACATCCCGGGCATTTTTGCCGGCGGAGATATAGCAACCGGAGCGGCAACTGTCATAAGCGCCATGGGCGCTGGCAAGAGAGCTGCACGGGCGATAGACAGATATATCATGGGGAAAAGGAAAAAGAAGAGATAACCGGAGTCTGTCATTCCCCGACGGAGTCGGGGAATGACGAACAGTGGAACATTTCACTTGTAATTCTCCACACAAAAGCCAGTAGAGCCAATTTATTCAGGAATTCTTCTATTTCTCAATCCTTACGGCGCATGACTTGTATTCCGGTGTGCCGGCTATCGGGTCCCTGTACTCTGATGTGAGCACATTGGAAAGTGTCTTCTGATGGTGGAAAGTGAGGAAGACATTCCCCTTCTGAGAGCGGTCTGTTACCTTTACCCTCACATTGATCTTACCCCTTCTTGAGGAGACTTTAACCTTATCGCCGCTCTTGATCTTCAATTTCTTTGCGTCCTCAGGGCTTATCTCAATCAGTTCCTCAGGAACAAGTTCCATAATGCCGGGTACTCTCCTCGTCATCGAACCGTTATTGTAATGCTCACGTATTCTTCCTGTAATAAGAACAAGTGGATATTTTTTATCAGGGACTTCGCCTGAACCCTTATGGTCAAGCACCATAAACTGGGCAAGCCCGTTAGGCCGGGCAAAGAGGTCGGTATACATGGTCGTCGTGCCCGGATGGTCCTTTGTGGGACAGGGCCACTGGAGACTCTCGGTCTCAAGACGTTCGTAGCTTATCCCGCCGTACTGGGGTGTCAGGCCTGCTATCTCGTCCATGATATCAGAAGGACTGTCGTAGCTCTGCTGATAGCCCATCTTTGTCGCAAGCTCGGATATCACCTGCCATTCAGCCTTTCCGGCAAGCGGCTCAATCGCCTTTCTTACACGCTGCACCCTGCGCTCACCATTAGTGAAAGTGCCGTCCTTCTCCGCAAAGCTTGCCCCCGGAAGTATCACATCAGCGTGCTTCGTCGTCTCTGTGGGGAAGATGTCCTGCACAACAAGGAACTCCACAGACTCCAGCGCCTTATTAACATGGTTGAGGTCAGGGTCGGTCTGAGCGGGGTCCTCCCCGAGTATGAAGAGTCCCTTAAACTTGCCCCTCTTGCACTCGTCAAGCATCTCCACAGACTTGAGTCCCGGTTTATCCATGATGGGGACACCCCATGCCTTCTCAAACTTGTCACGCACCTTCTTGTCCGTAACAGACTGGTATCCGGGCAGTGTTGCGGGCAGCGGTCCAAGGTCCGAGGCCCCCTGAACGTTGTTCTGGCCCCTGAGCGCCATAATACCGGTTGATGGCCTGCCGATATGTCCGCAGAGTATGGCGAGGTTGGACATGGCCATCGCGTTCTCGGTCCCGGTCTGATGCTCGGTCACCCCTAAGCCGTAGACTATCATCGCCTTGTCAGCATGAGCGTACAGGCGGGCCGCCTCCACAATCTTATCCTTTGCAACACCGGTAAGCTTCTCCACCTTCTTGAGATCATATGTGCTGACATGTTTTACAAACTCTTTAAAGCCCTCTGTCCTTTTATTTATGAACTTATTATTCTCCCATCCTTTCTTTATAATCACATTGGCAAGCCCGTTCATCATAGCTATATTACTTCCGGGCTTCAGGTTGAGCCAGACATCTGCACGCTTTGCCATCCATGTGAGCCTCGGGTCACCAACTATGAGTTTTGCGCCGTTACTAATGGCCTTCTTAAGATAAATGGAAACTATAGGGTGCGCCTCTGTCGGGTTTGAGCCGAAGAGGAAGAGCGTATCTATCTCCGGCATCTGCGCGAGTGAATTGGTGGCAGCCCCTGCTCCCAGGCTTGTTGCCAGACCGGCAACAGTAGGGGCGTGTCAGACACGCGCGCAGTTATCCACATTATTATTGCGGAATACCGTGCGGGTAAATTTGGCTAAGAGGTAGTTCTCCTCATTCGTGCACCGTGAAGATGAGAAGGCGCCTACGGATTCGTTGCCGTATTTCTTTATCAGGCCTTTGAACTTCTTTGCGATATGGTCAAGCGCCTCATCCCATGTAGCTTCATGAAACTCCCCATTCTTTTTGATAAGGGGTGTCTTTATCCTCTCTTTGCTATGTATGAAGTCATAACCGTATCTGCCCTTGATGCAAAGGTTCCCATGATTTACTGGCGCGTCATAGGCGGAGGTCACCTTCACCACTTTCCCATCCTTGACATTCAGATCAAAGTTACATCCGGTACCGCAATAGGAACAGGTGGTCCTCACCTTCTTCATCTCATATGACCGCCCCTTGCCTCTTGCTTTTTTGTCTGTAAGAGCCCCAACAGGACAGGTAGAGACGCACTGCCCGCAAAACTCGCAGTTTTCAAGTGAACGCGGCTTTCCATACGCGGTGTCGGGCATCGTGTGAAAGCCCCTGCCGACAAGCTCTATCGTCCCGGCCATTACGACCTCATTACATATCCTCACGCACCTTCCGCAGAGAACGCACTTGTTCGGCTCATAGGTGATAAACGGGTTGTTGTCCTTGACAGGAAGGTTCCACCTCTCTCCTGCAAACTTGGCTCCTGTTGCTCCATACCTGTAGGAGAGGTCCTGCAGCGTGCATTCACCGGTCTTCTCACACCGCATGCAGTCGTTCGGGTGGTTAGAGAGGAGGAGTTCCACAATATTCGTCCTTATCCTCCTGATATCATCATTCTCGGTGATTACCTCCATCTTGTCGGTAACAGGGGTTGTGCATGCCGGAAGATTCCTGGGAACTCCCTTCACCTCCACGATACAGAGTCTGCATCCGCCGTACGGCTTGAGCCTGTCGTCATGGCAAAGTGTAGGTATCTTGACCCCGGCCCTCTTTGAGGCAGTCAGTATCGTGTCATCCTCTTTGCAGAGAGTCACTATACCGTCTATTATTATCTTTATCTGTTTAGGTGACAATTCAACCTCCTGAATACCTGCTGGATGCAAGGGGCCAAAGTGTCAAGTGAAGGAAATAAATGGTTCATTAATTCACTCAAACCCCCGCGTCCCCGGACCCTTTCATTTAAAGTATCGCATCAAACGGACATGTCTCATAGCATGCTCCGCACTTTACGCATTTTGATGTATCTATCTTTGCCTTCTTCTTCTTCTCCCATGTAATAGCCTCTGAAGGGCACTCGCTGTAGCATTTGCCGCACTTCTTGCAGAGTTCTGTGCTGACTTTATACCGGCGCATTGCCTTGCAGACACCAGCCGGACATATTCCGTCCTTTATATGCGCTTCGTACTCATCCCTGAAGAACCTAAGGGTAGAGAGTACCGGGTTTGGCGCCGACATCCCGAGTCCGCAAAGGGAAGCCTTCCGGATGGTAAATCCCAGCTCAAGAAGGAGATCTATGTCGTCTTTTCTCCCCTTGCCTTCTGTGATACGGGTCAGTACTTCAAGCATTCTTTTTGTCCCGATCCTGCACGTTACGCATTTGCCGCAGGATTCATCCTTCGTAAACGTGAGAAAGAATTTCGCCATGTCAACCATGCAGGTGTGATCGTCCATAACCACCATACCGCCTGATCCCATTATTGAGCCTGCCTTCTTCATTGAATCAAAGTCCACTGGCATGTCGAAATGAGAAGCCGGGATACAACCGCCGGAAGGTCCCCCGGTCTGCACAGCCTTAAGCTTCCTCTTCTTCTTCTCCACCCCGCCGCCTATATCAATAATAATTTCCTTTAGCGATATTCCAAGCGGCACCTCGATCAATCCGGTATTTTTTACATTTCCCGTCAGAGCGAATACTTTGGTCCCCGTATTTCCAGGGGTGCCGAATGACGCGAACCATTTGCCGCCGTTAAGCATTATCAACGGAATATTTGCAAGGGTTTCAACATTATTGAGAACAGTGGGTTTACCCCACAGCCCTTTATTGACGGAGCGTGGAGGGGTAGGCCTCGGCATTCCTCTCTTGCCCTCGATGGAGAACATCAACGCGGTGCTCTCCCCGCAGACAAAGGCGCCTGCGCCAAGTTTTATCTTCAGATCAAAATCATATTTCTTCCCAAAAATGTTTTTGCCCAGAAACTTCTTTTTTCTTGCCTGTTCAAGAGCAATCCTGAGTCTCTCAACGGCGAGCGGGTATTCCGCGCGTATATAGATATATCCAGTTGCCGCGCCTATGGCATAGCCGCCGATGATCATCCCCTCGATTACGGAATGAGGATTTCCCTCAATAATAGAGCGGTCCATGAATGCACCGGGATCTCCTTCGTCAGCGTTACAGATGATGTATCTTGTCTTTTCCTTATTATTACGGCAACCCTCCCACTTCTGTCCCGTGGAGAAGCCCGCGCCGCCTCTTCCCCTGAGGCCAGATTTTTTGACTTCTGCGATCACTTCGGCGGGTTTCATGGAGAACGCCTTTTCCGCGCCTTTGTACCCGCCTATCTCTGTATACGCGTTGATATCCTCAGGGTCTATATGGCCGCACTGCTTAAGCAGTATCTTGGTCTGCTTTTCATGGAAAGCGTGGTAATCATCACTGACCAGCCACTTCTCAACCGGCTTTCCGTTTATTATGTGCTCTTCAACGATAAGGCTGACCATGTCGGACGTGACAAATTGATAGGTCGAAGATTTACCGTCCACGATGACGTCCACCAGAACATCCTTTGCGCAGAAACCCATGCAGCCTGTCTTGTTCACGCACTTCTTCTCAATCTTTCCCTTCAACCCTCCGGCTCTCAGAGCTTTGGTGAACGAATCGATCACCTCCTGGCTTCCAACCGCAAGTCCCACTGGTCCGGCGCACACCCTGATCGTCAGATCTTTCAATACCGATTTTCTCCTTCTTGCTGTTGACGCTTTACTCACTCTGCCCCCTTTTTAAATTCCTTCAGCATGGAGGATGCCTTATCAGGTGTTACCTTTCCGTATACCTTGCTGTTCGCTACCAGCACAGGCGCTATACTGCACGCACCGACACATGCAACGCTCTCCAGAGTAAACCTGGCGTCTTTTGTTGTGTTTTCTCCCTCAGTGAGCGACAGGTCGGCCCTTATCCGGCTGTTCACAGCCCCCGAGCCTTTTACATGACACGCTGTGCCGCAGCAGGCCGTTAAGATATTCTTCCCCCGCGGTTTCAGGTAGAACTGAGCGTAAAAGGTCGCGACCCCGAAAAAATTACTCGCCGGGATATTCAGTTCACCTGATAACCAGAAGACCATATCTTCAGATATGTAACCGAACATATCCTGTGTATCCTGTAGAATGGAAATTATACTGCCGCCCTCATCATGATATTTCTTAAGAATTTGTTTCCGCTTATCAACTGACATGGGTTTCTCCTGTTTTAGAAATAAAAATGGTATTTATTATAACCAATACGATCAGAAATTTAAACTGCTCAAAGACCCCATAAATTAAAGGATACTTACATCTATAAGCTATTCTTACAACTCTTTCCTTTATTCTGTCATTCCGGACA
>JBCKZY010000098.1:0-6478 GCA_038918635.1 Thermodesulfovibrionia bacterium | reverse complement strand
CTTTCTGTTCTCCATTACCCTGCCAACCAGTTCTGCAAGAGCAGGGCCTGTCTTATTGGCCTGTGCAATGAACCACGCAGGTGACCAACCTTTGACGAACTTGTGGTTTTGAGGCATATGTTCTTCTTTTGTCGTATAGCGGTAATTCGGCGCCCCTTTTTTGTGGCGGCATATATGTTGGCCCTTATGGTAGATTTCCAAAATATTGTTGATCTGATATACATCTACACATTCCCGCGCTATTTCATACGGAACACTGTAGTAATGTTTATCGAATTCTATGTGATAATTTGGCGCTACACGTACATCATACTTAACATCAGTGAACAGAAACGGACTTGACGTTAATGGTTTGGCATAGGGTTTATCCAGTAATTCAAAGCGTTCCTTGCGTGATTTCTTATACTGCTGCATGGGCCGGTCATTATAAAGCACCAGTTCCTGCCACACTGCCTGATTCAGATCAGCAAGGCTGAAGAAGGTACAATTACGAAGCCTGCCGAATATGAACCGCTGCAGATGAAGGATATTGCTTTCCACAACAGGCTTATCCTTTGGTTTGCGTACCCGGGCAGGAAGTATGACCGTGCCGTAATGCTGTGCGAATTTCTCATATAATGCATTGATTTGGGGCTCATAGAAACTCGCCTTTGTTACCCCGCTTTTCAGATTATCAGGTACAAATGCGTTCGGTACACATCTAAAGTACCCCAGTGCCCGAATATGCGATCTGACCCAGTCCTGACCGTTCTGGCTCTCTGAACACTCGGCATAACTGTAACTACTTGCTCCCCAACTGCATACAAAGAATTCTGTCTCAACCCAATTGCCTGTTTCACGACTGTAATACCGCAGTCCATCTCCGCTGTAATCTACAAATACCTTGTCCCCTCCCTTATGGATTACCTTCATGCTGATTGAACGGCCTTTACGATATTTTCGATAATGCCGATAGAAACTGCTCCGGCCAAGTCCTTTGGGATTGTTCTGTGCATATTCATTCCATGAAAGCTCCAGTGTCATATGTGGACGGGCCAATTCTTCTTCTATATATTCAAAATCCGGTAATATCTCCGCTTTTTTCTTTAATGTTTCTCTCCTGTATATGCGCGCTTCAAGTCCCGCGTCTGCCAGATCCTCCAGTACTGGCCAGTTCATTCCAGATTCCCTGTATCTCCCCAGTATGTTAAACACGCTTGTTTTTGATATACGCAGCGCATCTGCTATCTGCTGGTTGCTCAATCTGCTTTCATAATGGAGCCTCAATATCTCTCTTACCTTTCGCATTGCTGTCCTTTTCCGCTTTTTGGCCACTGATAATCCTCCTTAATTTAGTAATTGGAGAATTACAATAACCTATTAATTGTCGTTCAGAAACAGCTTTTGAATGGAAATCCCATTTCTATGAAAAATCGGTCACTTAAACTGGGATTTGCCGGTCAACCAAAGTGGGATTGCCCGGTCAACTAAAATGGGATTTGCTGGTCACTTAATTTGGGATTACGCGGTCACTTGCGGTGGGATTAAGCAATAAGTTTTTGTTCTATCGGTATTTATCCGCATTTATCTGTGGACAAATGCTTTTTATAGGTTCATGTATAATAATGAATATGATATTAAGAACAACAATGATAATAATAGCCTCATTAATGCTTGGGGCCCACTTCATGAAAGCTTCTAATTATTTATTAACCCTGGTGTACATTATTGCGCCATTTATCCTTCTGATAAAAAAACGGTGGAGCCTCATAGCCTTGCAGGCCCTCGCGTATATAGGCGGGGGTGTATGGATAAGTACGATAATAGTAATTGCACAGAGTAGGATTTCATACGGTGAACCATGGTCAAGGATGGCGTATATACTCGGAGCGATAGCTATTTTTACAGTACTGGCGGGTCTTTTACTAAACTCTAAAAAAGTGAAGGAGAAGTACCCTTCTAAACATTAACGCGGATTACTGATAACATCTACCACTCTTTTATTTAGGGAAAATGGAAAGTTGATGCTTAACGATGAACCACTAAATTTGACTACCCATTCAATATCTCTCTTATATTCTGTAAAAGCTCTTTAGGTGAAACCGGTTTTGAGATGAAGTTTAACCCTTCTTTAAGGACTCCATTTTCCGCAATAGTTTCTTCTGTATAGCCGCTAATAAAGAGTATTTTAATATCAGGACTGCTCTTTCTTATTTCATCATATGCCTTTTCCCCGGTCATTTTAGGCATTACTGAATCAAAGACAAGTAACTGTATTCTCTCTTTATTCTCATTGTATTTCTCAACCGCGTCTTCTCCATCCACCGCCTCAATCACTTTATAGCCGGATGCCTCAAGTATCTGCTTTGTAACTTTTCTGAGGTCCCCGTCATCTTCAGCCAGAAGCACCGTCTCAGTCCCGGTTGTTTTGATTTCAGAAACTGAATGCCCAGGTTCTTCCGCCTCTTTTCCTGTTACCGGCAGGTAGATCTTAAACGTCGTCCCTTTTCCTTCTTCACTGTAAACATTGATAAAGCCGTTGTGCTGTTTTATTATCCCGTATGACATGGAAAGCCCGAGCCCTGTCCCTTTTCCCACCTCCTTGGTCGTGAAGAACGGCTCAAATATCTTATTCTTCGTCTCCTCATCCATGCCTTTGCCGGTATCTGAGACAGAGACAAGGGCATATTTGCCCGGCTCCCCGTAGCCATGTGCCTTTACATACTCATCGTCCATCTCTATTTCTTTGGTCTCTATGGTTAATATACCTCCTTCAGGCATTGCATCCCGCGCGTTTGTGGCAAGGTTCATCAGTACCTGCTCTAAACGGGCGCTGTCTGCCATTATCGTAGAATCTTTAGCAGTAAGTACTGTCTTTATATTAATGTGCTCTCCGATAAGCCTTGATAAGATATGCTCCACTCTCCCTATAAGCTCGTTAATCTTTAAAGGCACGTGTTGCATTATCTGTTTCCTGCTGAAGGCAAGGAGACCCGTTGTAAGTCTGGCCGCCCTGTCTGCAGAGTTAAGCATCTTTTCTATGATATCCTTCTGTTCCTCATCAACCGTCTTAATCTGCAGGAGGTGACCGTAATTAATTATGGCTGCCAGTATGTTGTTGAAGTCATGGGCCATTCCTCCAGCAAGCTGGCCAACTGTCTCCATCTTCTGGGATTGGTGGAGCTGATCCTCAAGCTTATTGCGTTCTGTGATATCATTCAGAATGCAGTGTATCTGCTGGAAGTCCCCTTTTTCGTTATAACCTACCCTGCCGTTAATGGACATTATCACATGAGAGCCGTCTTTTTTGACCATTTCAAACTCAGTGCCGATAATCTCCCCGGCTTCCTTGAAACATGGGAAGTTCTCCCTGAATTTCTCGCTAAAACCCGGGGCCAGAAAGTCCGCAAAAGACCTCCCTATTACTTCATCTCGGGAATACTGCAGGGTCTCAAGCCATGTCTCATTAACATCAATAAAACAACCGTTTTCATCAAGTGACTGGTATCCTAAAGGTGCTTTATCATAATATGTACGGAATTTATCTTCACTTTCAGCCAGAGATTCTGTCGTCTTCTTTGTTTCAGTTATGTCAAACAGCATTCCGATCAAGGTTACAGGTTCCCCATCTTTATCATAAATCGCTCTTCCCCTTGTGTGCACATATTTTTCAGTCATATCAGGACGTAATATACGATAATCAATATCAAAACTCCTCTTTTCTCTAACCGCTTTCTGAATCTCGGATTTTACAGTTTCAAGGTCATCGGGGTGCAGGAGATTGAGAAAGTCATCATAAGTCGGCTCTTTTTCATGATCAATACCATAAATATCAAAAGACTCTTTTGACCATGTGAGACTGTTTGTTCTCAGGTCCCTGATCCAGCTGCCGATATTCGCGGTCTCTATCGCCAGCTTCAGGTTCTCTTCGCTCAGACCGCGTTTTTCTTCCTTTCTTATAAGTACCATACTTCCAATTCCAATGATAAGTGAGCCGGTCAGCCACAAAACAAAATGAAGAACAGAAGCAGCACTCTTCTCATTTACAGATATTGCTACAAAAGGATCTATCGGCACTGATATGCTTATCCCGCCCCTTATATCTCCCTCTATATAACCCTGCTTTTCATGGCATTTGAGGCATGCCTTTTCTGTAATAATGGGACGCATTAACCTCATATATCTCTTTCCCTCTATTATCTCAATCGAACTGACCTCATCAGTCCTCTTCTCAAAGGATGTAAGGGCGTCTCTTTCCCAGTCGTCGGGGGCATTCCTTATCGGATTAAGGCTTGTTATATGTCCATAAACATCTTTATCTAACTTTCCAAGCTCATGCACCTGCCTTGTCATGTAGGACGGATTTATTAGTGTAAGTTTCTTTCCGGATTGCGTAGTGACATCTCTTTCAGAGACCAGACCCTCAAGGTACGGGTTTGGAGGCGTATCATCAGTCACAGGCACATAGAGACCTCCATGTTTGGCATTCCATCTACGATAGAGAATATCCATATCAAAGAGCGCTCTTGCTTGAATACGTGCAGAGTCGAGCATTATGATCCTCTGGTGACTGAAGTTAAAGAAGAGGGATATAATAACTAACACTGTCCATCCGCAGATGAGGGCAGCAGCATATCTCCATAAAGGATTTCTGTGTCTTCCGGGAATATCTATATTATGCGTATCTTTTGACATGGTTCCTTCTACATTTTACCACTTTCATTTTTTCTTTTCATTTATCCTTATTTGTTTTTTTGTATCTATAATCACTCACCAATCAGGCCTGTATAATAATCAAGATGGCGTCGTAAAAAGTCCGATCTACTGCGTTGCAGCGCATTTTGAAATCCTCGACATACTATATGTATAGTCTCGGCTTTAAAAATACACTACGCCTTGTATATCGAAATTTTTACTTAGCCATCCTATGACTTTTTACGAGTGTATCAATCAAATTTTTAGGTAAAATCACGAGAAGAACAAGCATTATATATGTTTTTACAGGATTTCCTGACTATATATCATTACAGGTTGCATGTTATACAGAAACTCAATAATTCCTGGAAATAGTTATTATGAGGCTGATGGTAGGAGAAATAAAGTAACAGTCATGTTGATATAACTAAGACAGAAAAATTATAGCAGCCTGACCTTGACCATTGTCCCCTGCTTAATAAGTTGCTCATCTTCAGGAAGTATGATAAGACTGTTGGCACGCACCATTGAACTGAGCATCCCCGAACCCTGAGGACCAGTCGTTTTTGTCACATACCTCCCGCCTTCCCACCGGGTGACGGCCCTGATAAAGAACATCAACCCCTTCTTCTTCTTTATATCCTCCTGAAGAATAGCATCAACATCCCGCTCTTCGTCTTTCTGACCGAGCATCTTCCTTATGGCAGGGCCGATAAAGACCTCAAATCCGACCATTCCTGATACCGGGTTCCCCGGCAGGCCAAAGAACGGTTTGCCGTCAATCAGGCCGAAGAGGTTCGGTTTGCCGGGCCTCATCGCTACCTTCCAGAACTTCTGCTCCATCCCTATCTCGTTCATCACATCCTTGACATAATCATACTCCCCCATTGAGACCCCTCCGGAAGTTATTATGAGATCACAATCAAGACACGACTTGAGTCTCTCTCTCAGGGAATCTTTTTCATCCCTGGCGGTCCCCATATTCACCGGAGCCCCGCCGTACTTCTTTACCTGACAAAAAAGGGAGTAGGCGTTGGAGTTGCGAACCTTGCCGGGCCTGATCTCCTCATCTATACCGATTACTTCATCCCCTGTCATAAGAAGAGCGACCCTTGGTTTCTTTATAACATTGACCCTTGAGATACCAAGGGATGCGAACATCCCGACATGAGCAGAATTCAACAGAGTGCCCTTATGTATAACAAGGTCCCCGTTATTTATATCCTCCCCGGTCAGCCTTATATTATCTCCTGCTTCAACTTCTTCACATATTTCAACGATGCCGCCATTCTCTTTAGTCTTCTCAACCATTATCACCGCATCGGCGCCTTCGGGAATCGGGGCGCCGGTCATTATCCTTACAGCCTCTCCTGGTCCTACTTTTGATGAGGTATCCCCGCCGGCCCTGAATTCTCCGACAATCTCTAATCTTATGCATGATTCAGGCAAAGCGCCTTTTGTATCCGCAAACCTTAGAGCAAAGCCGTCCATAGCGGAGTAATCAAACGCAGGGATATCACAGTCACTGTAAACATCCCCGGCAAGCACCCTTTCAAGCGAATCAATGATACTGACCTCCTCTGGAGCAAGGGTACTTACAGATCCAAGAACAATATTTAATGCCTCTTCAAATTTTATCATGATCTTCTGTTCGCCTCCCACACATAATTAGCCACTGACCCGCTTCGCCGAAGCGAGGCGAGCTCACACTGACTAAAAAAAGAATTATACAAAATATCTTTAACTGCTTCGAGAAAAAATATTCAAATCTGTGCAAATCAGTGGCTAAAATAATTTCTGATAA
>JBCKZY010000097.1:0-6566 GCA_038918635.1 Thermodesulfovibrionia bacterium | reverse complement strand
ACAGGTCGGGATCGACTCGCATCGAGATTAACAGGATACAGAAGATTTTTCTTCTTCTTTCTTTTAATTTATCCTGAAGATCCTGTATATCCTGTCTAAAAAGTCCCGCCGAAGGCGGTTAAGTTTTTTGAAGATCTGACAAATCTGGATGATTATCATGAAAAATAGAGGCGTTATACTGGCGGTGATAATTGCGATTGCTCTTATAGCGGTATTTTTACTGCCCGGGAAAAAATATTACAGGGAGCTTGCCGTAGTAGGTAAGCCTGTTCAGGATTTTACTCTCAAAGATTCGGACGGAAATTCGTGGACGCTCTCGGATCTTAAGGGGAAGGTCGTATTTATTAACTTCTGGGCTACATGGTGTGTTGCATGCAAGGCGGAGATGGCTGACAAGGCAAAGCTCTATGACATAATGCAGGGGGAGCCTTTCCAGATGCTGGGTGTGCTCTTCAGGGACGATCCTAATAATCTGCCGGGCTACTTCAAGAAGATTGATGTCAGCGCCCCAACATTGATCGACCCTGAAAATGACCTGGCGAAGCTGTATGGTATTACAGGTGTGCCTGAAACCTTTATCTTTGATAAAGATGGTATCCTGAGGGAGAGAATCGTAGGTCAGAGGGAATGGGGCGACACTGAGATGGTGGCGTTAATTAAAAAGTGGTTATAAATATATACGACGAGCTGAAGAGTATCGCTTTCTCTTCAGGAATCTCTGTTTTCGGGGTCGGCGATATTGACGACCTCAGATCTAATTTTGACTTTCTCCCGGTTGACCAGACTGAAGGTCTGATCAGAGGGATTTCCATAGGGGTAAGGGTATCTGATACGGTCCTGAAAGGGATAATAAATGCTCCGACCCGCCATTATCTTCATCACTACAAGATGCTTAACATGCTTCTTGACCAGACTTCTCTCAGGATATCGCTTGCCATTCAGAATGAGGGATACAAAGCCATGCCGATACCCGCCAGTCAGATAGTTGACTGGCAGAAACAGACTGCCCACCTTTCACACAAAATGATAGCTTTGAGGGCCGGAACGGGCTGGATAGGCAGGAACAACATGCTTGTGCATCCGGAATATGGCTCAAGGATAAGGATAGCGACTGTACTAACAGATATACCCCTCAAGACCGACACCCCTGCTGAAGGCGGCTGCGGTGAATGCAGAAAATGCATCTCTGTATGTCCGGTCTCAGCTATAGGCGATACACACGAGGAATGGGACAGGATTGCCTGCCTTGAGAAGCTGAAATATTTCTCAAAGACCTATAATGTCGGCCAGTATATATGCGGCCTTTGCGTGAAGGTTTGCCGACCTTAGACTTAGCCACGAATTTACACGAATGGTTTTATAAGGAGTATTGGCCTGCTCCTGAAGATAATTATATTTCATATTAATATGTGATAAGCTCGTAATAAATCATGGGATGGCTAAGTAAAAATTTTGATATACAAGGCGTAGTGTATTTTTAAAGACGAGACTATACATATAGTATGTCGAGGATTTCAAAATACGCTGCAACGCAGTAGATCGGACTTTTTACGACGCCATCAATATGTGAATTGAATGAACTATGAGCATCGCGGTTTTATAAAGGGTTTGCTGAGGCGAAAAGGATTCGAATGTTATTAGATACTACTACTAAGATTTGTCATTCCGGCTCGCCTCGATTCGGCGAAGCGGGCTTGTCCGGAATCCTCTTGCAACAGGATGGTGTATAAAGAAACGATTCCGGACCCCGAAAAGAGACTCGGAACAGGCAAGCCGGTTTATCCCGACGGAGTCGGGGAATGACAGAATAAAGGAAAAAGATGTAAGAATCGCTCAATCCAGGTAATAAATAAATCATGAGAAAGTCAGACTTTACACCCCTGCCGGTTAAACTGTTTGTCGGTATGTTCTCCCCGCATACGTTCCTGTTTTATGGGATTAAAAAGGTGCTTGAAGGCGTGTACGGCCCTGTTGATATGGAGAGCCCTGTATGGCCGTGGGAACATACGGACTATTACACAGAAGAGATGGGCAGAGGGTTAAAGAGGAAATTCATTTTTTTTGGTCGGTTAATAGAACCGGAGATTATATCGGATATAAAGCTGAAGACTGTTGAACTTGAAAAGGAATACCTGAACGAAGACGGAGGGAGAAGGATAAACATAGATCCCGGATATATGGACTCAGCAAGGGTGGCACTGGTTTCAACGGATGATTACTCCCACAGGGTTTACATCGGTAAGGGCATATACGGGGAAGTTGCACTCATATATTCCGGCGGCGATTACAAAATACTCCCCTATACCTATCCTGATTTCCGCAAAAGGGAATACCATGATATCTTTAAAAAGGCGAGGATGCTGTACCAGAGGGAATTAAAAGAGAGAGGTTGAATGTGCAGGCTAAGTGGATAAATATTCCAGCACATTTTATAATACCAGTCTTGCGACTACCAAAAAGAATCTCACCACATAGGGGAGGAAAGAATATTCTTCTTAACTTTTTTGATTTTTATTATTTTCTCTGTGTGCTCTGCCATGTACCAGACGGTTCACGGCTCTGTGGTTAAATCTTGACAATACACCAAATAACTGGAGGAGGAAATATGAAACTGACAACTGTTTTACTGGCTGTTTTTTTAATGGTAAGCCCTGTATTTGCTGAAGAAGACTCTGTCTTAAAGACTGAGAATGACAAAATTAGCTACACCATTGGAGTGGATATAGGCAATAAGCTAAAGAGACAACCTCTTGAACTTAATCCTGATTTCATTGCAAGGGGAGTTAAGGATTCATTAACAGACGGCAAACTTTTGATGACCGAGCAGGAAATTAATGACAGTATGTCGGCACTCAGAAAAGAGTTGGCAGAAAAACAGATGGCTCTTGTCAAAGAGACCGGCATGAAGAATAAGATAGAAGGTGAAGCATTTCTTGCTGAAAACATGAAAAAAGAGGGAGTGGTCACCACTCCAAGCGGTTTGCAATATAAAGTTATTAAAGAAGGCGCTGGAAAGACCCCAATATTAACCGATACAGTTACTGTTCACTACCTGGGGGTACTGGTTGATGACACGGAGTTTGATAGCTCTTACCGTCGCGGACAGCCCGCTACCTTCAGGGTAGATGGTGTAATCAGTGGTTGGACCGAAGCGCTTCAGCTTATGAAGGAAGGGGCAAAGTGGCAACTCTTCATACCCTCAAAACTTGCCTATGGCGAACGTAGTGTTGGAGATGAAATTGGTCCAGAAACAACCCTGATTTTCGAAGTTGAGCTTGTTTCTGTAAATGAAGCAGCCGCTGAATAAAGATGGACTCAGCCCGGATGTTTCATGAAACATCCGGGCTGGATGACTTTAGATAATAACAAGATTGTCCCTGTTGATAACCTCATCAGAGTATTTAAACCCAAGGACCTTCTCTATCTCAGACGTCTTTCTCCCCTTGATCTTTATAATGTCTGTTGAAGAATAGTTAGTCAGTCCCTTTGCGAACCTTTGGCCTTTACTGTTTATACAGCTTATGGCGTCGCCTACATCAAAATGACCCTCAATAGTAACAATCCCTGATGGCAAAAGGCTCCGGCCTCTCTCTGTAAGCGCCTTAACAGCGCCGTCGTCAAGTATCACCTTGCCCTTTGACCTTATACCGTAGGCTATCCATCCTTTCCTGGAGGAGAGCGTAACCTCTTTAGGTTCAAAATATGTTCCGACCTTTTTACCTTCAAGTAAGCGTCTCAGCAGACCCTTTCTTTTACCGTTCATTATAACGGCAGGAATCCCGTGACCGGTGACCTGCTTGGCAGCAAGTATTTTTGAATACATCCCTCCTGTGCTGATATCACTCACTTTTCCGGAGGCCTTCTTCTCAATGGCCGGTGTGATCTCTTTTACGTAATCAATAAATTCAGCACCTGATGCCCCCGGATCCTTTGAATAAAGTCCCTTAACATCTGATAGTATAACTAGCATATCAGCCTCAACAAGGCCCGCGGAGAGTGCCGCAAGCATGTCGTTATCGCCGAACTTTATCTCGTCAACTGCAACAGTGTCGTTCTCGTTTATCACGGGGATGATATCTCTGTCTATCAGCGTTAGCAGTGTATTCTTGGCGTTTATATACCTTACGCGGTCGGTGATAACGTCCCTTGTCAGGAGAACCTGTGCTACCTTCCTGTTAAAGTCAGCGAAACTGTTTTCATATGCCCACATAAGGCTCGACTGCCCGACTGCGGCAGCCGCCTGCTTCAGTTTTATATCTTTTGGTTTGATCTTGAGCCCGAGTTTCTTCAGGCCGGCGGCAATTGCGCCTGAGGATACTATAACGACCTCTGCCCCCATATCAATTATTTCAGATATATCCCCCGCTATAACCTTCATTCTGGCTGTATTAAGCCCCTTATCGGCTGAAGCAAGGATATTACTGCCAATTTTTATTACCAGACGTTTCATATTAGATAGTTGACAGTCAACAGATGACAGTTAAAAGATGAAGGAGAAAGCCTCTTCCTGTCAGCTGTAAACCATCAGTTATGTTTATGGTCTTCTACTTTTTCTCCCAGGTAGTTTATCAGTCTCTTAACTCCTTCTCCCGTGACAGCACAAACAGGGAAGAAATCGTAACCTCTATCTTTACAGTATTGTGCAAGGCTGTCAAGCCTTTTCCCATCTCCACTGATATCAAGTTTTGTGCCGGCTATGACCTGCGGCTTTGTTATGAGATCAGGGCTGTATAGTGAAAGCTCACTGTTTATCTTCACCAGGTCCTCTACCGGATCGCTTATGGATATCTCAGATATATCTATCATATGAAGCAGTATGGATGTCCTCTCAACATGCCTCAGGAACTGAGATCCAAGCCCTGTTCCCTTGTGAGCGCCTTCTATAAGGCCCGGAATGTCAGCAACGACATAATTCTTAAATTCGGCATATTTTACAACACCAAGCACAGGTGAAAGTGTGGTAAACGGGTAGTCCGCTATCTTGGGCTTTGCGGAAGAGATAACCGAGATCAGTGTTGACTTGCCGGCGTTTGGAAGTCCTATTAAGCCGACATCAGCAAGGAGTTTTAATTCCAGTATCAATTTTTTCTCATCCCCCGGTTCTCCGGGCTGTGCAAACTTGGGGGCCTGCATTGTTGAACTTTTAAAGTGCGTGTTCCCGACTCCGCCTCTTCCCCCTTTTGCCGCTATATATTTTTGGTCTTCCATTATAAGGTCTTCAAGTATTTCCCCTGTCTCCTCATCCTTCACGATAGTGCCTACCGGGATGGGAATTATCAGGTCTTCGCCGTCTTTTCCGTGCATATCCTTTCCCATTCCGTGCTGTCCTTTTTCGGCCCTGTACTGCTGCTGGTACCTTATATCCAGCAGGGTGTTAATATCTCTGACTGCCTTAAGGATTACATGTCCGCCCCTTCCTCCGTCCCCGCCGTTAGGTCCTCCCATCGGGACGTACTTCTCCCGTCGGAAGCTAACGCAGCCTTTGCCTCCATCTCCTGCCTTAACATATACATTAACCTGGTCGATAAATTTCATTCTTTTTTAGCCGCGGATCAGCACAGATCTTCACGGATCTTTTTCTTTTAATAAACCTTGAACTTAACCGCCTTCGGCGGGACTTTTTAGACAGGATATACAAGATGTTCAGGATAAGTCAAAAAAAGAAGAAGAAAAATCCTCTCTATCCTGTTAATCCTGTCAGAAAAATGTAAATTCCTATACTTTTAAATTATCGGTGGCTCTACGAGCTTTCTTCTTAAGGAAAAAATTTACTTGATTTATTATAACTTTATCAATTATTTTAGCAGTTTTTTTGTATTTTAAAGATATTTATCTGTGCTTATCCGCGTGTATCTGTGGCTGAATGCAACAAAAAAAGACGGGGTAAAACCCGTCTTATTTAAAGAAATATCCGGAATGTATTGATGATATTATGCCTGTGCTACCGGGTAAACGCTTATCTTCTGCCTGGTCCTGTCTTTACGTTCGAAAGTTACAACGCCGCTGATCCTGGCATAAAGAGTGTCATCACTTCCCTTGCCGACATTGGTCCCGGGATGGAACTTTGTGCCCCTCTGCCTGACAAGTATATTGCCGGCTTTTACAACCTGTCCCCCGTACCTTTTTACTCCCAGACGCTTTGATTGACTGTCGCGACCGTTTCTTGAACTGCCGACACCTTTTTTATGAGCCATCTTTTATCTCCTCTGATGCTTTGCTGAGGCTTATACTTTTTATCTTTACAGCGGTAAAAGGCTGTCTGTGTCCCCTCAGGCTCCTGAAGCCCTTTCTCGGCTTCTGTTTGAATACCAGCACCTTTTTTGCCTTGCCGTTCTCAACAACATCGGCTGAAACCTTGGCTGACTTAATGAATGGATCGCCGTATGTCGCCTTATCACCGTCAGACACCATGAGTACATTATTAAAGGTAACACTTTTTTTATTGTCAATCTTTTCTATCTTAAGGGTTTCTCCCTCAGATACTCTGTACTGTTTGCCGCCTGTCTCTATTATTGCATACATTTTTATGCCCCCGTTAACTATTGAGAATATGTTTTTTACCATAA
>JBCKZY010000096.1:0-6728 GCA_038918635.1 Thermodesulfovibrionia bacterium | reverse complement strand
AGACCCCCGATCGGAGTCGGGGGCAGGCTTTGGGAATGACCGAAGTAGATACCCCGTCTACTTGCGGCGGGGAGCTTCATTTTTTATCTTTAATCTACCTCAATAAACGCCTCAATTGAGAACCGGGAACTAAATTAACAAATCTGTTATAATAGTAAAAAATTTCGTATTTTTTGAGTAAAAAATGGCAAATAAACATGATTATTTAATAAAAAAAGAGCAGGTAAAACAGAATAAAATTGCTGCCGGATTGCTATCAGAAATCTTTCCGAAAGTTTCAGGTATTATTATCCATATGGTTTATTTCCAGAAATCATCAGATAAGATATTTCTGGACCGTTCTATTAATTTTTTCCCTACCAGTCATGCTTATTTTAATATGGAATGTTTTTCAAAAGAATGTTCTAATGGCGGTTTTGAATTAACCCCAATGATAAAGAAACTGGTGAAAGCCCGTAAAAAAACAGCAAAGGGAAAGCTGGTTTGCAAAGGCAGTAACGATTCCAATATCAAGGATCATATAACAATGTCTTACGATATAAATATAAAATACAAGAGGAAATGAACTCCACGCATTATTAACCCGCCTCTTATAACGATATTCAGATCACCCTCACCGCTATCCAGCTCCCGGCTATTAAAGTCCCGAGTGCACTCCCCAGGTTTGCAAGCACCACAACCAGTAGTATCCTGCAGACCGGATTCATCCAGAAACCCTTTACAGTTAATATAGCGCTCGGGAGCTCCTCAAGATCAGCTACAGTAGGTTTTTTAACCGCCGCCTGAACCAGTCCCGCAACCCAGCCGGCAGCAATCATTGGATTCAGACTCGTAAGAGGGGCCCCTATGAAAGAAGCAAGTATTGTCAGGGGATGCCCAAGAGCGACAGCCGCCCCAAACGCCGAGAGTATACCGTTAACCAGCACCCATATGTATATTGACTCCATTGAATGCCCTGCACCCCCCTTTATAAACCCGGCGATAATGAGAGAAACTATAAGCACCGGTATCGCCCATTTTATGACCTTCATAACATTTGACTTGCGGGGCACTTCTGTAATGTGTTCAACAGATTTCTCATTTTGAATCTGATCTATTATCCCGGCCGAATGACCGGCGCCGACAACAGCAACAACGGTCCTGCCCGGGGCATTTCTTATCTTCTGAGCGAGATAAAGATCACGTTCATCAATCAGATATTTCTTGACAGCGGGGAAGGACTTTGCAAAGGTTTCCATCATGTTTTCAAGCTGGTCCTTCTTTTTAATCTCCTCTATAAGCTTTTCGTCAATCTCCTCGGAAAAAATGAGTCCCCCCACAAGCTGGAAAAGCATCTTGGTCTTGCTCCATAAACCGAGGTTACCCCAAACACGCCTTAATGTAACCTGTATGTCCCTGTCTGCCAGAACAAGATCAAGGCCGTTGTTTTCGGCAAGTTTTATTCCCTCAAGCATCTCAGCGCCAGGCTGGACGCCGAGCTGATTCCCGAGCCTTCGATAGAATGAAGTCATGATGAGCTGAGCAAGGAGTAAAACCGCCTTGCCTTCTTTGATTACCCTGAAGATATTCATCTTTCTCCAGGCATCCCTGTTTATAATAGCCTTGTAACGTGACTCGCACAATTCAACGCAGATAGTGTCAGGATTGACAGCTTCAACAGTCTTGCGGACATCCTCTACACTCTCCGTTGAGAGATGAGCAGTGCCAACAAGGTATATGCTCTTTCCGTTAACACTGATTTGGCTTACATATTCCGGTAGAGCCGGATCGATACCTTTCATATCCATGAATCCTCAAAAAACGACGAAATAATATTAATGAACTACCCCCGACAAGTCCCCGAAGAATCGGGACAGGCGGGACAGGCCCGCAGCAGAGCTGCGAGGTATCTCCCCTCCCCCCGATAAAAGACTCGGGACAGGCCCGTCAAGGGGGAGGGAAATTGGATTAACCCCGATGCAGAGCATCGAGGAATTCTCTTGATTAAAAAGAAGTTATAAAACCGCATTGCACATAAACCGCTCAATTCGGGTTTAATTCTTTTGGAAAATAAGTCCAGGAGACTCTCAAAGCATTCCAGGACTGGTATCCCGGAAATCACTGCATCTCTATTATACCCTTTGCCTGCCCTTTAAGTCTTAAGGCGGATAAATCTCAGGAGATTCCAGCTTTCAGGTATGGTAGTGACAATTAATATGTATATGTCTGTAAATATATATTATAAATAAATTATCTTGACAATCACCTGTATTTATGATAATTTTCGTCTTAAGGCACCAGTAAATTCTTCCAATACAAATTCATTATACATATATACCGAATAGGGGAGGTAATAATGAAATCAAAACCTGATGAGGTCCTGCATGAAATCCCGGAATCAATAGATACCGTATTGAAGAAGGGTGTTTCGCGTCGTGATTTTATGAAGTTCTGCACCGCGATGGCGGCCATGCTCTCACTTCCAGCATCGTTCGTACCAATGATCGCGGAGGCGGTTGCCGGGAAAAAACCCTACCTTGTATGGCTTGAATTTCAGGACTGCGCGGGCGACACAGAGGCCCTTCTAAGGGCGACAAACCCAACGGTTGGAGATATTGTTCTTGATATCTTTTCAGTTGATTATCATGAGACAATTATGGCCCCGTCAGGGCATCAGGCTGAGAAATCCCTTCAGGATGTTGTAAAAAACAACAAGGGGGAATATTTTGTTATTGTTGAGGGCTCTATCCCGACAAAAGACGGCGGGGTATACTGCTGCATCGGCGGGAGGTCCGCCATTGATATCGCCAGAGAGGTCTGCGGCAACGCCGCGGCAACGATAGCCGTCGGCACCTGCGCGACATACGGCGGAATACCGGCCGCTCTTCCTAATCCTACAGGAGCGGTCAGCGTCAAGGAAGCTGTACCGAATGCAACGGTAATTAATCTGCCCGGATGTCCCCTTAATGTGGAGAACCTTACAGCCACCATAGTTCATTACCTGACCTTCAAGACTCTTCCCAATACGGATAAATTAGGCAGGCCCTATTTTGCATATGGCAAAAGGATACATGACAACTGCGAAAGAAGGGCTCATTTTGACGCCGGTCAGTTCGCAAGGCAATGGGGAGATGAAGGGCACAGGAAGGGATGGTGCCTATATGAGCTGGGCTGCAAGGGACCTGAGACCTTTCATAATTGTCCAACAGTCAAATACAATGAAGGTACAAGCTGGCCCGTCCAGGCCGGGCACGGTTGTCTCGGATGCTCTGAACCGAACTTCTGGGATACAATGAGTCCATTTTACGGACGTCTGCCGAATGTGCCAGGATTTGGCGTTGAGAGCACCGCTGATAAGATAGGTGCAGGACTGGCTGCTGCAACTGCGGCAGGTTTTGTAATTCATGGAGTCAGCAGTGCATTGAGACACTTTAAAAACGATGAAAAAGAAAGATGAATAAAGACTATTCAGCCACGGATTTACACAGATAAAATAATAATTTAATAGTGAATAAATACAAATATAATATACCCACAGATTACATTGAAGGTCTGTGGGAGAAAATAATGTAAAGGGGGTGATTTTAATTGGCTAAAAAGATAGTTATTGACCCTGTTACAAGGATTGAAGGGCACCTCAGGATAGAAGCAAAGGTTGAAGACGGTAAGGTCGTTGATGCCTGGAGTTCAAGCACAATGTTCAGAGGGATTGAGCTTATCCTTAAAGGGAGGGATCCGAGGGACGCCTGGGCGTTTACCCAGCGAATATGAGGCGTCTGAACTACGGTTCACGCAACCGCCTCGGTGAGAGCGGTCGAAGATGCCCTCGGCATCACAATTCCGGATAACGCAAGAATAATCAGAAACCTTATTTCAGGTATACAGTACGTTCAGGATCATGTAATACACTTTTATCATCTCCACGCGCTTGACTGGGTAGATATTGTAAGTTCCCTGAGCGCTGACCCTTCAAAGACAGCCTCACTTGCCCAGTCAACATCAGACTGGCCAAAGTCGAGTGCTAAGTACTTTAAAGGGATACAGGACAGGATCAAGACTTTCGTCAGCAATGGCCAGCTCGGACCTTTTGCAAACGGGTACTGGGGACACCCGGCTTACAAGCTTCCACCGGAAGCTAATCTGATGGCGGTTGCCCATTACCTTGAAGCTCTTGACTGGCAAAGAGATGTTATAAAGATACAGGCGCTGCTGGGAGCTAAAAACCCGCACGCTCAGACATATATAGTTGGCGGCATGTCCATCCCTGTTGACCCTGACAGCCAGAACGCTCTTAATGCCGGCAGCATAGCCTTTATATCGGGGCTTGCCCGGAAGGCACAGGACTTTGTTGAGAAGGTTTATATCCCTGATATTCTCGCTGTCGCGCCGTTCTATCTGGACTGGGCAGGCTACGGTGAAGGTGTCGGAAACTTTCTAAGCTTTGGTGAATTTCCAAACGACAATGCAAGCAATTCTGAAAATACCTGGCTGCAGCGGGGGATCATTTTAAATAAGGATTTATCAAAAGTCCATCCCGTAGACCATAAGAAGATTACAGAATATGTAACACATTCGTGGTATGAGTATTCTGGCGGTGACGATAAATCCATGCACCCGTGGGAAGGCGAGACAAACCATAAGTACTCAGGGCCTAAGCCCCCATATGATTTCCTCGATACAGATAAAAAATACTCCTGGCTGAAAGCCCCGCGCTACGACAATAAAGCCATGGAAGTCGGGCCACTTTCGAGGATGCTTATCGCTTACGCTTCCGGACACGAAAGGGTCCAGGCGGTAGTTAACAGCGTGCTAAAGACTCTGGGAGTCGGTCCTGCCGCGCTATTCTCAACGCTCGGAAGGGTTGCGGCAAGGGGTATTGAAACCCTTGTGACCGCTGAGCAGATACCCGTCTGGCTGAACCAGCTATCCGAAAATATGAAGAAAGGCGATCTGAAGATTCACAGCGGTGAGATGTGGGACCCGTCCGAATGGCCTGCTGAGGCACAGGGCTACGGTCTCCACGAAGCCCCGAGGGGTGCCTTGGGTCACTGGATAAAGATCAAAGACAAGAAGATTGAAAATTATCAGTGCGTAGTCCCCGGAACCTGGAACGGTTCTCCCAGAGACGCAAGCGGCCAGAGAGGTCCCTATGAATCCGCTCTTATCGGGACACCTGTAAACGACCCGGAACAGCCTGTTGAGATTCTCAGGACAATACACTCATTCGATCCATGTATGGCCTGCGCGGTACACGTTGTCGACCCTGACGGCAAAGAGGTAACAAGGATTAAGGTGATTTAATAAGGGGGGGGGGGGGTGGATATGAAAAAAGAAATTAAGTTCGACAAGGTTCCAACTTTCAGAGCTTATATATGGGAGTTCCCTGTGAGGTTTACTCACTGGATAAATGCCTTCTGCATCCTTTTCCTTTCGGTTACAGGTTATTACATCAGCAACCCCTTTATCCATGCCACTTCCTCAAGTCAGTATATAATGGGATGGATAAGGTTTATACACTTCACTACAGCTTATGTTTTCCTGATGAGCATAATAATCAGGCTTTACTGGTCTATAGTGGGTAACCAATTTGCTTCATTTACAGAGTTTTTCCCCTTTTCAGCCAGGAAACGCAAGGGTTTTATAGATGCCGGCAAATTCTATCTTCTGATAAAAAAAGACCCTCCTTATGTTGCAGGTCATGCCCCCCTGGCATCAACTACTTACTTAATACTGTTTCTATTGTTCCTCTTTGAGATAACTTCCGGATTCACCATATACTCTATAGGCAAAACCGGACCAATCTGGTCAATACTCAGCGGAGGGCTTCTGAATATAATGTATCTTCCGACTATTCGGCAATGGCATCATATCGTTATGTATGTGATATTGATTTTTGTTCCAATTCATATTTATGCTACATGGTATATGGATCCACATGAAAAAAACGGTCTGGTGAGTTCCATGTTCAGCGGGTACAAATTTCTGGATAAAGAGCACTTTGAAAACTAGTGCAACAAAAGAGATCAGAAAAAAAGAAATAACAATATTGTAAGCCCCGGAAAACAGTGCATTGGGATCTGTTTTCCGGGGCTTAATCTTGGGAGATTGTTTGAATATAGCCGTATTAGGAATCGGGAACCTGCTGCTGAGTGATGACGGTGTCGGAGTTCATGTAATAAAAAAACTTCAGGATGAATATGAATTTCCTAAGTCTGTTGAACTGATTGACGGAGGAACCAAGGGGCTTGACCTTCTTCCTCTTTTTGAAGGCAAAGATAAAATATTGATAGTTGACGCGGCAAATTTCAAGAAAGAGCCCGGAACAATCGACACCGTTGAAGGCGATAAAATTCCCGCCTTTCTGAGTTCCAAACTCTCGGTGCATCAGATAGGGCTCCCGGACACTTTATTTGCCGCAAAGTTAATGGATATCACCCCTGCTGAGATGTCTCTTATAGGTATACAGCCGAAATCAATGGAGACCGGGACAGAGCTGTCAGAAGTAGTTAATGACCGGATGGAACAACTCATTAAGATTGTACTGAAGAAATTGAATGAGTGGGGAGTGGAGACAATTCCAATTAAGAATTAATAAGATTCAAATTAACTCTTTGCCTGTCTGAATATAAGAAAGATTATTTTATCGCATCAGGGTAAAATAATAAATATCTCATCCGGGTTTTGTGTGGAACCTTTAAGTAATATAAAAGTTTCCTCCCCTTTGAGGTGCGAGGGTAGTGATATAAAAG
>JBCKZY010000095.1:0-6840 GCA_038918635.1 Thermodesulfovibrionia bacterium | reverse complement strand
ATCCTATTGATTAGATAAGATTTGAGGTCAGCCGTTCATATTATGGACGGCCCTTTTGTTATTACTGTTTCAACCATAAATCATCAAGTTTCACAAGCCCTAAAATTGAAGGTTAGTAGGTGTTTTTAACAAAATAGCCTATACAGGTGATTAACGGTTAATGGGTAAGTAAAATTAAAACAATAGTGTTTTAACCAAGACAGAAAAAGACATAAATAGTTGCGGTTTATAACGGTGGGTTTATTAAGATCGCCTCTTCTCTGCCAGCATCAACAATGACTTTTCGTCCCTCAATCTTAATTCTTCCCTCAGTAAAGTGCTTTATGGCAAGGGGAAATATCTTGTGCTCCTGTATAAGTATCCTTTCAGAAAGGCTCTCTTCCGTGTCGTCTGCGTATGCCGGTACAGCGGCCTGGATTATTATCGGACCTGTATCCACCCCTTCGTCAACAAAGTGTACAGTGCATCCCGAGATCTTTACCCCATAGTCTACGGCCTGTTTCTGCCCGTGAAGCCCCGGAAACGAAGGCAGCAGGGCAGGGTGTATATTTACTATTTTCTCCCGGAACCGGTCAATTAGGGGCTTCCCGACTACCCTCATAAAGCCGGCCAGAACGACCAACCCGACGTCTCTCTTCTCAAGTTCATCTGCTATATGTCTGTAATATGAATCTCTGTCAGGAAACTCTATTGGAGATATTACAAGCGAGTCTATATTATGCTTTTTTGCCCTCTCAAGCGCGTAGGCGTCAAGGTTGTCAGTGATCAGGACGACGATACCTGCTTTGATAAAACCTGATTCAACACTGTCAATGATTGACTGGAAGTTTGAACCCCTGCCTGATGCCATTACACCTATATTCATTGTTAAATGTATTTTACTCCTCTTCTGCCCTTATCTATATGTCCTATTATGTATGCCTTTTCTCCCAGAGCCTTCAGACTTCTCATTATCCCGGATGAATCTGATTTGGAGACTACCATTACATAGCCGATTCCCATGTTGAATGTCCTGAACATATCGCCTTCCGGTACTTTGCCTCCACTCTGAATAAGGTTGAATATTTCATGCGGTGGCCAGCTGCCTTTTTCAATTATCGCTTTTAGACCACTCCCCTTTGGCAGAATGCGCGGTACGTTCTCTGTTATACCGCCTCCGGTAATATGGGCCATGCCATTGACCCTGTATTTACTGATTACCTTCAATACATTTCTTACGTATATGCTTGTAGGCTTGATGAGTTCATCGCCAATTGATCCACGCAATTCTTTGATTCTCTTCCTGATTTTATATTTTTTTGATTCAAAGAAAACTTTTCTGGCCAGCGAATATCCGTTGCTGTGAAGTCCGTTTGATGGGAGTCCTATGATGACATCGCCCTTCCTGATTCGTGAACCGTCTATAATAGATTTTTTTTCAACAATACCAACAGCAAATCCAGCGATGTCATATTCGCCGGTTTTATAGAACCCGGGCATCTCCGCAGTTTCTCCTCCGATAAGGGAACATTCAGAGATTTTACAGCCTTCAGCAATGCCCTTTATAACATCAGCAGCTTTTTTAACTGAGAGTCTGCCGGTTGCGAAGTAATCGAGAAAAAAGAGGGGTCGTGCGCCGCTAGTCAGTATATCATTGACACACATTGCTACAAGATCTATCCCTACCGTATCATGCCTGTTTAACATGAAAGCGATCTTGAGCTTTGTCCCAACACCATCAGTGCTACTTACAAGAACCGGGTCCTTATATTTTGAGCCGATCCTGTAAAAAGCGCCGAAGGAACCTATATCGTTTAGTGTTCCTGTCCCTGAAGTTGAACGTGCAAATGGACGGATGATATCTACAAGCCTGTTGCCTTTTGTTATATCTACTCCTGATGCTCTGTATGTTAACGCCATAGTCTTCCTCTCACTTTAAATTATCGATCTTCTCCAGTCCTGTCTCTGCGGCCATCTGGGATGCGGCCTTTTTGCTCTTGCCTTTGCCGGCACCGTAACAAACATTATTTATGAATACCTTTACCTTAAATAATTTATTGTGTTCAGGGCCTTCTTCCTTATCAATTTCATACCTTGGCAATACCCCGAAACTGGCCTGTGATGCTTCCTGAAGCATTGATTTATAGTCAAAGAGTATGTTGCCGGAAACAAGTTCTCTTATCTTTCCACTCAGACTTCTAATTGCGAATTCCTCGGCCTTTTTTATACCCCCGTCAATATATAGCGCTCCCAGAACGGCCTCAAACGCGTTTGCAAGAAGAGACGGTTTCTTTCTACCCCCGGTCATCTCCTCTCCCTTGCCAAGGCGTAGATATGATCCTATATTAACGCTTTCAGCCGCTTCTGAAAGTGATGCCTCCTGAACGGCATAAGCCCTGATCTTGGAGAAATCGGCTTCTGAGTACTCAGGATATGCGAAATACAGGTGCTTGCTTATGACCAGTGATAAGACCGCGTCTCCGAGGAATTCCATACGTTCATTAAAGGGTTGCCCCATATTATCCTTTTCATTTGCAAAGGATTTGTGAGTCAGGGCCTCTTTTAACAGGGATTTTTTCCTGAATGTGTATTCTATGGATTTTTCAAGAGGCGCGATATTTTTTGAGAACGATACAGGCATTTGTACCACCGAATCCAAAAGAGTTTGACATAACAACATTAACATCCAGCTGTCTTGCCCTGTGCGGTACATAATCAAGGTCACACGCAGGGTCAGGATTATCAAGGTTTATGGTAGGAGGGACTTTGTTTCTCTGAATGCAGAGAGTGCTGATTACCCCCTCCACTCCTCCTGAGGCGCCCAGAAGGTGTCCTATCATTGATTTTGTTGAACTGACACACAGTTTATACGCGTGTTTACCGAAAACGTCCCTGATGGCAGCAGTTTCGACTTCGTCTCCGTGCTTTGTTGAGGTGCCGTGGGCGTTAATGTAGTCTACCTCTTCAGGAGCGATACCACCGTCCTTCAGAGCATTTTGCATACATCTGGCGGCGCCTTCTCCGTTAGGAGACGGGGTTGATATGTGATAGGCATCAGATGACATTCCGTAACCCGCAATCTCCGCGTATATCTTTGCGCCTCTGTTCATGGCATGTTCAAGTTCTTCAAGTATTAGAATGCCGGCACCTTCACCCATTACAAAGCCGTCTCTGTCAATATCAAAGGGTCTGCTTGCTTTCTCAGGATCGTCGTTTCTCTTTGAAAGGGCCTTCATCGCTGTAAAACCTGCGACACCCAGGGGTGTTAATGTTGCCTCAGCACCTCCTGATACTATTGCGTCAGAAACACCGCTCTGTACCAGTTTAAATGCTTCTCCTATTGCGTGAGTACCGCTGGCACAGGCAGTTGTGATGGACAGGTTAGGCCCCTTGGCGCCGATACGTATGGATATCTGGCCTGACACAAGGTTTATTATTGTCATTGGGATAAAGAAAGGGGTGACTCTACGGGGACCTTTCTCGGCAAGGATTTTGGCATAACGTTCGATAATTGGCAGACCGCCGATTCCGGCCCCGATTATAACACCAACCCTCCCGGAATTGCTGTCAGTTATCTTCAGTCCGGAATCTTCCATCGCGATTGATGCCGCTGCTATGCCGAGATGGATGAACCTGTCCATCTTCTTCTGCTCTTTCTTTTCAATAAAGAGATCGAGATCAAGATCAGGGACTTCAGCTGCTATCTGGCAGGGTAAATCTGAGGGATCGAAGAGAGAAGTTCTTTTTACCGCGGAACGGCCTTCCATAAGGCCATCCCATGATTTTTCCGTACCTGTGCCTAACGGGGTAACCATGCCGAGGCCTGTTATTACAACTCTTCTTTGCGCCATAACTATAACAGGAGCTATTTGCTTCCGGATTTTTCCTGTATGTAGTTTATGGCGTCCTGTACCTTTAGAATTTTCTCAGCGTCTTCATCAGGGATCTCGATATTAAACGATTCCTCAAAGGCCATTACAAGTTCAACGGTATCAAGTGAATCTGCCCCTAGATCGTCTATAAAGGATGCTTCATTAGTTACTTTTCCACTATCAACACCAAGCTGTTTTGATATTATCTCTTTAATTTGTTCATCAACTGCCATATGGCACCTCCATTTTTATAATTTATCAGTTCAATAATTTAATGATTTCATCTATTGATTACGAATTTATAATTATACATTTTTATATAAATTATTTCATTTAAATATTAATATTACATGTACATACCGCCGTTTACATGTAAAACCTGGCCGGTTATATAATCAGATTCCTTTGAGGCCAGAAATATCACTGCATTAGTGACATCACCGGTTGTCCCGAAGCTGGCAAGAGGGATAGCCTGTTTCATCTCGTCTTTCACTTTTTCAGACAGGTCGTCAGTCATAGGTGTCTGGATAAATCCCGGAGCAACAGCGTTCACCCTGATACCCCTTCCGGCGTACTCTCTGGCGATAGTCTTTGTAAGCCCTATGACAGCAGCCTTTGATGATGAGTAATTTGCCTGCCCGGGATTGCCTATAAAGGCCACAATCGAAGATATGTTAATAATCTTTCCAGCCCGTTGTTTGGACATTATCCTGACCGCTTCCCTGCTGCAGAGGAATGTGCCTTTAAGATTGATATTCATGACAGAGTCCCAGTCTTCCTCCTTCATCCTTATCAGCAGCGTGTCCCTTGTGATGCCTGCGTTATTAACAAGGATGTCAAGAGTGCCGAAATCCTTAATAAATGACCCAAAGGCATTTATAACCTCATCCTGGTTTGAGACATCAAGTTTAATCGCAGAAGCCTTTACGCCTGATTTCCTTACCTCTTCTGCTGAGGCTTCCGCCTTATCAATATTTACGTCAGCTATGCAGACATTAGCTCCTTCCATGGCCATTCCGGCAGCAATTGCCATGCCGATGCCCTGTGCCGCTCCGGTAATCAGTGCATTAGCTCCTTTTAATCGCATATATCCTCCAAATAAAGAGTGAGAATCAAAAAAGACAGATTATTATATAATTTCATCTTCAATTAGGCAACATCCGAATCCGTACTCATCAGATACAAATAATGATTGGGATTATTCAAACCTCGTCTGCCAAAAACAAGAGGCAGAAAGAATATCAGGAGGCTCTTAAGGCGATATAACCTGGGCTTCATGAAGGAGGTTACCTCCATTCTTTAAGATTCACACTTATAAACTGATAAATTAAATAGATGAGAGGCATTGTTTAATGTTGTGCCTGATGTGAAATATCGATAATCTATCGAGATAAAAACTTTATAGATTAACTGAAGGGAGAGGCGGGGTTATTTCTGAGCTATGAGCTTATCTATTGTTGCTTTTGAAAATGGGTTGATATTGATAAACTGAATACCATAGCTATACCGGCCAGGTGAATCCTCGATATTTCTGACTATTTCTCCGTCGACAGTGATGAGATCTTCTCCGATAATGAACGTACAGGTGATCTTGCAACCTATATCAATAGCCTCATCTGTTGAAAATAAGATACCCGAGTTGCTTATATTCTCTGATCTTCCGAAAAAGAACCTGTCCATGATCTTACCCTTAACAAAAACCTGGAAGATAATTCGAGTACTTTTTCTTTCGGATATATTAAGAAATTTTTTTATATCTTTCGAAAGTTCCGGGACTTTAATTGGCCGGGTTATATAGGTGTTTGCCTTGCTGTCCCGGCAGCGATTTATCGCGGATTCATCATTATCACATACGATAACAAATGATACCTTTCTCTTCCTGGTGGAATCATCGTTTCGAATAGCTTCACAAACTTCAGCACCGTTCATCTCCGGCATATCAAGATCTGCGATTATAAGGTCGGTATTTTCAGTGCTATGAATATTAAGGATATCTTTACCTGATGAAGCGGTAAGTATACTGACCTTTTCTCTTGAAAGTATATCAAGGTACTCATTACCGGATGGGTCAGTGATAATCTTAATGCTCTCTTCTAGCAGACCTGTTTGGTTGTCCTCAAAAAAGGACTTAAGTTTAGGGGTTATTATGAGTTTCTTCATGATTTCTTATGAAACTTATATTATCATAAGATTGTATCACATGTCAGCTATATTAATAGGGTAATCAGGTTAGGGCGTACATTCAGCGCCGAATGCCTCAAGCGTTTTTCTCCTTTCAACGCTTACACATACCGGCATGACGAGTTTTGCCTTGTAACCCTTGGCAGCAGCAACCATTGCAAGGCCTATACCTGTATTACCGCTGGTCGGTTCCAGTATGGTATCACCCGGTGTTAACTCTCCGGATTCCTCAGCATCCTTGATCATGTAGTATGCGATCCGGTCTTTTACAGATCCCCCCGGGTTGGTGCCTTCGAGTTTTGCATAAACCTTAACCCTTGGGTTTGGATTAAGCTTTTCGAGGCTTACGATAGGTGTGTTACCGATTGACTCAAGTATATTCATTTATACTGCTCCGTTATGATAATCCCTGGTATTAGCTTAATTTTAAAGTTTTATTATGATTCAACTATATGGGAATTATCAAGAAAAATATCTTGTATTTAATATAACAATCTATCTTATAATACAGGCATTCCTCCACTACCGCTGTTTATAAATGGTGGACGGTAGGGGAGTCGAACCCCCGACCTGTCGCAACGACCGCTCTCTTAGAATAAGCAGGAAAAGAAAATATTGGTGGAGGTGACCGGGATCGAACCGGCGACCTTCTGATTGCGAACCAGACGCTCTCCCATCTGAGCTACACCCCCGTTTAACTGTTCTATTCTTCCCACCTAAGCTGAGCTAACCGCCCATATCTACAATAATAAATCAAATCATATATTTTCAGTCAATACGTATTTGATTTGGAAGATATATGAAGCTT
>JBCKZY010000094.1:0-7022 GCA_038918635.1 Thermodesulfovibrionia bacterium | reverse complement strand
AAGAACTGGTCGCGCGAGCTATCCACTACACATCCTTAAGATCGGACAACCCTTTTATTCCCATAGACTGCACCACCATCCCAATAGAGCTTATGGAGAGTGAACTCTTTGGCTACAATAAAGGGGCCTTTACCGGTGCCTATAACGATAAAATCGGTCTTATTGAGATGGCGAAAGGTGGAACCGTCTTCTTCGATGAAATAGGGGACCTGGATTATCCCCTTCAGAAAAAACTGCTCAGATTTCTGCAGGAAAAAAATATCCATCGACTCGGGGGAGAGAATAAAATCAGGGCAGATGTTCGGGTGCTTGCCGCAACCAATAGAAATATCGAGGAGTTGGTAAAAAAAGGTGATTTCAGGAAAGACCTCTATTACAGACTCAATGTTATCTCAATTAATATGCCATCTCTGAAAGAAAGGAAAGAGGACATTCCCCTGTTAGCACATCATTTTCTTGAAAATATCAGCTGGAAGAACATGAAAGAGATCCGGGGTTATGAAGAGAATGTCCTGGATGTTCTGATGGAGCATGAGTGGCCCGGCAATGTCCGTGAACTTGAAAATATAATTGAACGCGCCGTTATCCTCTGCCCGTATGATCGGATTAATCTGGAATGCCTACCGCGAAATATCGTACCGATAGAGGATGAAGAATGTATTAAAGCGGACAGCCTGAACCTTCCTGAGATAGAGAAGAAGATCATCGTCAAGGCCCTTGAGAAGACATCATGGAACCAGTCAAAAGCGGCTCTTCTTCTTGGCATAAGCCGTAAACAGTTGATAACCAAGATGAAGAATTTCGGCCTTTCCGAGTAGACGCATCCTTGGTCAGAAGCGGCCCTCTGATTTCTGGACAACACCCACGAGCAGAGCTAACCACCCGGTTTAAAAAAAGTGTCTACTGGCGCGTAAGGTGCCTGTATTTAATCCTGTGCGGCTGGTCTGCATCAGCACCGAGGCGTTTCTTCCTGTCGGCCTCATATTCTGAGTAATTACCATCAAACCAGACCACCCTGCTCTCACCCTCAAATGCAAGCATGTGTGTTGCTATACGGTCAAGAAACCAGCGGTCGTGGCTTATGACCACGGCGCAGCCCGCAAAGTTCTCAAGCGCCTCCTCAAGCGCCCGCATCGTGTTGATATCAAGGTCGTTTGTGGGCTCATCCAGAAGCAGGACATTGGCGCCTTCCTTAAGCATACGGGCAAGGTGCACGCGGTTGCGCTCTCCACCTGAAAGCATGGAGACGCTCTTCTGCTGGTCGCTTCCGGAGAAATTAAAGCGTGCGACATATGCGCGGGAGTTTACCTCTCTTTTGCCGAGCGTGACGGTATCATGTCCGTCGGAGATAACTTCCCATATTGTTTTTTTCGGATCAAGGTCGTCCCGGCTCTGGTCAACGTAGGCTAGCTTGACGGTCTCTCCGGTCCTGAATGTCCCGGAGTCGGGAGTCTCCCCTCCTGTGATCATCCTGAAGAGCGTGGTCTTTCCCGCGCCGTTCGGACCGATTACCCCAACTATTCCGCCGGGGGGCAGGGAGAACGTAACGCCTTCCAGCAGTATATTGTCTCCATATGACTTGGTGACATCTTTGGCCTCGATAACAACGTCTCCAAGGCGCGGACCGGGCGGCATGAATATCTCAAGCTCTTTTGATGCCTTCTCTACATCCTGGTTCAGAAGGGACTCATATGAACTGATGCGGGCCTTGGACTTTGCGTGGCGGCCCTTTGGTGACATGCGTATCCAATCAAGCTCGCGCTGAAGGGTCTTCTGGCGGTCACTCTCTGTCTTTCCTTCCTGCTGAAGACGGTTCTTTTTCTGCTCCAGCCATGAGGAGTAATTGCCCTTCCACGGAATCCCCTCGCCGCGATCAAGTTCCAGTATCCATCCGGCGACATTGTCCAGAAAATACCGGTCATGGGTCACCGCAATGATTGTGCCTTCGTATCTCTGCAGGTGCTGCTCAAGCCATGCTATCGTCTCGGCATCAAGGTGGTTTGTGGGCTCGTCAAGCAGAAGTATGTCAGGTTTCTGCAAAAGCAGCCTGCAAAGCGCTACACGCCTCTTCTCCCCGCCTGACAATATCTTTATTAAGGTGTCACCCGGAGGACAGCGCAGGGCATCCATCGCCATCTCAAGTCTGGCGTCCAGGTCCCATGCGTCCCATGCATCCAGTTTTTCCTGAACTTCTCCCTGCTTCTCTATGAGCTTGCTCATCTCATCGTCTGACATGGGTTCGGTGAATTTCTCATTTATCCGGTTGTACTCACTCATAGTGTCCACTATCTCCTGGACACCTTCTTCAACGATCTGCTTTACGGTCCTGTTCTCATCAAGTTCAGGCTCCTGCTCCAGCATTCCGACCGTATGTCCTGGGGAAATGGCCGTTTCTCCGTTGAAGTCCTTGTCCTTTCCTGCAAGGATGCGCAGAAGGGAGCTCTTGCCTGATCCGTTAAGGCCGATCACACCGATCTTTGCGCCGTAGAAGTATGATAGATATATGTTCTTTAATACCTGTTTTTTCTGGTAGAATTTACTTACCCCAATCATGGAGTATATGACTTTATTCGGCTCTTCGCTCATTGTAATTTAATTCCTTTCATGGATTAAGCTGTGTAATAGTTTTTTGTCTCTTCGTGTAATCGAGTGGGTCAATTATAAGCATTTCAGCTTCCCTTTTTGTCCCCCTCTTTGGAAAAGAGGGCCTGTCCCGCCTGTCCCGATTTTTCGGGGATTCTTCTGGAACTCATCGGGGGTCAGGGGAGATTTTCAATATACTGTGTAATAGTTTTTTGAGTATACCATAAGAACAAATGGCAGTTGCGGCCGATTTGTCCAGTATCTTTCAGATCCTGACGGCATGACATATGAGGGCGGAGAGACCCAGCCCCTACGGTTATTATTTGGCTCTTCTGGAAATTGCGTCTGTATTAATGTGTCATAAGATGCTATCAATAATGTTTGTCATTCCCGCAGTCCTTAAGCGGGAATCCAGAAGTAGTAATTTAAAAAACCACTGGATTCCCGACAGAAAACTTCGGGCCTGTCCCGACTTGTCGGGGAATGACAGATAAAGGGTTATTTTTTTGCAGGAGAAGAGCTTTTTTTCAAAGCCTCGTAAAAAGGATTCCCGGCATACGGCGAGGGCTTATCCTTCTGCTGTTTCTTCTGCTTCGGGTGGTCTTTCTGTTTTGCCGCTGCCTTATCCCTTTCCGGTTTCTCTGCCGGTCTCTGCCCGGTCTTCATGGAAAAGGCGATCCGCTTTCTCGTCAGGTCAACTTCCAGGACCGTCACCATTACCTTCTGGTGTACCTTTATTACGTCAGCGGGGTTTTTCACAAAATTGTCGGAAAGTTCGCTGATATGCACGAGTCCGTCATGGTGTACACCGACATCCACGAATGCTCCGAAGGCGGTCACATTGGTCACTATCCCCGGAAGTTTCATCCCGGGCTTGACATCTTCGAATTTTTGGATACCCTCGGCAAAGCTGAAAACCTCAAACCCCTTGCGCGGATCCCGGCCCGGCTTTGCCAGCTCTTCCATGATGTCATTGAGGGTGGGCATGCCGACGGTATCGGTTAGATAACGGGTGAGGTCAATCTCTTTTCTCAGGGATGCATCAGTCATAAGCGTAACAACTGAGCCGCCACTGTCTATCGCCATGGCATCCACTATGGCGTAACTTTCAGGATGGACCGCGGAGCTGTCGAGCGGGTTTGCCCCGTCCCGTATACGCAGAAAGCCTGCGGCCTGCTCAAAGGCCTTCGGTCCGAGCCTCGGCACCTTCTTCAACTCGCCGCGCCTTTTGAATGAACCATGCTCATCGCGGTACTCAACGATGTTCTTTGCAAGCCGGGGGCCCAGTCCTGATACATAGGTGAGCAGCTGTTCGCTCGCGGTGTTGACCTCTACGCCGACTCTGTTTACGCAGCTGATGACGACATCGTCGAGGTTTTTTTTCAGCGCTGTCTGGTCTACGTCATGCTGGTATTGACCCACACCGATTGATTTGGGGTCTATTTTTACAAGCTCCGCAAGCGGGTCCATAAGCCTTCTGCCTATTGATACAGATCCCCGCACCGTGAGATCATGCTCAGGGAATTCTTCACGCGCCGCATCAGATGCGGAATAGATGGATGCACCGCTCTCATTCACCATTACGATGCTTGTTCCATCCGGCAGTCCAAGCCCCCGGACAAATGACTCGGTCTCCCTGCCCGCGGTACCGTTTCCAATGGCTATGGCCTCTATGCTGAACTTTTCACAAAGGAAGCGGATTTTTGAAGCGGCATCTTCATCCTTTTTGGCTGAGAGATTCGGATATACCGTGTCATTATGAAGGAGCGTGCTCTGACGGTCAAGGCATACGACCTTACACCCGGTCCTGAATCCCGGATCTATCGCCATGACATTTTTCTGCCCCAGCGGCGGAGCAAGCAGCAGTTCCCTGAGGTTCTCCACAAAAACGCCTATCGCCACTTCATCGGCCTTTTTCCTGGAGGCAAGACGTATCTCCACTTCCATTGAGGGGCAGAGCAGACGCTTGTAGCAGTCAAGAATAGCGGTCCTGACCTGTTCTGCCGCCGGGCTGGTATTCTGTATGCAGAGTGATTCCATGAGGGCGACCGCCTCCGCCTCAGGAGGGGTAATCCTGAGCGACAGATAACTCTCGCTCTCGCCTCTCCTCATTGCAAGTACCCTGTGCGAGGGGGCCGTTAAGACCGGCTCTTCCCATTCATAATAATCCCTGAATTTTATGCCGGCCTCTTCCTTACCGGCCATTACCTTTGCCCGCATGATGCTCTTTTGAAAAAACAGGGCCCTCATCTTCTCTCTGACCTGCTGGTCTTCATTGACCCACTCAGCTATTATGTCACGTGCACCCGCCAGCGCGTCTTCTGCAGACTCCACGCCCTTTTCCGGATTAATGTATCCCGCGGCTTCTGACTCGGGTGCTGTCTCCCCCTGTTTAAACAGCAATTGCGCAAGAGGCTCCAGTCCCTTTTCCCTTGCCATGGCGGCCCTGGTCCTGCGCTTGGGCCTGAAGGGCAGGTAGATGTCTTCCAGTACGGTTAAGGTATCTGCGGCGCTGATCTTCCCCTGCAGTTCATCTGTCAGGAGGTTACGTTCAACAAGTGATTTCAGGACCGCCGCACGCCGCTTGTCCAGTTCCCTGAGCTGCTCAAGCCTGTCGCGGACAGCGGCGACATCCACTTCGTCAAGACTGCCGGTGGCCTCCTTGCGGTACCGTGATATAAAGGGTACGGTGGCACCTTCGTCAAGCAGCTCTGCCACTGCCTGTACCTGTGATGCCTGTACGGTAAGTTCACGCGCAATGCGCTGGATGTGCTGTTGGTTCATCGTTATCAATTTTACATTGCTTGAAACAATTATTTCTGCTATAACTAAGATAAATCATATAATCATTTGTTAGAAGATAGAATCATTAAATGAAGAAAATTCATATAGCAGATGTCTCATGTCTTTTGATAGCACTTACAATATACTTGATGGCCCCAATTGCATATGTAGGACTTATCATTCTTGCGGTATTAATTGAATGGGGAGGATCTTCTTTTGTTGCACATCTTTGTTGATGCTGATGCGTGCCCGGTGAAACAGGAGGTGTATCGCGTAGCAAGCCGATATCGCCTTGATGTCACAGTGGTGGCCAACTCTTGGATGCGAGTTCCGGATGAACGGTGGATTGCACTCGAAGTTGCAGAGAACGGATTCGATGCGGCCGATGATTGGATTATCGAGCATGTGCAACCTCACGACATCGTGGTCACCGCTGATATTCCGCTTGCGAGCCGCTGCCTGGAGGAAGGCGCACGTGTAATTGGTACAACCGGAAAGCTGTTCACGGAAGACAACATCGGTGAAGCCGTAGCGACTCGGGACCTGCTTTCAGAACTTCGTGACAGAGGAGAGATGACGGGCGGACCTCCACCGCTAACAAAGCGTGACCGATCACGTTTTCTTCAACAGCTCGACGACGTGATTCAATCAATTCGTCGTAAGCATCCGTTCAATTCCACTCAACAAGGCTAATTCCTGATGATTCACAGCATTAGGCAAATAATATGTAGAAGGGTCAATTCTACGTTTGCCCCCTTTTTATATTTAATTTTGATAGACTAAAAAACCTCAGATGAATCTTATTATTATTATCTTAATTACCGGAGGAGTGGTATGGGCCATTAAGGTTTTTGCTTCGGCCCGCCGACAGCAAAAAAGGCGGGTATTGTTGAGCACCCCCTTTCCGCAGGAATGGTCTGCAATCCTTAAAAAAAATCTTCCTCCTTATCAAAAGATTTCTCCACAATTACAACAACAGCTCAATGAATATATAAGAATATTTATTTCGGAAAAATCTTTTGAAGGATGCGGTGGGCTTACCTTGACCGATGAGATTAAGGTTACCATTGCCGCCCAGGCCTGCATGCTCCTGCTTAATCGAAAGTGCGACTGCTACCCGAAACTTTATTCCGTGCTGGTTTATCCAAGCACCTACGTGGTCAGCACCCGTAGCAATTCTGACTTACATCCAACTGACTCATCTGTTCGTCTTGGCGAATCATGGAAACATGGCACGGTTGTTCTGGCCTGGGACAGTGTAAAAGGGGGGGCGCTAAATTTTCAGGACGGCCATAATGTTGCGATGCATGAATTTGCCCATCAACTTGATCAAGAGGATGGCAGGGCAGACGGGGCTCCCATCCTTGAGATGTTTTCGGCTTACTCGGCTTGGTCCCGGATATTTTCAAAAGAATATAAATTGCTCCAGAACAAAACATTAAAAGGGAAAAAGAGCGTGATGGATAAGTACGGGGCCACTGCTCCGGCAGAATTTTTTGCTGTCGCAACCGAAACTTTTTTTGAAAAACCGGCACAACTAAAGAAAAAACATCCTGAACTTTACCATGAACTGCAAGTTTTTTATAAAGTGAACCCTATTGAGTGGGGAAGTTAAGTCAACGAGCGGGGAATGAGGCCTTTATTAGTATCAAGTC
>JBCKZY010000093.1:0-7042 GCA_038918635.1 Thermodesulfovibrionia bacterium | reverse complement strand
CCTTCGGCATCGCAATAGACCCGTTGCTTCGTCCACTACTGGCGAGACAGGCCCCGAGGCCAGTTGCTTCGCCCCGAGGCGAGCGAGCGACCAGGGCCGGTGAAATGACACTTGACATGACATATATTACCGGAAAACTCAAAATGTATGATTTCAAAGAATGAATTTAAATAATGTGCTGATTGAAAATAAACATGATTTTCTGTTATCTTTATCGTGACAGCTTCTTTTTATACTAATTTGCCTGGTTCTTGAAGCTGACAGGGGATGATTAAAATGGAAAAGATCAGAATAGCTGTTGCCGGAATCGGTAACTGCGCAAGTTCACTGATTCAGGGAATTGAGTATTATAAAGGGAAAAAATCCGATGATGCCATAGGACTTATGCACTGGGAAATAGGCGGGTACAGGCCTTTTGATATAGAGGTTGTGACCGCGTTTGATATTGATAAGAGAAAAGTCGGCAAGTATGTTTCTGAGGCGATATTCGAGCCCCCGAACTGCACAAAGGTTTTCTGTAGCGACCTGCCTGAAACTATGGTAAAGGTCAGGATGGGGAGGAAACTTGACGGGTTTGCCGGGCATATGAAGGCTTATGATGTTAAGTATACTTTCATGTTAGCGGATGAGAGAGAAGCTACAAAAGAGGAGGTAGTAAAGTCATTAGTTGAATCAGGCGCTGAAATGCTGCTGAATTATCTTCCGGTTGGTTCTGAGGAAGGGACAAAGTTCTATGCCGAGTGTGCCCTTGAAGCCGGTGTGGCATTCATTAATAACATTCCAGTATTTATCGCCAGCAGCCCGGAGTGGGCCGGAAGGTTTAAAGATAAGAATATCCCGATAATCGGAGATGATATAAAGTCACAGCTTGGCGCTACAATTACTCACAGGACTCTGGTTGACCTCTTCAGAAAGAGAGGGGTTAAGCTTGACAGGACTTACCAGTTAAATACAGGCGGTAATACCGATTTTCTGAATATGCTTGACAGGGACAGGCTAATCTCTAAAAAAAGGTCAAAGACAGAGGCTGTTCAGTCTGTTTTGAAAGAAAGGATGGAGGCTGAAAATATACATATAGGACCTAGCGATTATGTGCAGTGGCAAAAGGACAACAAGGTATGTTTTATCCGTATGGAGGGAAAGATATTCGGAGATGTCCCCATTAATCTTGAGCTTCGCCTCTCTGTTGAGGATTCACCAAATTCCGCGGGCGTAGCGATTGATTCTATCCGCTGCGTCAAACTTGCTATTGACCGTAACGAAGGGGGAGTTCTGCACGCGCCGTCATCTTACTTATGCAAACATCCCCCGGTGCAGTATCCTGACGACGAGGCCTATCGTTTGATGGAAAACTTTATAGCAGGAACCTGGGAATCGGAAGATAATACTGCCGGTATCACGGCGATGAAAGAAAGCCCGACGTTCAAGGAATGAAACAATGCCTCCCTGTATCAGTAATGGACCATAAACTGTTCTTCAATTATTAGACAGGATATACAGGATCTTCAGGATACTTTTTAAAAAAAAGAAAAGAAAAATCTTTTCTATCCAGTTAATCATGTTAATCCTGTCAGATATGTCATTATTTTGTTATTTGTTTTAATTCGTGGAAAAAATCCTGTCAGAAAAATGGAAATTCCTAAACTATTAAATTATCAAGGAGTTGAATATGAGATTTTCTGAAATATTTATCCCTACGCTTCGTGAGGTGCCTGCGGAGGCAGACGCGGTGAGTCATGTGCTGATGCTGCGTGCAGGCTATGTGAGACAGCTAGGATCGGGTCTTTACATATACCTTCCTCTTGCTCTGAGGGTTATGGAGAGGATCAACTGTATTATCAGGGAGGAGATGAACGCAATCGGTGCGCAGGAGATAGTTATGCCGGCCCTCCATCCCGCCGATGTATGGAAGAAGACAGGCCGGTGGGATGAGATAGGAGATGAAATGTTCCGGCTCAAGGACAGGGGCGACAGGGATATGTGTCTTGGAATGACTCATGAAGAGGTGATCACCTGGCTTGCCTCTATGGAGATACGTTCATACAGGGAGCTGCCGCAGGTCTGGTATCAGATACAGACAAAGTTCAGAGATGAGGCGAGGCCCAAGAGCGGGATTCTGAGAACCCGTGAGTTCATTATGAAGGACAGTTACAGTTTTGACAGGGACGAGAAGGGGCTTGAAGAGAACTACAAAAAACATGCGGAAGCGTATCACAGGATATTCAGGAGATGCGGCCTGAAGTTTTATCAGGTTGAAAGCGATCCCGGGATGATGGGCGGGGCGACCGCGCACGAGTTTATGGCCCCTAGCCCGGCAGGTGAAGATACTATCGTCCTCTGTGATAAATGCGGTTATTCCGCGAATATAGAACTTGCAAGGTCAAACCCGGTCGGCCAGCCTGAATCCTCTGTAGGAGATGGCAGGGATTTAAAAGATATCCCGACCCCTGAGAAGAGGACGGTTGAGGAGGTTTCAGGTTTTCTTGGAATCAGCCCCCGGTTCTTTATAAAGAGTCTTCTTCTTATAGGCAGTGACGGCCCTTTTCTTGCTCTTGTCCGGGGCGATCAGGTGCTTCATGAGAAAAAACTCCAGATGGTTGCTGGAGAGTTCAGGGCCGCGGAGAAGGACGAGATAAAGGAAATACTAGGTGTCGAAGCCGGCTTCATCGGCCCGCACGGTAATGATTTAAGAAAAATATCCGATATATCCCTCAAGCAGGGAGTTTATATATCAGGGGCTAATAAGGAAGGTCATCATACTGAGGGGATCAGGTCCTCTCTTCATTTTAAGGCTGAGTGGCACGATATACACGTTGCCGGGGAAGGGGACAAGTGCGCTGAATGCGGCGGGGATATAAGGATTGAAAATGTTATAGAGATCGGTAATATCTTTAAGCTAGGGACAAAGTATTCCATGCCTCTTAAGGCCTTTTATCTTGATGAGAAGAGCGTAGAGACACCGATTGTAATGGGCAGTTACGGTATAGGCCCCGCGCGTATTGCGGCGGCGGCGGTAGAGCAGAACAATGACTCCAACGGCATCGCCTGGCCTGTTGGTATCGCACCTTTTGATGTTGAGATCATACCGCTTAATATGGATGACCAGGATGTTGTTAAGCTGTCTGATTCATTGTATGAAGAACTTGACCTGAGGGGCAAGTCATGGAATGAGGTGTTCAGGGAACTGAAGCTCCTCTTGCGGGAGATCGAAAAATCACCTTAAAACTCTGATTCATGATATCTCTATAGCAGAGATAGTCCACTATGAGTAGTTATATCATTCCTTCGATTCCCACAACCCTTGAAGCATGGATCCCGGTTTATAGGGGAATGACGAACAGTGAACATATTACATGAAATTTCTCACACAAAAGCCAGTAGAGCCTATATACCTTTTATAACCTTATCCAGAATAACACTTAGTTCTCTAATGTCTTTGTAAGGTTTGGTAAGTACCGCGTTAAAACCGTAGTAACCAAAGTTCGCCATAATCGGATCATTAGAATACCCGCTTGTTACTATCGCCTTCACATTGGGCGCTATACTTTTCAATTCTTCAATCGTCTCCTTCCCCCCCCCTGCCGCCGGGAATAGTCAGGTCCATGATAACCACATCAAATGGCCGACCTTTAGCCATGGCATTTCTGATACTATCTAAAGCTGCTCCACCTTCAATTGCAGACTCTGTCCGGTACCCGAGCATCTCTAACATCTGCCCTAAAGAATCTCTCACAAGCTCATCGTCATCCATAATAAGTATTCTCCCTTCACCGGTTATCGGCTCAGATTCAGACAAACTCCTATCAATTGCTTTATTCCTGCTGGCCGGAAGATAAATAGAAAATACCGTTCCATCTCCTGCAGACGACTCCACATCTATATGTCCGCCATGCCTGCTTACAATTGAATAGACTGTTGATAGGCCGAGTCCGCTCCCCTTCTCTTTAGTTGTAAAATAGGGGTCGAATATCCTGGAAATGTCTTTTTTTGATATGCCCATTCCCTGGTCTTTTATGGATATTTTCACATAGTCTTCTTTATTTAGGAGATTATCTTTTTCTCTTTCCATAGAAACGTTTTCACAATTAACACTGATTGTCCCGCCATCCGGCATGGAATGATCGGCATTAATCAGGATGTTACTAAAAACCTGGTTAATTTGCCCTTCATCTGCTTTTGCATTCCAGAGATCAGCAGCACAAAAAGATTCACATTGAACATTTGACCCCCTGAGAGAGAGTGAGATTGATTCATTGATTAGTTCCTTGATGTTAACCAGCCGCTTTACCGGCTCTCCACCTTTAGAAAAAGTAAGGAGTTGCTGGGTTAAAGATTGTGCCCTTATTGATGCTTTTTCAGCTGATTCTACAGGCTTTATCATTTTTCCGTCAGACTTTGTATGCATTTTAATCAAATACAGATTATTGAGTATCACGGCTAATAGGTTATTGAAATCATGAGCTATGCCTCCTGCAAGTAATCCGACAGATTCAAGCTTATCGAGCTTTTGTAATGCATCCTCTGCCTTTTTGTGCTCGGTGACATCACGGATAAAGGCGATAAAGAGGTTGCTATCATTCAATTTAACAGGCGTGATAGAAAACTCGGCCGGGAACTCCTCACCATAACGGCGGCAAAAGGTTACCTCATTAAGCCTGTTAAAAAATCTCCCTTCCGCGTCGGCAATGAAATGCATAAGCTTGTTACCATGTTCCATATGATCTTCTGGAGAGACTAAAGTATCCGCAACTTTACTCCCGACCGCCTCATCACGGCTCCAGCCGAATACAGCCTCAGCCTGAGGGTTCCATGAGGTGATATAACCATCGGTATTTATTGTTACGATAGCATCAAATGCCTTGTCGACGATAATGCGGGTATGTTCTTCAGCCTGTTCCTTTATGGTCTCACGTGCTTCAATAATCTCATCTGTAAGGTGTTTAAACCTCTCTTCAAGCGCGTAAAGCTGGTCCCCTTTTTTCATTATATGCTTCTGAGCCCCCAGAGCATGCTGTGAAAAATCTGAAATACGCAGGGTCAAACCCTGTATACGACGAGTAATAAAATACATAACTAGCGCAAATGACAGGATAAGAATAAAAGCCATTGTTGCCCGCTCTTTACGTTCCTTTAAGACTATTGAATTGATCTTTAGTTCAGCATCTGAAGTCGCAATGAAAGAGGCAAGTTTAATACTCTCTTCAGAGGAACCGTAATCAAAAAATCCACGCCCGGTAGTAATATATCTGTCCTTTATAGCGCTAAGCAATGAACCGGGAGGCAGTTCATCAATGTTATTGCTCATCACAATACTCGGATCTTCTTCCTGGTCAAGCAACGCTATTATGCGTCCCGATCGATGCGGGCCGAGTGAATAATTGAGAAACTCATCATCAATAGGGGAGGCGAGCATTAGTACAGCCTCTCCCCCCCCCTTTGAACCAGAGTAAGATACTGATGTGACCAGAAACGGTGTCCCTTCAATATTGGTCATAAAGCTCTGATTTTGGCTCTTCTCTATGAGAAGACGTGCCGGCGCAAGAAGAGATGCGGGAATGGTTCCCTTACGGTCCTGATATACCTCTCTCACCCTTCCTTGAGGGTCCAGCAATAACGCGTAACGGGGGCTGACAAAAGATCGCAGCACTGAGCGTATTGGATACCACAAGGGTGCCCGTCTTTGATAAATGACATGAACAGGGGTATCAGGGTCCGGGTCCCACTGCAGTGCTTTTATGTATTCAACAAACCCTTTATGCAGCAACATCATCTTGGCCAATCTGTGATAGGCCTTTAAGTGGAGATCAAAGTTGAGCCTGTCCTCTGTCGCCTTTTCCCCAAGCCTCTCTAACAACTGGTCCTGAAAAATCTCTTTCACCCTTCGGGTCTGAATATGGTCCAGCACGAACCAGACAAGAATGCCTACCAGGATTGTAGCAACGATCATCTTGAGTGTTAAGGGGGTTCGTTGATGCAGTCTGTTCATTGCAGGGTCCTACTTTTGGGGTGTTCCAACAAGTTCATCACCATTAAAGATCCAGCCGGCCTCTCTGAGGCGGGATGAAGGAAGAAAGCTATACTTGCTGTCAAGACCTTCAACCTGTTTTAACAGATAGTCCACCAGCTTACGGGCATGAGGTTTTGAAACACCTTCCCCCTCCCATGATGTAATGCTGTAGACACGGTACAAAGGGTATTTACCGGTCAGAAGATGAGAAAGGTCATCAGGATCATGCCCGTCAATCTTCAGGGCCTTTACTCTTCCTTTCTTACTAAAAAGACGGGTTACCCATAACGTTTCATATCCTATGGCGCTTACATTGGAAACAACCTGAGAGATCATATCCGGGATTGCGCCCACCTCAACAAGGCCGGGGGTGAAGAGTTCCTCATTATCAAGCAGTAAACGCCAATGCCCCCCCCCGCTGTTTGCAGTGGAGCCTCGCGACCGGCTGTATAAGTAGATTTTTTTTCTTTTGCTTTTCTGAGGTCTCAAGCTCAGACCAGCGAAATACTTCACCCATGAAGATCTCTCGTGCCAGCCCAATCGAAATGTTATCAATAGGATTATCAGGATGGACAATAAGGGCCAGCGGGGCGATCCCCAGTGTGTGGAACCGGAGTCCGGGCAATCTGTCCGTTAGACCCGGCGCGCAGCAGTAAGCGCCGATATCAGCCGTCTTACGTGACAGCATACCTGCGGACAGACCACATGTGCCCTCTTTAATAAGTATCTTCAGATCCTGTTTCAATGCGTATTCCTGAATTATCGGCTTAAGCGCGGGATACATCTGCTGGTCAAGTGTGATAACAAGGTCAGGGTCTCCTGCTGACACGTCATACTTGATCGGCTGCTTTTCCCATTCTTTCGGCATCTCCTGTATTACTGACGGATCAGAGAAAGGTGGTCCGGCAAGACCTTCCATTAAATCATGCTCAGCCTTGGCCGTGTCAAAGGATATAAGTAAGGCGGGTAATAAGAATACTGTTACCAACAAAATAAATCTTCGAGAAATTAAGATATTTGTATTCATATTATTCT
>JBCKZY010000092.1:0-7054 GCA_038918635.1 Thermodesulfovibrionia bacterium | reverse complement strand
TGGAAAACTGACTGTACTGCACGTAGCAACACTTAACCAGCCGATCAGGCCGGACCTTGGTTATGGTCCCATAGAAACTGTCATTCATAATATAGACAAAGGGCTCTATTCCTCAGGTCACAGGTCGATAGTTGCCTGTTCAGGTGATTCCAGAGTATTCGGTGAACATCACGTGACTGTTGATAAGAGCATTGGTGATTACTGGAGCGATAACACCTCTGAAAGGCGCAGAACCATGAATATGCACCTTTCAAATGCATTGTACAGGGCAAGTAAGGGCGACATTGACATCATACACACTCATGATGCAAAAGCTGTTGAGTTCATGTATGACAGTGTATTCAGAATGCATATACCGATTGTAATGACCCTTCACTTATCCACAAAAGACAGCTCCCTCGGAGGGGCTTACCAGCGCTGGTGCAGTCCTCTTCTGTCATCTCCCCGGGTACATTGTGCCGCGATAAGCGAATATCAAAAAAGACAGTATCATGATCTGGTGAACGCAGAGAATGTTGTTTACCACGGGATTGACGTTGAAGAATTCCCTGCAAAAAAGGAGCCGGATAAAAGAAGCTATTTATTCACTATAGGCAGGGTAACCCGCGATAAGGGACAGGACAAGGCCATAGAAATCGCTAAAAAAACAGGTTCCAAGCTTATCATTGCCGGCTGTGTCCAGAACAAACCCGCGGACAGGGAGTTTTTTGCAGGCCTGAAGAACTCTATCGACCTCTCCTCTGAAGTCAGCAGGCATCCGGTTTACAAGGACTATTATGCCAGGGAAATAAAACCGTTACTGGACAGCGACAAACAGATTATCTACATCGGAGAGCTCAGCAGCGAGCATAAAAAACACTGGTACCGTCATGCGCGGGCAACCTTATTCCCTATACAATGGAGTGAGCCATTCGGGCTTGTTCTTGTCGAATCGATGGCATGCGGCACACCGGTCATCGCATTCAATAGAGGCGCTGTTCCTGAAATTGTTGTGGACGGAAAAACCGGTTTTGTGGTAGATTCCATGAATGACATGATTGAAGCAGTCGGCCGGATAGACAGTATTGATCCCCGCCAATGCAGGAGACATGTTAGGAACCATTTCTCCATAACAAGTATGGCCTTTAACTATTCAGAACTATACCATAAGATAATCGACAGCCATAAAACATCAGACGTCCGCATCAGGTCATTAACCGGCCATCCATCGAAACCAATACACCAAGGTATAATGGCCGCATAGCAAATGACGCAGTGAGTGTAAGCGGATGAATATAATTAATATAAACTCATTACATTTCTGCTCCTTCTTAGGAGTATCTAAATTATGCCCAAAGACATCCCTGTAAGCAACGGCAATCTTCTTTTTAATTTTGATTCTGATTATCAGATCAGGGATGTGTATTTTCCCTATATAGGACAGGAGAACCATTCAAAAGGAGACCCTTTCCGGTTCGGAGTGTGGGTGGATGGGTACTGTTCCTGGATGGGTCCGGAATGGGAAAAGGACCTGAGGTATAACAATGACAGCCTCGTTACTGATGTTTTTCTGAAAAACAGGTCCCTGGGTCTGGAACTGCGCTGCCATGACGTGGTGGATGTGGACTTGAACGTATATATAAAGAAGATCGAGGTTATAAACCTGAAGAGAAAGGAGCGTCAGGTAAGGCTCTTCTTCTGTCATGACTTTCTTCTTTATGGCTATGATATCGGAGATACGGCCTATTTTGATCCACGGACCCTCTCCATAATCCACTACAAGGTCAATCGCTACTTTCTTATTAATTGCTGCAAATCGGGAGAGTATGGGGTAAATCACTACGCCTGCGGCGACAAAGAAGTGCCAGGGAGGGAAGGAGTATGGAAAGACGCCGAGGATGGAGAACTCAGCGGTAACCAGATTTCATGGGGCTCCGCCGACTCTGCTATCGGCATATGGATACATGTACCTCCAAGGAGGAAAGCTTCGGCTTATTACTGGATCGCTGCAGGCACAAATTATAATGAGGTGGCCAAACTTAACCGGGATGTAATAGAGAAGACACCGGATAATCTGATCAAACGCACATCGGATTACTGGGGAGCGTGGGTCAGGAAAGAATCAAGGTCTTTTGGTGACTTGCCGGAATCTGTCATTAACATATACAACCGCAGTCTCATGATATTAAGGACCCAGATAGACAACAGGGGGGCAATCACAGCTGCAAATGATTCGGATATAGTCCGTTTTGGAAGAGATACTTATTCTTACATGTGGGGACGCGATGGGGCCTTTGTAGCCGCAGCTCTGGCAAAGGCCGGTTATACGCATATATGTATGAAATTCTTCGACTTTTGCGCAAGAGTTCTATCGGAAGACGGGTACCTTTACCAGCATTACAATCCTGACGGCTCACTGGCCAGCAACTGGCATCCATGGTTACATAATGGCAAGGAAGTGCTCCCGATACAGGAGGACTCTACCGCATTGATTATCTGGGCGCTCTGGATACACTATGAGAGTTCAAAAGATATAGAATTCATCAGACCTCTCTATGATAAGCTTGTTAAAAAGGCTGCAGATTTTATGGTGACTCACCGTGATCCTGAGACTAAACTGCCCATGCCCTGCTATGATCTCTGGGAGGAGCGTTTCGGGGTTCACACTTATACTGTGGCATCAGTGATTGCAGGCCTCAGGGCAGCAGGAAATTTTGCAAGACTCTTTCAGGATGCCTCATTGGCAAAAAAATATGATAAAACGGCGGAAGAAATAAAGGGGGGGCTCACTAAGCATCTATACCACAACGGACTGAAGAGGTACGCCCGCTCCGGTTACAGAAAAGGTAAAGGCTATGAACTCGATGAAGTGATAGATGTCAGCTTGTCGGCACTCGTTATTTTGGAAGTATTGTCTCCCAAAGATCCGCGGATTGTCGAAACAATGGATGCGATACATCAGCAGTTATGGCTCAACACCCCTGTTGAAGGCTGTGCCCGATACCAGAATGATGTTTATCATCGACCAGACGACAGCCCGGCGGATATTCCCGGAAATCCATGGTTTATATCAACGCTCTGGCTGGCGGAGTATTATATAGCCCGTGCTCAAAGTCTTCAGGAACTCCGCGAGGCGATTCCTTATCTTGAATGGTGCGTGAAGAATGCTCTTCCTTCCGGAGTTTTTGCAGAACAGGTGCACCCCCTAAACGGTTCCCCGCTTTCAGTTTCACCGCTTACATGGAGCCATTCCTCTTTTGTGTGGGCTGTTCTGCAATACACCGAAAAATTCGAATCGTTTCAAAATGTATCTTGATTTTGCGCTGACTTTCAGTAAGCACCTCATCTTGTTCATTTACCTTGTCTATGTGCTGGCATAAGTCAGCTAATCTGCAAAATTTTATGTTCTTATAATTCAACAGGTTACTAGAATGAGGAGCAATTAAGAAAAGGGAAAATTGAGAAAATAGTCTATTTCTAGGACTATTTGTAACAATTTTCTTGATCTATTATTTTGTTCTCTTTATTTGTTGTCTATATTTTAGTTTGATCTACTCAAAACACCGTTTTGCTATAAGATAATGCAATGGATTTGGATTATGCTGTGAAAACCATAAACAAACTCTTGATAGAAAAACGCCCCGATATATTCAATAGTTCTTGGATACTAAAACAGGCCCCCCATGTTTACTGGTATATTCAGAAAAACGTCCGAGCGGATATCGGCGGTATTGATTGGGATAGAATAACTCGCGCAATTAATCGCAGGTTCCAAAAGAAATGGAGACCGTCCTATCGGAACAGAAAAAAATCATACCGGAAGAAAAGAGAAGTTAGTAGTATTCTTCAGAAATATCAATCAAAATTATATGTCTTTCTTGCTCCGGCTGATAAGAACGATGAGTATGTGCGGGATCTTATAAGTATTGCGTTAGTGAGGATTGCTCAGAAAGGGAATGTAATTGCAAAGGAAGAAATCACTAAGCTTGTCAGGTTTACGATTGATGAGTGGATTGAGACTCGACCCATACTATCATCATGGGAGGGATATGAGTCGTTGATTCAAAATCGTATTGAGGGCTGTATCCGCTGCTACCGTTATTCAGGATCATTTATTGGCTACTTATTCAAAACACTAGAATATGCAGGCAGGGGTTTAAGACCAATTACTGCATATTCACTGGATGATTACCGAGGTGCGGAGAGGTAATTATAGAGTTTTTGGATAATATATTTTCCATTCTTTTGAGTATCTCGGATATTAATATGTATATACCTATTAGTACTTGCTTATTTAAGACAAACTGACTATTGCAAAAAAATATACATTATGGTTTATAATATAAGTTAATTGCAGAGATTAGGTCTGCATTAACAGTAATTGCTAAACTTGTAATGTGCATTTTGCTGGTTTATAAAAGCGAGCTAATGCATACTATGGCTATGCAAAACAATAACCTAAACAAACCTGATTCTGTTTTGTTAACTAACTTTCTGCCCGATGGGCTGGTGGTCAACCGCACGTGGCTTAAAATAAAGGGATTTGATCGCATAGCCGTGGACTACTTTGTCAGATCCGGTAAGCTGGAACGGGTTGGGCATGGCGTTTACCGCCGTCCAGGGCCTCCTTTGAAATGGGAGCATGTGGTCTACTCGATCCAGGAATTAGGAAGCCCGGTCCATGTGGGAGGTCGTTCTGCGCTTGATCTGCAGGGCATGGCGCATTACTTGCCATTGGGTGGCATGCAGACTGTTGAGCTTTATGGGGTGAACAAACTGCCTGGTTGGCTTAACAAATTTCAGTTGCCCGTCAAACTTGTTGCAAAGGGAATGGGGGGGCTGGATAAATTCCCATCTGATGCCTTAACAACTCGCCCGTTTGGTCACTGGGATTGGCAACTGCGCTTTTCTACGGTCGAACTTGCATTGTTTGAATTGCTTGGGAAGATCAAGGATGAATCAGATTTTTCACTGGCCGACAAATATTTTGAAAGTGCTGCGACATTACGTCCCAAACTGTTGAATAGTCTTTTGCAGGCATGCAGGCAGATCAAAACTAAACGACTTTTTTTATGGTTTGCGGACAGGCACAACCATGCATGGCGAAGCAAACTGAATACAGTCAATGTAGACCTTGGAAGCGGCAAACGAATGATAGTAAAAGGCGGAGCATTGGATAAAACCTACGCCATAACAGTTCCTCGTTCCATGACAGGAGAGCAGGGTGCAGAAAATATATTCTGATCAGGCCCATTTATTGATTTCAGTATTACCACATGTGGCAAAAGAATCTTGTTTTGCGCTGAAGGGTGGAACAGCCATAAATATGTTTGTGAGAAATATGCCACGTCTATCGGTCGATATTGATCTCTCTTATCTGCCTGTGGAAGATCGAGATGTCAGCTTAAAAGCGATTGATATAGCCCTTAAAAGTATTGGATCAAATATCCAAAGGGCTGTACATGGAAGTGTTATAAATAAGAATCTCCTAACCGGAACAAAATATTGCAATCGATTGTTGATTTCTCGGGAAGGTGTCACTATAAAAGTAGAAGTGACACCAGTATTACGCGGGAGTGTTCATCCACCTCAGGAAAAAGAAATATCCGCAAAGGCTGAAAAAGAATTTGGTTATGTCAGAATGCTGTTATTAAGTTTTGAAGACCTGTATGGTGGAAAGCTTTGTGCAGCGTTGGACAGACAACATCCGAGAGACCTTTTTGATATTCACTATTTATTGAATAATGAAGGTATTACTGAGAGTATCAAAAATACGTTTCTTGTATATTTGATCAGCCATAATCGTCCTATAGCTGAGTTGCTTGCCCCCAGACCTCAGGACATAAGTACACTGTATGAGTCTGAGTTTAAGGGCTTGACGTATGAAGATGTCAGTCTGGAGGAGCTTTATCTAACCAGGGATATGATAGTTGAAACGATACATAAAGGGTTAAATAAAAATGATCGGCAGTTTTTATTTTCATTAAAAGAAGGAATACCGAATTGGGAATTGTTTGCTTTTCCGAAAGCAGCTTTATTGCCTGCAGTAAAATGGAAGCTCCAGAATATCAATAAAATGAGTTCACAAAAGAAAAAAGAATCATTGAGTAAACTGGAAGATGTTTTATCTGGAAGAAAATATGTCTGATTTTAATTTTAACAATATTGATGGCGTCGTAAAAAGTCCGATCTACTGCGTTGCAGCGCATTTTGAAATCCTCGACATACTATATGTATAGTCTCGGCTTTAAAAATACACTACGCCTTGTATATCGAAATTTTCACTTAGCCATCCCATGACTTTTTACGAGTGCATCAATATTACCAAACTGCACATTTTGACAGGAATCAAAATTTAATCGTTAATTTGTGAATTTATTTTTTTCGTATTCTCCCTTACTCCTAATTGCTTTTCGATTATTTTTGAATGACAGATCAGTCGCCACGGTTCATTTACCTTGTCTATGTGCTGGCATAAGTCAGCTAATCTGCAAAATTTTATGTTCTTATAATTCAACAGGTTACTAGAATGAGGAGCAATTAAGAAAAGGAAAAATTGAGAAGATAATCTATTTCAAAGACTCCTTGTAGCAATTTCATTTAGCCATTCTTTAGCCAAACAAAAAGGACTTACAGAGTTTATTCTGTAAGTCCTTTTATAATTAGAAAAAATGGTGAGCCGTGTAGGATTCGAACCTACGACCCGCTGATTAAGAGTCAGCTGCTCTACCAACTGAGCTAACGGCCCATATTAGCTAATAGCATGTTGCAAATAGCACATGGTAAAAGACAGTACAAAGATTAAAGAACAAATTTTAGCTTATAGCATATAGCTAATGTCTAATAAAAACTAACTGCTACCTGCCACATGCTATTCATTTTGCTTATGCAAAATGAATTTGGCGCGCCTGGGAGGACTTGAACCTCCGACAACCGGCTTCGGAGGCCGATGCTCTAATCCACTGAGCTACAGGCGCAAAAAAAATCAGTTCACAGTTCACGGTTTACGGTTTAAAGCCACGAGCCTCGCCAAAGGCGGGTTGACAGCAAAATAAATATGAAAACCAGTTAATTA